>CAXUKA010000137.1:0-15047 GCA_964251335.1 uncultured Hymenobacter sp.
GGCAAGACCTTACCCTTGTGGTCAGGACGCTTCTTCTCAACGTGGGAGGTGCAGGACAGCTTTGCCAGTAACTCCTCGCTGAAGTAACTGTTGCGCGACCGTAGCCACATCGGTCCACGGGGCTTCCAGACCGATGTGCGGCTGCAATACCCCTTGCTTCATCAGGTGCAGCAGGATACCCAGACCTTCGGCCGCCGGCTCCGTGGCGGCGAGGTCATCGAATATTATCATATTTTGCACCGAGGCCCCCGGTGCTTGAAAAAAGGCCCAGCTGTCGAAGCTGGCGGGCTCCCCTTCCGAGGCCCCAAAGCTGACGCAGGTACCTCGCCGCTTGAGCATCGTCACGGCCGCCGTCAAGGCTGAGCCCCCAACCGAATCAATAATCAGGTCAAAGGGCCCGGCCTCCCGTGCGGCGGCAAGGGTTGGCCCCACAATGATGCCCTCCATTCCGGCGGTTTCCACCAGGGGGCGCTGGGATTCCTGGCGAATATGGGCGTATACCCGCGCCCCGGCCGTGGCCGCCAGTTGAATAGCCAACTGCCCCACGCCCCCGGTCGCGCCATTCACCAATACTTTGCGCCCGAGCAGCAGGCCCCCCTTGCGGAGCGCATGCAGGGCCGTTAGGCCGGCCATGGGCAGGCTAGCCGCCTGCGCGTCAGTAATGCCGGTCGGAATGACGGCCAGCGCGTTCAGGGGTGCGTGGACTACCTCGGCCCAGGCCCCAATCGGTAGCAGCCCGACGACTCGCGTGCCCACCGCCGGGGCCTGGGCCACGTGGTTTGTGTCCACGAGATAGCCGGCAAAATCCCAGCCGGGCCGGGTACCGGTGGGGGTGCTTGTGAGGGCCCGCCTCGTTTCGCCCCGGTTGAGCGAGATGGCCGTGACCTTGATAGTTACCTCGCCTGGTGCCGGCAGGGTGAGGGGAAAGGGGCGAATAGAAAGTCTGGCAGTAGTGGCTTGGTCTACTACAATGGCGTTGATGTAGGGGGGTAAGGATGACATCGTACGGAAAGCGGCTTGTTAATAGAATCTTGCCTGGCTGCGTCAAGCTAGCCGAGTACTTAGCGTTTGTTGGGCTGGTCTCTGGCTGAGCTGGTTGGCGCAAGCGGGGCACAAAGCACGTGAGGCTATCGTATTTTTGAATGGTATACTGCCCATTGTGGGGTACTAACAAAAATGTACGTGATGGCCCGCGCGAAAGAATCCTCTACCAATAGTCAGAATCGGCGTTGCCTCGATTCGTGCAACCTGACGTATGCGGCGGCCTTGGTCGGCGGACGCTGGAAGATGTTGATTATTAATCATCTTCGGGCAGATACTCTGCGCTTCAGCGAGTTGCGACGAAAGATTCCGGCCAGTACGGAACGGATGCTGACGCTTCAGCTGCGGGAGTTGGAGGCCGCTGGTATTGTGACCCGGACGGTCTATGCCGAAGTGCCGCCCCGCGTGGAGTACGCCCTGACGGCGAGCGGCGTGGAACTGATTCCTGTTTTACAACAGCTGCACGAGTGGGGCGGCCGACATCGGGCGGCCTTACCCGCTAGCCCGGAAGACACGGTACTCTTATAACACCACCTTTACGCCTTCAAAGGGAGTTGATAATGCGCATGCGTGCGCTCTTAATAAAGCAAGCCCAAGTGCTACCTAGGTCTAAACTAGTTGAGCGTTCGGGCCGAAAATTGTCCTACTTCTACGGGGGCAATCCACATCACCGGTCGTGCACCCCAGTAGGTGACTGAACAGTGGGGCTGCGGCACAACGCAGCAGCCTTTATACACACTACTGGCAACCATAACGCTGGATAGCTTAGCCGCCGTGGCGTGCATGAGCGCCTACCATTTCCGCCGCGTTTTCAAGCAATCCACTGGCCTTAGTCTAAATCAGTACGTGATTGGTCAGCGCATAAAGCGGGCGCAACGCCTGCTCGGGCAAGAGGGCTTGAGTGTCACTCAGGTAGCTCGGGCAGTTGGCTACCACAGCACCGAGCATTTTGCTCGTCTATTTCGGCGGCACACTGGCCTACTGCCACACAAACTGCTGAGATAACGCCTGGATATACTGCTCAAGTTAAGTAGGTCGCTAAAAACAGCCTATCGGCCGCCTGCGTAGTTCGTTAGTATAACCAATGACTCATATGATAACCAGCATGAAGAAGCCTTAATTGTGCTTTGATTACTAAACGAGTTGTCTGTACCGAATCAGCCTGTTTTTTGCATAATTCGCTAGCGCTTGGGTATTTGGATAAGTTGTTCATACGGACGTCTTATTAAGCAAACAATCCTAAAACCTCTGAATGGATTTCTCTTTGCAACGGGGCGAGAAATCACGCTAATCTAGCTCTATTTTCCAGCTCGCAACCTTCGGCCGGTGGGCCTTGTTTTCGGGCTATGAATGAGTTTTTCGCCTATGTGTCGCAGTTTGGCCACTTAACCCCGCCGCAGCAAGACATATTGGCCCAACACGCCACCCGCCTCACTTTGCGCAAGGGAGACTACTTTGCGGCGCATCAGGTGGGCTTTGTGGAAGCGGGCGTGCTGCGGATTTGCTCTTACACCGAGCAGGGCGACGAGTTGACCCAATATTTCATTGAGGAGGGGCAGTTGCTCCTCGATATTCGGAAGGTGGAATGCGCGGATACCCCGTCGGCCTGTTTGGTACAGGCCCTTACGGATTGCCAGTTCGTGGTATTTACTACCCGGCAGTGGCATGCTTTCGCCCATCTTATCCCAGCCTGGGAAACTATCGTGCAGAAAATGATTGCGCAGGCAATGCGCGCGAAGCTGGAACGCGTCCAGCCCTTGGTGGCCCAGAACGCTGCCGCCCGCTACACGTCTTTTCTAACGATGTATCCGCAGCTCGCTAACCGGGTGCCGCTGGCTTACCTGGCCTCTTATTTGGGCATGACCCAGTCGTCGTTGAGCCGGATAAGAAAGAACATTCGCTAGAAAGCTTTTTGCCATTTGGCAAAAACGCGCTTGGGTAGGAGCGGGACTTTTGTGCCCTCACCCAGCGACCTGGCCCAAGGCGGGTCGCGCTAACCAAGCGAATAGTATGCACGACAAATTAGTCGCCCTCGTCACCGGGGCCAACCAAGGCATCGGCCTCCAGATTGCCAAGGACTTCGCCGCGCACGGCTACACCGTGCTGGTGGGCTCGCGCAACCTCCTGAACGGAGAAGCTGCTGCCCAAATCATCGGAGCGGCGGCCCACGCGCTGCAACTCGACGTTACGCAGCCTGACTCCATTGCGGCCGCGGCCGCGCACATCCGGCACACCTTCGGCCGGCTCGACGTGCTAGTGAACAATGCTGGCATCGCCCAGGCGGGCCAGCCAGGCCGGTCGAACGAAGCAATCATGCACGACAGCCGCGCCAGCAGCGCCTCGCTCGACGAGGTACGGGCCGTCTTTGAAACGAACGTGTTCGGGGTGATTGCCGTTACGCAGGCCTTGCTGCCGCTGCTACGCGAAGCGCCTGCCGCCCGCATCGTCAACGTCGGGAGCCCCATGGGTTCGCTTACCTTGAACGCAGACCCGGCCTTTCCATACCGCGCTGGCTACAGCGTGGTGTATGCCGCCTCAAAAACCGCCCTCAACGCCGTGACGCTGGCCTTTGCCATCGAGCTGGAGCAGACCAACATCAAAGTCAACGTGGCGAGTCCAGGCTACACAAAAACGGCCATGAACAACTTTGAAGGAACAGATACCGTCGAGCAGGGGGCGCAAAACATCGTGCGCGCAGCCCTCGATGTAGACGGGCCAACGGGCACCTTCACCGGGACGAGTGGGCCGCTGCCCTGGTAGCCGCTGCTGGTCTACACGCTAAAAACCCCGTTCGGCCAAGTGCCGGCGGGGCTTTTTAGTAGGCGAAATACAGAACGTTTTCCCGCCCAATTAAAACGCTGACCTACTTAGCAACAACGGTGCCTGAGGGCGGGCAAGCGGGCTCGTCGTCGCGCATCGAGAATTACCTAGGCTTCCCCATCGGCCTGAGCGGCAGCGAGCTAACCCAACGCGCCTGGTCCCAGGCCACCCGCCTCGGCGCCGAGTTAATGGCCCCGCAGGAGGTAACTAACTTAGCCGTGCAAGATGGCTGCAAGTTGCTGACCCTAAGCGACGGCAGCCAGGTGCGCGCTCGCGCCGTAGTGCTTACAATGGGCGTGAGTACCGCACCCTGCAAGCGCCGGGCCTGGCCCGCCTGAGCGGGGCGGGCGTGTATTACGGGGCTGCCCGCACTGAGGCCCGCAGTTGCAGCGCCCAGCCGGTTTTCGTGGTGGGCGGCGGCAACTCGGCCGGGCAGGCCGCCATGTACCTGTCGGGCTTTGCTTCCCGGGTATACATCGTCATTCGGGGCGAAAGCCTGGCCGCCAGCATGTCGGCCTACCTCATCGAGCAGCTCGCCCAGACCCCCAACGTCGAAATTCTCCCTCGCACGCAGGTCTGCGAAGCCTGCGGGCAGGACTCGCTCGAAGCCGTCGTGCTGCAAGCTGAAGGCCAGGAACCCGTACGCTACCCCGCACGGGCGTTATTCATTTTCATCGGCACCCGGCCCAGCACCGAGTGGATAAGTCCACTGGCCCTCTGCGACCCAAAAGGCTTTCTACTCACTGGTCGCGACCTACTAGCCGACCCATGCTTCGTCCAAGTCTGGCACGAGCCTCGCGAGCCGCACTTGCTCGAAACCAGCGTGCCCGGCCTCTTCGCCGCCGGCGATGGACGCTCTGGCGCGATGGCCAGCGTCGCCTCGGCGGTCGGCGAGGGTAGCATAGCCATCAAGTTCGTGCACCAGTACTTAGGGGAATGAAGCGAAGGGCTGCCTTGTATTGGCTACTGACTATAAGAAATTATTCCAATAAGGGCCCCTTCATCAATGCAAGCAGACCTTTTATCGGTTTCACCTCCCGAGCACTTTTACTAAAAGGTATTTACTAGTCAACACACAGAAAGCTCGACCAAGTGGAATGAGTTTTCTTGTCGCAAGTTACTCTTTTAGAAATCCTAAGTTACGGGCTTCTTGAAGGGCTAGAGCGCGCAATAAGGTGGCAGCTTTCATGCCCTTATACTTAGCTACTTGGCCGATTATTGCTTTTTCTTCCGCAGTGACTTCAACGCCTATTTGAGACTTACGGGGCTTCTTTTCGGCTTCTTGACTTCTCATACTGCAAATGTAATGAATAGGAGATAGGGTTAGAAAAACTCATAAAACATTAGAATTTACTTGTGTTTACTGAGTTTTAATATATCTTTGCAATGCTCAAAAAGAGCATCCCAGTCTGTAGTAAGCAAAAGAGGCCATCCCCGGCAAGGGATGACCTCTGAGTATAGCACCTGTGAACGCAGGCACTACAGGTTGGGTCATTGCAAACCCTACGTACCCCAAAATTACATGAAAAAGCATGTAACCGGGCACTCTATGCTCGGCAAGCTACGCCAGCATGTCCTAAATCCACTCCTCGGCAACTCCCTTTTCAGCGAAGCGGAGCAACTGCGAGCCAATCACTTCGTTCACGAGTGCGAGGACATTGCTCGGCTCACTCGCTGGGGCGCGAACGTCTTAGCCGAAATCGTCCGTCGCCAGGCCGAGGCTGCCCGCCAGCGCCGCGACCTCGCCCTAGGTGCCACGTTACGCTGGTTGTATTCCCCCAGCTTCCGCGGTCACCGTTCCCGCCCACGCCGGCCTAGACCGACCTGGGTACCCGGAGCCTTCTTCCCCGACCGGGCCGACCGTTGGGCCGGTACGTTTGACCGCCTGAATGCAGCTCGCTTCCAGTTGGCCGACGCGCTGACGTTTGCTGACCTGCTTAGCCGCCAGGCCCGATGAGCTATCGTCGCGACCTTCAGCGCCTGCGCCGCGCCCGCCAGCAGCTCAAGCGCCAACGCCATGATGTGCTAGCGCTAGAGCTGGAAGGCATTCTGACCCTAACGCTGCACTCCGTCGCCCGGTCCCTCACGCTAGCCCTGCCCCCGGAAACGCGGGACGAGGTAGTCGACCTGTTGCTGGCAGCTATCCGCCAGCGGCGCCTGCTGCTGCAGGCCGAAGCCGACCAAACACGCCTGGACTGGCAACAGGCGCTGGACCTCCAGCAGCGCTCAACCGACTCGTCGGAACCCAGCGCGCCTTCCCTCGCGCCCTGATTACGAAGTACCCTCCTAATCCCTTCCCCACTGCCAACTGCCGGGGGCTACCTCGTCGTGCCCGTTGTCAGTTGCTACTTCCTCGCCTTTTCTCATGACCTCCGTTCCTCACTCTACGGCCACTCACGTGGTGCCCTATGCTCAGGCCTCCGTCGCTCAGCGGGAGCACCTGCTGGCCTATTTACACCTGCGCTTGCCCTTTCACTTTCCTACCCTCTCCCCGGCCGTCTGGCTGCGCGCCCTGTTCGAGTTCCAACCGACGCTGGTGCTAACCGGGCCCGACTCGGTGACGCTTGACCCCGTAGAGTTGCAGCAGTTGGTGCAGCACCTCAACAGTTCGCCCGAGCTGCCCCTGCTGGACCCGCCCATCCACAGCCTAGCCACCTGTGAGTTGGCCCAGCGTGCGCTGTACAGCAGCGAACTGGTCACCGCCGCCCTACCCGAGCTCACCCCGGGCACCGGGGGGCCCCGGCTACTAGCGCTGCTCACCTACCTCTGCCAGCCCTCCCTCCTGGCCGAGCAGGTCGTGCAGGCCTGGCGCTGGGACCTGGCCAGCGCGCCGCCTCTTCCCCCGAACCTGCCCGGGGGCGGACCTACCCCCGGCAGCGCCGAAGCCCAAGACTACCTCGCCCGCTTACGTAAGCCGCCCACGCCGTAGTGGGGGCCGCCAGCGCATCGTCCCCTAGATTAGGACAAGGCTGGGGTCGGCCGGTAAGCAGGACTAACCCTTGGACCTGCCTGCCGACCGGCCCCGGCCGGGCTTCGGTGCTACAATCGGCGGCGTAACGCTGGCTACTACCTTCGCGACGGCGAAAAGCCCCGGTCACTCGCTGCGGCCGGTTTTTTATCTTTCCTATGCCTTCCTCGCCTGAAGTGACCAGTAGTGCGGCCGTGCGTAAGCAAGCCTTGCAGAACCAGGTGTTGGCCACCATCCAAGGGCGGCGGCTGGCCGGTATCGCCTTGACCATGGGCCTGGGCAAAACCCTTATCGGCCTGCGCGACATGGACCGGCTGCTCGCCGCCGGTAAGCTGCCCGCCCCGGCGGCCGGTAAGCCCTTTTTGGTGGCGGCTCCCACGCAGGCCATCCTCGACTCCTGGCCGCAGGAAGCCCGCAAGTTCGGACTGGCGCACCTGCTCGACCAAATAGAGTTCACCACCTACCGCTCGCTGGGCAAAGTCCTGGCGGCCGGTACCTACCACAAGCTCTACCTCGACGAGTGCCACGCCCTGAAGGACTCGCACGAGCCGGGCCTGAAAGCGCACGTAGCGAAGAAACGCAGCATCCTGGGGCTGACGGGCACGCCACCCGCCCAGGCGCACAGTGAAAAGGGCCGGCTCGTGGCCACCTACTGCCCTATCGTCGTGGACTACACCACGGACGAGGCGGTGCTGGCGGGCCTGCTCAACGACTACCGCCTGGTCGTGCACCGACTGCCGCTGCGCACCGCGCGCGACTACGTACTCACCACCAAGTCCGGCAGCCAGTTCACCACCAGCGAGCGCGAGCACTACGCTTACTGGAGCAAGCGCCTAGCTAACGCTGCCCAGGACCAGCTCCCCATCGAGACGTTGCGTATCCTGCGCATGCAGGCCCTGATGAACTACCCCGGCAAGGGTCATTACATGCGCTACCTGGCCGACCAGCAGACGGAGAAGGTGCTGCTCTTCACCTGCAACCAGCAGCAGGCCGAAGCGCAGGCCGAGCACACCTACCACTCCAAGAACAAGCACAGTCAGGCCAACCTGGACCTCTTTAATGCGGGCGACATCTCGCGCCTGGCCTGCGTGGCGCAGCTCTCGGAGGGCATCAGCATCCCCAACCTGCGGATGGGTATCATCTGGCACGCCTTCGGCAACGAGCGCAAGGCTGCCCAGCGCATCGGCCGGCTGCTGCGCCTCAACCCCGACCAGACGGCCACCGTGCACCTGCTCGCCTACCAGGACACGGTCGATGAGCAGTGGGTCACCCAGGCCCTGGAAGCTTTCGACCCCGCCAAAATCAGCTACGTCGACGCGACCGACTACGCGTCTGCGCCCCTGCCTACCCCTGGCTAAGCAAGCTAACGTCCCCTGCGGCGGCTTCCTACCAAGGAGTCGGCGGGAGGATAGGACCACCCACCCCTGCTTGGCGAAGAGCCAGTTCCTACCGGGGCGGCCAGTCAGGTAACCTGGAGCGGGCCGTCGCCCTAGTCGGTGTCGGCGACCACTTCGTTGATGGCGCGCAGCCGGGCCACGGCCCGGGCCAGCCCCGCTTCCGTCCCATCCAGTTCCACCGCGACCAGCAGCGCATGCTTCGCCGGCCGGCTTAGCGCGGCCTCCCGGCGGGCCGGGACCCCGCCGGGCTTTTCTGGCGTCGGCGGCGCGGCCGTCGCCACTTGACGGGTCAGGTCTTCGTCACGCAACGCCTCGATACTGACCTGGAACAACTGCGCCAGCTTGGTGAGGGCCTCCAGCTTGGGCGTGGACTTGCCGTTCTCGTAGCGGCTGATGGTATTGTAGTCCGTGGCCAGCTTGTCACCCACCTCGGACTGGGATAACTCGGCTTTACGCCGTAAAAAGCGCAGGTTTTTGGCAAAATACATGGCTACGCGGGAAATCTCGCAAAACTACCCGCCTGTAAATCTGTATTTTGCTAGATTTTTATGAATTTAGTGTGCTAATATTTTTTATTTTACGCATATTTGCAGCATCTTGCGCATGGCACTTGTCAGCCAAGCTCTCCTTGCTCGTCGCCACGTCCAGGTGCTGCTGCTCCCGGCGACTGGCTGCCAGCCGTTTCCTGCGCTTTCCTCCTATGTTCGCCGACTCTTCCCCTCCCTTGCTGCCCTACCGCGAGACTTCTCCGTTTCAGCGCACCCAGGCCCTGCACGGGGCCCGGCGCATCCTGGATGCCGTATACCCCTCGCTCAGCGGCGCGCAGTGGCAAGCGGCGCTGGCCCAGTTGCAACTCCCCCTGCAGGTGCTGGGCGACGAACAGGCCAGTCTGCCGCCCGAGGCCCTGGCCACCCTGGTGCAGTACCTGGAAGCGCAGTACCGGACCCCACCGCCCGGGCTGGGGGTGCCCGCCCCGACCCGGGCGGTGGAAAAGTCGCGCAAGCAAACGTACGGCATCGCCCTGAGCCTGATTACGGCCCTCGCCCGCGTCAGTCACTGGCGCCGACGGCCCGCCAGCCAGCTGGTCAACGAAGCGCTCGCCCAGTTCCTCAACCAATACCCCGAAGCCCAGATACCCGTGCCGGTGCCCGGTGACCAGTAGCCGGCCCGCCTACTCCTATTTTTCCCACGCGCCTGACGCGTACCCATCCTCTTCCTTGCTAGTTGATTATGCGCTCCCGTTTCTCGCTTACTTCTTTACTTCTTATTACCGGGGTACTGGTAGCCGGTTGCTCCCAGAATCCGCCGGCCACGACGGCGGCCGGCCCGGACCTGGCGGCTCCCCAGCCGGCGACCCGGTTTCCCTACGGCGCGAAGGTGGACTCGCTCAACGGCGTGGCGGGCTACTCCTTCGGCCAGCCGCTCAGTGCCTTTCCGAAGATGGAGCCGTTTCCGGTCAATGCGGGCGAGTTGACCCGCAGCTACCATGCTTCGGAGCAAGCCACCAGCGGCTGGTTTGCCGAGCACCGGCGCGAGGTGCCCAGCCAGTTCTACTACTTTCTGGACGGGCAGTTCTGCCAGTTCCGGGCCCTGGGCGACGCGGCCACGCTGCGGGCCGAGGCCGAGTACCTCTTCGGCCCGGGCCTTCAGCAGGGGCCGCTGCTATTCTGGGAAGGCGCGCGGGCGCGGGCTGTCTACTCCGAGCAGGCCCGGGGCTTCGGCGTCGAAGGCAGGCTCGACGTGCTCAGCAAGCCACTGGAGGCCGCCCAGCAGGCCAAAATCCAGGCGCAGCTCAAGGCTGATAATGTCCAGTAGCACTTTCTTGGCTTATTTCTGCTGCGAGGCATCATCTGTTTTGCTTAACTGGAGGCGGGTTGGTTTACTGCTTGGGGCTTGCGAGTCGGTTACAGGACATGCCCGTGCTTCGGCTGCCGGTGCCCCACATTGTGGTGCTCGACCACGCGAGCGTATCCCGGCAGGTTGTCGCCACTCGATAAGCTTTTTAGAACGAGTTGCCTGGGACTACGCACTTACCACTTCCCGTTCAACCGAGTCAAGAAGCGGTCGCGCTAGTGAGACTATATCCTTATCACTCCCTACTCCCCCTGACGGGGCTGAATCTGTGGTAGATGAGACCCTACCCAGCACGCAATACGCGCTACGACTGACCCTACTAAACCTACCTGGATCCAGCTAAAATCAAGGTCCGGAAGCTACCTACATCGGCCATTAACTGACGAAGTCCCTCACCACGGGTCGCACTTAGCTGGCCGTGTCGGCTACCGAGTTCGCTAATTATAGCGCCTACTTGCCCGAAAGTAGTGAGGCAACGGCCCATTTTCTGTACTGGCCGGGTGCAGACACCATACTTTTTTCTTATTTATTTTATATGTTTTCATTCCTGCTATCTGCTTGGTTACTGGGGTTCCAACCACCAACTTATTCGGCCGTCGTGGTGGACGCAGCGACTAACCGGCCGCTGGCTGGCGTCCTCGTGCGAACCGACGGGTCCGGCACAGCCGTTACCAGCACCGATACCCACGGTCGCTTTACACTCGCTGGCTTGCCGCAGGGCATAGGTTTGTCGCTGCCAGGCTACGCCCCGCTGCACGTAGCAATGCCCGCCCAGCTTACAACGGCCGATACCTTGCGCCTGCTGCCGCGTAGCTATGCCCTGGATGAGGTGGCCGTGCGTCCCCCCCGCAGCAGTACGCTCGCCTCCGTTCCGGCGGGTGGACCAGCCCTAGGCCGGCGACTCTTTCCTGGTCAGGCCGTGGCCCTACTGCTGGAGCGACCGGCCTCGGCCCCGGCCGACCAGCCCTGCGTAGTGAGCGAAGTACGCCTGTTTCTGAGCGAGCGTCCCCACCAAGGCCGCCTACGCGTGCGCTTGGTAGAGTTACTGGCCGGCCCTCCAGCTCAGCCCGGCATCCGCGACCTGCTCCCTACTCCGGCGGTTTTTACACTTGATCAGTTAGCGCAAGCGCGCAAAGGCATCCTTGTGCTGGATGTAAGCGCCGCGAATTTGCTGCTACCAGCGGCCGGGTTGTGCGTGGTAATCGAGTGCCTGCCGACCGACCCGGCTGACCAGACCGCAACAATCACCATTGCCCCCGGCGTGAAGGGTCATACTACCGTGACGCTGACTGGCGGCGCGCCCAGCCTCCCCCCACGTACTTACCCCGCGCAGGATTTCCCACTCCTGACTGCGGGGCGCGGAGCAGGAGCCGGCACGTGGAGCTATTATCCTAACCGGCCGGTGTGGACAGCCCGCTCGGCCGTTTCCTACACCGTGCGCACCGAGGTGCGCCTGCTTAGCTACTAAAAGTTGGTAGCGGCTGCCCCCACCCTCCGGCTACTGGCCGCTACCAGCTTGGTATCTGGTTGGAACTAGCTGCCCAGTCATTAAGTGAGCCTATCGCCCCTATGCAGGCATAACTGACCAGTCCAGCTTTGGCTCACTCGTCGGTTGCGACTGGCGCATCCCATGCGGAGACAGACTTAGGACTTACCTGCCTCTCTTACCCAGCCAAGCAAGCCGCGTTATTACTTACAGACGTGCCCGTGACGCGCCAAGTTAAACATCACGGCATTGTCCGCCTCATTTGTGGCACTTCCTGCCGGCAGCCCATCCACTGCTTTCCGCAAGGAGCGCAACCAGCGACCGGGCAGCGCAACTATAGGCGGCAAAACAAAAATGGATTGATATCAAACAAATAGTGGATTTTAAACGCCCAAAAATTCGCGAAAGATCACCTGCTTGCGGCTTCCGTTCCAGTCGCCTGCTAATTGCATCTTAATAAATGAAATATCCGGCCTAAAATGGAGCTTTCTTTTTGGCTAGATAGCCCACTCAATAAGATTAAAAAGCAATGCTTTGTTGAACCCCGGCTAGCGGCCGCTCCAAAGCTTTTTCAGCTTCACCGAAGCTAGTGCTCTCGGTCATATTCGTGGTGTAGAAGTTCGCATTTTGACGGTTTTAACAGTGGAGGCCGCTTAACTGGCAATGGGGGCTAAAAGCTCCCGTGCAATCAAAATTGATGCGTTGACGTTATACTTGTTACAGATATAACAGAGCGTTACATCTGTAACAGAGAATAACTTATAGTTAACCATCTTATTTAGAACGCAATGGAAGTGTTAAGCATCGTTGGCTACGCACTTGGCGGAAGTAGTATCGTACTAGCTGCTACCTTGATTGGCAAGCTATTCTACAATGCCGTCAAGCACCCATTGAGCGCTGTAGCGCACAAACCCACCAAACTAGCCCAGGCCTCTTACTACAAGCCCACAACACCTGAGCAAGAAAAAGAGCTTGCTGCTACTGCGGCTCCCTACACCAAGCACATCATGCTGATTGATTAGCGAATGCCGGAAACGCCTCCTGCTTCCGACACTCCTAAGCAGTCGTTTTCTTATGCGGCTGGCATTTCAACAGGTATCACTACGTTCTTAGTGTGGGTAATTGACCACACGTCGCTTGAGGCAAAAGAGGGGCTTAAACTAGCGGCCCCGGTTATAGGGCTTATTTCTACACAAACTATTCGGCTACTCGTCCGACGGGTTGATTTGCTATTTGGTGCATTTCAACTCAAGCGCTGGATTCAACTTTCAGAGCAAGAAAAAGCCCGTATTCTACAGCAACGGCTTACCGTATCCGCTCGCAAGCGATTGGCAGAAATAGAGGTGGAATTAACTGATTATCGGCAGCAGCTGCGCACCGTTCGAGGCAAGATGTTTACTTTTTTTGAGTGGTAAAGCAAAGTGGTGTGAACTACTGAAAATCGGCACCTGATTTGCACTTGGTAAAGGGAACTTTTTTCTCAACATTCCATGCAAACTACTACCCCAGCAGACACCCCCCTTAACGAATCTGCTGACTTGCCTCCCAGTTCTAACACCCAATCTCAAGCAGCTTCACAGCCAGACTCTTCTATTATTCTAGCCGCCACGCTACAACAGCATTTTCCTGCTCTGTTGGCACTGCTGAAAGAACAGTACGCCGTTAAAAAAGCTGCTGCACAGGCCGAAGCAAAAGCCGCCACCTACGAAACCTACGGGGCAATGCTCTACAGCGTTGTCATGGTGCTTATCTGCATTGGGGCCGTCCTTTATTTATCCGCTCATCAAGTGCTGAGCGGGGTTAGTGCAGGCACCTTAGTCGGCACTATCGTAGGCTATGCCCTCTCACACTTGCGGCCAGCGGCCGTTGACTAATTCCATCTAGCGATACTACTTGGGCGGGCAACAAGTGACACCCGACCAGCTCTCGCGATAATGCATCTAGAGCAGTTTCGGAGTCGTTGTACGGATTTTTAAGTATGCAAGCTTATTCCGATGATTTGCGCGAGCGCGTAGTGGCTGCCTATGCGACTGGTCAGCTCACAATTAGTCAGGTAGCCAGCCGATTTGCCGTGTCCGTTTCGTTTGTCGATAAGCTGCTCAAGCGCCAGCGCACCAGCGGCTCAGCGGCAGCCCTACCCCCACGCGGCGGCCCAGCGCCCCGCCTGCAAGAAGTTGACCGCCAGCGTCTGGCCGCCTGTGTCGCCGCCCAGCTCGACGCGACCCTGGCTGAACTGGGCCAACAACTAGTGGCCGCCGGTAGCCCCGCCGTGGGGCAGACCGTACTCTGGCAGACGCTGCAAGCGCTCGATTTGCGGCGTAAAAAAAGAGTCTGCACGCTGCCGAACGCGACACCGACCGGGTAAAACGCCTGCGTCAGGAGTTTCTAGAAGCGATTCAACAGGAAGATGTTACCCGCTTTAAGTTCGTAGACGAAACCAGCGTTAACCTGACCTATACCCGTCGTTACGGCCGGGCGCCGGGCGGCCAACGCGTAGACGCAGCGGTGCCGTTGTGCACGGGTCCGAATGTGACGGTAGTGGCGGCCCTCTCGACGCAAGGCGTGGAAGCGGTGATGGAACTGGACGGGGCGCTGAACACCGCGAGCTTCGCGGTGTACCTGGAGCAGGTGCTCGGACCCGGCTTGCAGCCGGGGGACGTGGTCGTCCTGGATAACTTGCCCGTACACAAGGTCGAGGGCCTAGCCAAACTGGTCGAAGCGCGCGGCGCCCACCTGCTGTATCTGCCGCCGTACTCGCCTGATTTTACACCTAGTGAGTTGGCGTTTAGTAAGCTCAAGACGCACTTGCGCACGGCGGCCGCGCGTACACACGAGGCGCTGAAGACTGCCTTGGATGCGGCCTTGACTTGGATAACAGCCGACGATGCGCAAAACTGGTTTGGTCATTGTGGCTATCATGTACACTGACTCCGAATCTGCTCTAAAATAACTAAGTTTTTCCAGCGCTCGATAATTGCCCAATAAAGAAGCCCCGACTAAAAATCGGGGCTTCTTTGCGTCTAGGTGTGGGGCCAACTGATTAGCCCTTGCGAGGCTTATTTCGCTAGTGTATCGCGTATCTGCCGAACTAAATTGAGGTGGTCGAGTAAATCTGGACAGAATAGGGTCTTAACTTTCGAACGTCATGAAAGACAGCCCTCAACCTGCTAAACGTCGGCGCTATGATGCCGCCTTCCGCGCCGAGGCGCTGCGTCTAGCCAGTGAAAGCCGCTCGACGCAGGCCGCCGCGCGCGCCCTCAATATCGACCCCAAACGCCTCTACAAATGGCAAAAAGAAGCCCTTACCCCCGTAGCGGCAGCTCGTGGAGCGGAGTTGGACCCGGCCACAGCGGCCGAGCTGCGCCAGCTGCGGGCCTTGGCTCGGCGGCAGGCCCAAGAGCTCGAAATTTTAAAAAAAGCCATTGCCAGTTGCCTGCTATAGGCGCAGGCTCTCGCAGACACCGGACCAATGAGCCGTTAT
>CAXUKA010000138.1:0-14936 GCA_964251335.1 uncultured Hymenobacter sp.
GTGGTGTACATCGATGGCACGTCGAAATGCTTTGCCGCTACCGGCGTGCGCGTGGGCTACGGCTTCGGCCCTAAGCTGGTGATTGACAAGATGAAAGGCCTGGTGGGCCACATGGGTGCCTGGGCTCCCAAAGCCGAGCAGGTAGCCACGGCCGCCTTCCTGCCCCAAACCGATGAGGTGAATGCTTACCTGGTCGATATCAAAGGCAAGCTGCAAGCCAGCCTCAACGCGGCCTATCACGGCCTGAAGGACCTGCGCGAGCAAGGCTATCCAGTAGATGCCATCGCGCCAGCCGGGGCCATCTACCTCACCGCTAAAATCGACGTACTGGGCCGCACCACGCCCACGGGCGAGGTACTGGCTTCGACCAAGGAAATCACCTCTTATCTGCTCACCGAGGCCAAGCTGGCTGTCGTGCCGTTCAGTGCCTTTGGCGCTCCGGCTTCGGACCCGTGGTTCCGGCTGTCGGTTGGGGCCGAGTCGCAGGCTACTATTGAAGCGGCGCTACCGCGCTTGAAAGCGGCGCTGGATAAATTGACCTAATCGATAACTGCCAACAAAAAAGGGAAGCCACATTTGGCCTCCCTTTTTTGTTGGCAGTTATTCCAACTTACCCTTTCGGCGTCAGTGTGATATATGGGATAATGCACTCCTCCAACGAGATACCACCGTGCTGGAACGTGTCCTTGTAGTAGTTCACGTAGTAGTTGTAGTTGTTGGGGTAGGCGAAGAAGTAGTCGCCGAGCGTGAAGACGTAGGCGGTGCTCACGTTTTCGCGGGGCAGGAAAATGCTCTCCGGCTTGCGCACTACATACACATCGCGGCTTTCGTCAAAGCCGAGGTTACGGCCGTGCTTGTAGCGCAGGTTGGTGTTCGTATTGCGGTCACCCACAATCTTGTACGGGCGTTTTACCCGGATGGTACCGTGGTCGGTTGTGATGATGAGCTTGCCTTTTTTCTCGGCAATGGTCTGGAGCATCTCGTACAGCGGCGAGTGCAAGAACCACGAGCGCGTGATGCTGCGGTAAGCGCTTTCGTCGGCCGCCAGCTCACGAATCATCGCCATATCGGTGCGGGCGTGCGAGAGCATGTCCACAAAGTTGTAGACGATGACGTTGAGCTTGTAGTTGTTGTGCAGGTTACTCATCTTGCCCAGCAAGTCCTTGCCTGCCTGCAAGTTGGTTATCTTGTGGTAGCTGTGCTTGGCCTTCTGGTTGTTGCGCTGGAAGTTGATTTCCAGGAACTCAGCCTCGTGCAGGTTTTTACCTTCCTCGTCTTCGTCCCAAACCCAGAGGTTGGGGTATTTTTTTTGGATATCGCCAGGCATCATGCCCGCGAAAATAGAATTACGGGCGTAGGCCGTGGTAGTCGGCAAGATGCTGTAATACAGTTCTTCCGAATCAACGGTAAACAGCTCGGCAATAATGGGTTCCAGGATTTTCCACTGGTCGTAGCGCAGGTTGTCGATGAGCACGAAGTACACCGGCGTTTCCGCGGTTTGCTTCATCAGCGGGAAAACCTTCTCCTTGAACAGCTGATGCGACATGAGCGGCGCGTCCTTGTCGCGGCCATTTACCCAGTCCTCGTAATTCTCAATAATGAAGCGGCCGAAGTAGTTGTTGGCCTCGTCCTTCTGCATGTTGAAGACTTCGGCCATGCTCTTGCCCTCAGTCTCATTGATTTCTAACTCCCAGTACACGAGCTTCTTATAGACATCGACCCACTCCGAGGGCGAGAGTCGGTCGGAGAGCTGCATGCCGAGCTGGCGGAAATCGCGCTGGTAGCCGGTGTTGGTGGCTTCGGTCACGAGGCGCTTGTTGTCGAGCACCTTTTTTACCGACAGCAGAATCTGGTTCGGGTTGACCGGTTTAATTAGGTAATCAGCGATTTTCGCGCCGATGGCCCCTTCCATAATGTGCTCTTCCTCGCTCTTCGTAATCATCACGACGGGCACCGTGGGGCGCACCACCTTGATTTCGGTCAGGGTTTCGAGGCCGGTGAGGCCGGGCATGTTTTCGTCAAGAAAAACCAGGTCGTAGTTCTTTTCCTGGACTTCTTCCAAGGCGTCGGCACCCGAGTTTACGGGCGTCACGTCGTAGCCTTTCTCCTTGAGAAACAGGATGTGCGGTTTCAGCAAGTCAATTTCGTCGTCGGCCCAAAGAATGGAGTATCGTTGCATAAGCAGTAGCGCAAAGCGTAAGCTCGGCGAATTGTGGGAATTGGTAACGCTAGCGTGTCTAACGGCAAGAACCGCGCCGGTAGTATCCCGGAGGGGGTGCCCGCCGTAGCTTTACCGGAAAACGCGGGTTTAGGTTCGTAAAAGGACAACTTAGTCGGCCAACGGGATGCACTCGTCGGCTAACGCCTCGCTAAGCTGAAGCTTGGCGTACTCAACATGAATAAGAAGAAGATTTTTAATGACCCCGTGTACGGCTTCGTGACCGTGCCCACGGAGCTTTTGTTTGATTTAATCGAGCACCCCTACTTTCAGCGGCTGCGTCGCATCCAGCAGCTGGGGCTCACTAACTTCGTGTATCCGGGGGCGTTGCACACGCGCTTTCATCACGCGCTGGGGGCCATGCACCTCATGCAGCTGGCCCTACGCACGCTCAAAGACAAGGGCGTCAAAATATCGGCCGCCGAAGGCGAAGCGGCGCAAATCGCCATTTTGCTGCACGACATCGGCCACGGCCCACTGTCGCACGCACTGGAAACGTCGATTTTTCAGGATGTGCCGCACGAGCAGCTATCGCTCTACCTCATGGAGCGGCTCAACGAGCAGTTCCCCGGCCGCCTGACGCTGGCCATGGAAATGTTCCAAGGCAGCTACGGGCGCGAGTTTTTTCACCAACTCGTTAGCTCCCAGCTGGATATGGACCGGCTCGACTACCTCAACCGCGACTCGTTCTACACCGGCGTAGAGGAAGGCCGCCCCGGTGCCGACCGCCTCATCAAGATGCTGCAAGTGGTGAACGAGCGCCTGGTGCTGGAAGAAAAAGCTGTGTACTCAGTCGAAAACTTCCTAGTAAGCCGCCGGCTTATGTACTGGCAAGTATATCTGCACAAGGCCGTTACGAGCGCCGAGCAAATGGTTATCCGCGTGATGCAGCGTGCCCGCGACCTGGCTCGTGCCGGGGTGCATGTGCCGGGTAGCAGCTGCCTCACTTACTTCCTGGGCCGCGCCGTCACGCTGGCCGAGTTTCAGGAAGACCCCGAGATTCTGAGCCGCTTCGTGCAGCTCGATGACATTGATATTTGGGGCGCAATTAAGAGTTGGGTCGGCCACGACGATAAAGTGCTCAGCTTCTTAGCCCAAAGCTTGCTCAATCGGCAACTCTTCAAAATCGTTATTCGGCCCGAGCCTTACGACGAGGAATTTCAGCTTGGCATCGTGGAGCTAATAGCCGAAACTTTCCAATTGCCGCTGGAAGATGCCCGGCAACTGATGATAACCGGCAAGCTCAGCAACACTGCCTACGACCCGAACGGCCACGAAACTATCGATATCTTGACCAAGCTCGGTAAGGTAGTAAACGTGACGGAGGCGTCAGATTTGCCTAATATCCGGGCGCTGAGCCAGAAAGTGCAGAAGCATTACATCTGCTATCCGAAGGAGATTTTGCGAGATTGAGAAGTAGCGCGAACTAGATAGTTTGTGCTACTTCTGCACGAATTTCTTGCGCAGCTCGCTAATCTGGTCGCGGAATTTTTTGTCGGAATCTATCAAATCCGACACCGTCTGCACCGAGTGGATGACCGTGGCGTGGTCGCGGCCACCGAAGTGGTAGCCAATGGTTTTCAAGGAGTGGTTGGTGTGCTCCTTGGTGAAATACATGGCCACCTGCCGGGCCGTAACTACTTCTTTTTTACGGGTTTTCTCTTTCAGCAGGGCTACCGGAATGCTGAAATAATCAGCCACCGTTTTCTGGATAAAATCGACGTTTACTTCGGCTTCGACTTCTTCGATGATGTGGCGCAAGGCACCTTTCGCCATTTCGAGGTCGATGTCGCGGCGCGTGAGCACGCTCTGAGCCAGCAAGGTGGTGAGGACGCCTTCGAGCTCGCGCACGTTGGTGGGCACCGAGTGGGCCAGGTATTCGACCACTTGTGGGGCGATTTCCATGCCGTCCTGCTGGGCCTTGTTCTGGATGATGGCGATGCGCGTCTCGAAGTCGGGGCTTTGCACGTCGGCCGTAAGGCCCCACTTGAAACGCGAGAGCAGGCGGTCTTCGAGGCCGCTGAGCTCGCGCGGGGGGCGGTCGCTGGTCATCACAATCTGCCGGCCGCCCTGGTGCAAGTGATTGAAGATGTGGAAGAACATCTCCTGGGTCTTGCCTTTATTGGCCAAGAACTGCACGTCGTCGAGGATGAGCACATCAACGAGCAGGTAGAAGTTGGCGAAGTCCTGCACGGCGTTGCGTTGCAGGCTTTCGATAAATTGGTTGGTGAACTTCTCGGCCGAGACGTAGAGCACGAACTTCTCAGTGTTCGTAGCCTTGATGTGGTTGCCGATGGCTTGCACGAGGTGCGTTTTGCCGAGGCCCACGCCGCCGTATACCATGAGGGGGTTGAAGGCGGTGGTGCCGGGCTTGTTGGCCACGGCGAGGCCGGCCGAGCGCGCCAGGCGGTTGCAGTCGCCCTCCACGTAGTTTTCGAAGGTATACGTGGTATTAAGCTGCGACGGCACGATGTTGCGGTCCATCGTTTTGGCCGCGTCGAAGGGGTTGCGCAACGTGTTGGCCGCCTGAGCCTGGGCGGCGGCGGTAGCAGTGTTGCTACCAGGCACTAGGTGGCGGGCAGGCGGCGCACCGGCGTTGCGGCCGTAGCCGTTATTCTGTGGAGCCGAACCGTTGGTGTTGAAGGGGCGCCCATCGGCGTGCGGGCGGCCTTCGACGGCGGGAGTGCCGGGGGCGGCTTTGCGGGCGGGTGGCAGGTGCATGGCGCGGGGCGGGGCCTGCGCGTTGCCTTGGTCCACGACCACGCTGTATTCGAGGCGGCCTTCGGGGCCTAATTCCTGAAAAATTGCCCGTTTTAACTCTTCGACGTACTGCTCTTCGAGGTATTCATAGAAATAAATACTCGGCACCTGGATGGTGAGTACCTTGCCTTGCAGCTCGACCGGCGAGATAGGCTCGAACCAAGTTCGGAAGCTCTGCTCTCCCACTTCCGTGCGGATAACGCGCAGGCAGTTAGCCCAAACAATGCGAAAATCCTGCGACATGGGGGGAGGAAACAAAGCCGAACGAGCGGCCAGCGGCGACGAAAAGGAGCAGTTTAACCCAGCCTCATACGCAACCGCTTGGGCTTGGGGGGGACAAATTTGCGCATAAACGAGCAGACAAAAAAGCCGCCAAAAGCTTGCTTATGTCGCGCTTTTAGCAGGTAGCCCCCACGGGCAGCACCAGCGCCCCGGTAGCGCGCACTGGCTGAGCCCCACGACGCAATTCGTAGTCGATGCGACCAAGATTAATGCCCGACCAACCTACTTGGTTAATGAGCGTAACGTGGCCATTTGGGCCGGTAATGGGCTCAGGGGCAGCCATAAACGTGTGGGTATGCCCGCCCAGAATCAGGTCGATGCCGCCAACTTGAGCCGCTAGTTTGCGGTCGTCAAGTTTTTCGCTCTCATATTTATAGCCGAGGTGCGAAAGGCAGATAACCATGTCGCAGCGCTCATTTTGGCGCAGCTGCTGCACTTGGGCTTTGGCCACGGCCACAGGGTCGAGGTATTTGGTGGTGCCGAAGTTTTTATCGGCCACCAAGCCTTGTAATTCAATGCCCAAGCCGAAGACCCCGATGCGTGCCCCAGCTTTCTCGAACACTTTATAGGGCTGAAAACGACCCGCCAGCGGCGTGCTGCTGAAGTCGTAGTTGGCGATAAGGAAGGGAAAGCCCGCATTAGGCAATTGCTTTTGCAAGCCAGCCAAGCCGTTGTCGAAATCGTGGTTGCCGAAGGTACTAGCGTCGTACTTCATCCGCGACATGAGCTTGTATTCTAACTCTCCTTGAAAAAAGTTAAAATACGGCGTGCCCTGCCAGATATCGCCCGAGTCGAGCAGCAGCACGTTGGGCTCTTGCCGCCGCACGCTGTCGATGAGTGCCTCGCGGCGGGCCATGCCACCCAAGCCCGCCCATTGCGGGGCATTGTCGGGGAAGGGCTCGATGCGCGAGTGCATGTCGTTGGTATGCAGAATAACCAGCTTGGCGGGGCCGGTAGCGGCTTCGGCAATGAGGCTCGGGCCGAGCAAACTCAGGCCGGCAGTGCCGAGCAGAGATTTTTGGAGGAAGTCGCGGCGATACATAGTATTGATAGCTAGCTCGTCATGCTGAGCTTGTCGAAGGCTTCTTGGCAGGGCACGTTAGGATGGTGTTCCAACGAAGCGAGCAAGATGCTTCGACAAGCTCAGCATGACAGTCGTTTACGGTTATTACTTAATTGCCTAATGGTACTTACTTGACCCGCCCTTCGATGCTGGCCGTAACGGGCTGGCCAGCCTTAGTGAGCGCGCGAATGTGGTCGGCGATGGCAGTGCGCAGGAGCAGGCCAGTGTGGCGCGGCACCACGGTTTTGAGGAAAGGCATATTGTCACCACCGCCGGCGAGGTAGTCTGAGATGGCAATGCTATAGGTCTTGCTGGGGTCGAAGGGCTGGCCACCGATGCGGATATCGAGCGGGTGCTTGTCGGGGCCGACGGTATAAGTGGCCCCCGACACAGCCATGCGCACCGGCGCGGCGTAGTCGAACAACTGCTGCACCACCGGGCCGGGCGCATCGAGCACCATCAGCTCATTCTCGAAGGGCATGAGCTCGAAAATATTCCCCATCGTAATGCTGCCAGCGGGCAGAGCGGCGCGCATGCCGCCATTGGTCATCACACCTAGCGCGATGGGTTCGTGCAGGGCTTGGGCGGCAGCGGTGCGCTGGAGGTCGGCCACGAAGTTGACAATGAGGTTTTCGCCAGAATTTTTGGTGAGCGCTACCGGGGCAGTGCCGATTACTTCCTGCATCTGGGCCAGCACCTTGTCGTGGTAGGGCTTGATGAAGTCGGCTGCGCCGGCATCGGGCACGATGGTGCTGCCCACCGGCTGGCTAGTAGTAGTGGGCAGGTGGGCCGTGGCCTGAAGCGGGCCACGCTGGCAGGCAGTGGCCAGCAGCAAGGCGAAGAAACCCGCAGTGGCGGGACGGAAATAGCGTATCATACGTACTGAAAGCGGGGCCGTCCCCGAAACCACAAAAGTACGGCCAGCCCTTGCTTTATTCGGACTACCTGGCTACCAGGGCCGCTAGCATCTGGGCCGGGGCGGTATCTTTGGCGGGGGCGGGCGACCCGGTTTTACGCGCTTTTTTTTATGTCTGATACGCCTCCCGCTGGGTCGGTTTCCTTTCCCGAATTTTCGCCCGTCAGCACCTCGCAATGGCAGGCCCAGCTAGCCCGCGAGCTCAAGGGCACCGACCCCGCCAGCCTGCGCTGGACCATGCCCGACGGGCTGGTGGCCGAGTCCTTCTACCACCGCGAAGCCTTGGTGGCGCTAGGTGGGGCGCCTCCTCCCCTGCCACCGCGCCCCGCGCCCTGCCGCAATGTAGTGGCCCTCACCGTGCCGCCCGGCACCGATGGCCGCCTCCAGATAGGGCAGGCCGCCGATGCCTTGGCGCGGGGGGCTGATGGCATTCACTTTCTCTTAAATAAGGAAGCCGCCAACTTTGCCTTCACCGAGCTGGCCGACCGCCTGCCGCTAGCCACTACCTGGATTGGCTACACTGTGCTGCAACATCCTGACCAGTTGCTCGAATGCCTGCGCGACGCTAGCAACGGTGAGCCGCTGCAAGGTTTCCTGCGCTTTGCCCCCGCCACTGTGCCCGAAGGGGCCGAGCTGGCCATGTTTCGCACCGCGCTGCGCCGCTGCGTAGAGTTGGTGCGGGGCTGGGATGCCTTTCCAGTGCTGGCTGTGAACGGGGCCTATTTTGGTAATCGGGGTGCGACGCTGACCCAACAATTAGCCTTTAGTCTGAGCACGGCGGCAACCATGCTGGCGCACTTGCCCGATGAGGCCAGCGGTATCACGGCGGCCGAGGTGGCGCGCAATTTTCACCTTGATTTTGCCGTCGGCCCTAGCTATTTCCCTGAGATAGCCCGCCTGCGGGCTACGCGCCGCTTGTGGGCTACGCTGCTGTATGCCTACGGCCTGCCGCCCGAGGGCGCTACGGCGCTGCCCATCCACACGGCCACCTCGACTTGGACGCAGACTACTCTCGACCCACACACTAACCTACTGCGCCACACCACCGAGGCCATGAGCGCCGTACTCGGCGGGGCCGATTCCGTGCAGGTGGCCACTTTCGATTGCCTGTATCAGCCTTATGCTGAGTTCAGTGCCCGCCTGGCCCGCAACCTGCCGCTGATACTGCGCGACGAAGCCCATCTCGACTGGGTGGCCGACCCGGCGGCCGGCTCCTACTTTATCGAAACCCTGACCGATGAGCTGGCTCGCGCCGCCTGGATGGAGTTCCAGACGCTGGAAGCCCAGGGCGGAATGCTTGAAGCTCGAGCGCGGGCGCTGGAGGCTGTCAGCCAAGCGGGCCTGGATAAATTTAAACGCATTGCCACCGGCCAGGATGTGGTGGTAGGCACCAATCGCTTCCAGAACCCCAACGAGAAATTCGATTTTCAGCCCAAGCAATTGCTGCGCTCGCGGGAGTTTGACACCACCCGCGCCACCTATCCCAGCGAGGTGCTGCGCCTGGCCACAGCTCTACACTTCGAGCGCCGCGCCAACCAGGATAAGCAGGCCACGCTGGTGCTGCTGGGCGGCCGGCGCGTAAACGAGGAGATTGCCGAAACCTTCTGGCAGCTACTGCACCCCAGCCAGCCCGTGCAGTCGCCCATGCCCGAAATCGCGCCTGAGTCGTACTCCGTGTTGTTTTCTAAGCCCGACGAAGCCACCCTCATGTATGCCACGCCCGCGCAGTTCGACCACCTGGCGCGGGTGGTGCAGCAGGTGCCGGCCGGCCATGTCTTCGATATTCCTTCCCTGATAAACTCCGACCTGGCCACGCTGCTAGAGGCAGTGCGGGTGTTTGGGTTCAAAGAATTTGTGGTGGAAGGCCACCGCACCGAGGAGGTGCTGGCGCGGCTGCAAGGGCGGTAGCGCTGACTAAAGAAATAATTGCAAAAAGCGTCATGCTGAATGCAGTGAAGCATCGCTACCTCTTCGGCCGTGCCGTTAACAAAGCGGTAGCGATGCTTCACTGCATTCAGCATGACAAATGTTCGTTACATTAGTCCTTACCTCATGCGTCCCGATTTCGCCTCCATCCCCTACGACGCGGCCTCCCTCCCACCCGCTCCCAAGCCTACCACTCCCACCGATGGCCCGGCCGTGTACACGGCCGCCGATGCAGCCCACCTGCCGCACCTGGGCTTTGGGGCCGGCATAGCCCCGTATTTAAGAGGCCCCTACGCCAGTATGTATACCGTGAGCCCCTGGACGGTGCGGCAGTACGCGGGCTTCTCCACGGCCGAGGAGTCGAACGCCTTTTACCGGCGCAACCTGGCCGGCGGGCAGAAGGGACTGAGCGTGGCCTTCGACCTCGCCACCCACCGAGGCTACGACTCGGACCACCCCCGCGTGGTGGGCGACGTGGGCAAGGCCGGCGTGGCCATCGACTCGGTCGAAGATATGAAAATCCTCTTCGACCAGATTCCGCTGGGCGAAATGTCGGTGAGCATGACTATGAACGGGGCGGTGCTGCCGGTCCTAGCCTTCTTCATTGTGGCGGCTGAGGAGCAGGGAGTAACGCCTGAGAAGCTAACTGGCACCATTCAGAATGACATTCTGAAGGAGTTTATGGTGCGCAACACCTATATCTACCCGCCCGCGCCGAGCATGCGGCTCATTGCCGACATTTTCGCCTACACGGCGGAGTTCATGCCCAAGTTCAACTCCATTTCCATCTCGGGCTACCACATGCACGAGGCCGGGGCCACCGCCGATATCGAGCTGGCCTACACCCTGGCCGATGGCGTGTAGTACGTGCGTGCCGGCCTGGCAGCGGGCCTCAAGATTGATGAGTTTGCGCCGCGCCTGTCCTTCTTCTGGGGCATCGGCATGAACCACTTTCTGGAAATTGCGAAGCTGCGCGCCGGCCGCCTGCTGTGGGCTAAACTGATAAAGCAGTTTGACCCGCAGAGCCCGAAAAGCCTCGCCCTGCGCACACACTGCCAGACGTCGGGCTACTCGCTCACCGCCCAGGACCCCTTCAACAACGTGGCCCGCACCACTGTGGAGGCTCTCGCCGCCGCTCTCGGCGGCACCCAAAGCCTCCATACTAATGCCCTCGACGAAGCCCTGGCGCTGCCCACCGACTTCTCGGCCCGCATCGCCCGCAACACCCAACTCTACCTCCAGCACGAAACCGATATTACCAAAGTCGTGGACCCCTGGGGCGGCTCGTACTACGTGGAAAGCCTCACCGCCGACCTCGCCAACCAAGCCTGGGCGCTCATCGAAGAGGTCGAAAGCCTCGGCGGTATGGCAGCCGCCATCGAAACCGGCCTGCCCAAGCTGCGCATCGAGGAGGCCGCTGCGCGCAAACAATCGCGCATCGACGCGGGCCAGGAAATCATCGTCGGCGTCAATAAATACCTCGCCCCCGAGGGCGAAGCGCCGCTCGAAGTCCTCCAAATCGACAACGACGCGGTGCGTGAAAGCCAGGTAGCCCGCCTGAAAAAGATTCGCGCCGAGCGCGATACTGCTGCCGTGCAAGCCGCCCTGGCCGCCCTCACAACCGGCGCTATAGACACCTCCCAAAACCTGCTCGCCCTAGCCGTCACTGCCGCCCGCGCCCGCGCTACCCTCGGCGAAATCTCTGATGCGCTCGAAGTGGCCTGGGGCCGCCACCAGGCCACCAGCCGCACCATTCAAGGCGTGTACCAGCAGGGCATGACCGACAACGCCGACTTTGCCCAAGCCCGCCAGGCCGCCCAGGACTTTGCTGCCCGCGAAGGTCGCCGCCCCCGCATGCTCGTCGCCAAAATGGGCCAGGACGGCCACGACCGGGGTGCCAAAATCATCGCCACCAGCTTTGCCGACGTGGGTTTCGATGTAGACCTCGCCCCCCTCTTTCAAACCCCCGCCGAGGTAGCCCGCCAGGCCGTCGACAATGACGTGCACGTGGTGGGCGTGAGCAGCCTCGCCGCTGGCCACAACACCCTGCTGCCCCAGCTCATCCGCGAGCTGGAGCAGGAAGGCCGGCCCGATATTCTGGTTATCGCGGGCGGCGTCATTCCGCCGCAGGACTATCAGCAATTGTATGATGCGGGCGTGGCTGGTATCTATGGGCCGGGCACCGTGATAGCCAAGGCCGCGCTGGAGATTCTGGAAAAGCTGGGGGAGTAATATGGTCATTTCAGAAATTGACCAAGAAGTCTCCGATTTTGATTGGTTCGCCATTGACCGCGACGGCTGCCTTGTGCATTTTGCTTCAATAGGCAATCGGTTACCACATTCGGTAGCTGCTTCTAAAGAAGCCTTGGACTTATTGCAGCGCTATTTTTTGTCTTTGCCAATTCTTTTCTCAAAAACAGAAATTCATATAGAGCCTACGCAAGCACCCTTTCCATACCTTGAGTATGCGCTACGCGGCCTTGTTTCTTATGCTGATATTATATACGCTTGGCCGATGGGCACTACCTACCAACTAACGGCCCGGCCCCCATATGCGTTAATGTTAGCAGATTTACCATCCGAAATCGCTGAACTGATTTCTAAAACTCAGTTGGGTTTTTCAGTCATCGGGTTGGCTTCACTCGACACTGAAACAGTAGCTTAACATTTCTAATCATGTCCCTCTTCGCCGACCTCGACCGCCTGCGCGCCGACCTCGATGCCTTGCGCCTGCTGGTGCCCGAACAGGAGGCGCGGGTGCTGCAAAAATTTCGGCTGGAATAGAATCGCCAGCTTGCCAATAAAGTATACGACTTTATCTCCGCCAAGCTAGTCGAGGTCGATATACCGTCCGCCTAAGTACTGGCCCGCCCCACCCGGCGGGCCTTTTTAGTACCCAATGCTTTCCTTTGAAGCCACCCAGCACCTCATACTATGCACTTACTCAGCCAAATCCTCATCGCCCTGGTGGCCCTCATCCACCTATATATCGTGTGGCTGGAAATGTTTGCCTGGACTACACGGGGGCCGAAAGTGTTTAAGACCCTGCCCGCCGAGCTATTCCCGCCGACCAAAACGCTGGCCGGCAACCAGGGCTTGTACAATGGCTTTCTGGTGGCGGGACTGCTGTGGGCGCTGCTGATTGCGGAGCCGGTGTGGCACCGCTCAGTGGGCAGCTTCTTTCTGGGGTGCGTGGCGGTGGCGGGGTTGTATGGGGCCGCCACGGCGGGCCGGCGCATCTTACTGGTGCAGACGGTGCCTGCCCTGTTGGCGCTGGGTGCGCTGTGGCTAGCCTAGCGCCCTTTGCTGCCAGGAGTACAGGGATATTGGGTGTAGGCGGGGCTAAGAGGCTGAGAAAGTTGAGAAATAGTGCGCTTTTTATTGGGCTTTCTTTTGCACTTGTTGCCGTCTGCCTCTAGCTTTACGGCAAAATGAAGATGTCATTAAATTAAGTATAGCAAGGTCTGTACTTTCTTTTTTACTAACCTCGTTCTCACCTTTTTTTCAAACTTTTACATGCAGCTGAAACACCTACTCGCAACCGCTCTATTCGCAGGGCTTTCCTTCTCGGCTTCGGCCCAGTCGATGGCGCTGAAATCGGGCAGCCTCGACTTCCTTAAAGGTCAGAAAACCATCAACGTTATCTATACCTACGACAACATGGGCGTGGGCAAAGGCACGGAAGATGACTACGTGAACGAAAAGGTAGCCAAGTACAACAAAGACGAGGCTGGCAAAGGCGACAAATGGAAAGCCGCTTGGATTAGCGCTCGCACTCGCCAATACCAGCCCATGTTTGAGGAGCTGCTTAACAAAGAGCTGGAAGATGCCGGCGCAAAAGCAGGCAACTACCCTAATGCCCCCTACACCCTCATTCTCAAAACTACCTTCACTGAGCCCGGCTTCAACGTGGGCGTGATGCGGATGCCCGCCTACACCAACTCGGAGGCTGTGTTTGTGAAAACCGGCACTACTACTGAAGAAGCCGTTGTGACTATGCGCAAGGCGCCCGGCCGCGATGCCATGGGTTTCGATTACGACGCTGGTGGCCGCATCAGCGAAGCCTACGCCAAGAGCGGTAAGTCGCTGGGCAAATTCCTCATCAAGAAGAAAGCCATCTAGTTCGGCGGCGGTTTTGGCCGCGCCGTAGCTCCTGTTGCCCGCAAGCCCAGCCTCCCCGGCTGGGCTTGTTTTTGTTGGGGCCAAGCGGGGGTAGCTAAGCAAAAAGGGGTGGTGCGTGGTTTATACCATATTCGTCCTTTTTTTCTTTCTTTTTCATGGACCTCCAACTCACTAATAAGATTGCCCTTATTACGGGCTCTACGGGCGGCATCGGCCTCGCCATTGCGCAGCGCCTAGCCGCCGAAGGCGCTAGCGTTATCATCACCGGGCGCACCGAAGCGCGTATTGCCGAAGCAAAAGCGGCCATCGTGGCTCAGACGCCGGGAGCCAGCGTGCGCGGCGTGGCCGTCGATTTTGGTGACGTGGCGCAGGTAGATAACCTGCTGCGCGAAGTGCCTACGGTTGATATTCTGGTCAACAACGTGGGCATTTTCGAGCCCAAGCCCTTTGCCGAGATTGACGACGCCGACTGGCTGCGCTTCTTCGAAGTGAACGTGTTGAGCGGCGTGCGCCTCTCGCGCCAGTATTTCCCGCTGATGCTGAAGGCAAATGCCGGCCGTATTATCTTTATTTCGAGCGAATCGGCCTTGCAGATTCCGGCCGAGATGATACAATACGGCACCACCAAAACCGCGCAGCTAGCCGTGGCCCGTGGCCTCGCCGAGCTCACCAAAGGCACCGGCGTAACCGTGAACTCGGTGCTGCCTGGCCCCACGGCCTCGGAGGGCGTCGAGGAATTTCTGAAGAAACTGGCCGGCGAGGGCAAAACCCGCGAGGAAGCCGAGCACGAGTTTTTCCGCGATGCGCGGCCGTCGTCGCTGCTCCAGCGCTTCATCACGACCGATGAAATTGCCAACATGGTGGCTTACCTCAGCAGCCCGCTGGCGGCGGCCACCAACGGCGCGTCGGTGCGAGTAGATGGCGGCGTGGTACGCGCTATTTAGCCTAGGTTGGCCGCCGGGAAAAGAGCAGAATGAGTTGGGTACTGGCTATTACTGCCTACTATTGTACCAATTTATTTTGCTCTTTTCTATTATTTGGTTGATGAAAAAACTACTTTACTCGCTGGGTTTGCTGTTGGGGTCGCTGAGTGCCTTGGCGCAGCGGCAGCCCATCTACCAACCTCTTAGCGCCGGCGGTGCCACGGAGTATACTGCCATGGTCAAGCAGCCTTTGCTGGTGGTGCTGCCCGAAGCCACCCGGCCCAGAATATTGCGCCGCCAGTACCACGAGCCAGGCAAGCCGGAGGCTTACGAAGCCGAAATAGCCGCAAAACGCACTATCCTGGAAACCGCCGCCAAGCGCTGGACGCTTGGGGAAGTTAAATTCATCACGCCTGCCGAAAGCGACAAGCTTCAGGAAGATAAAGAACAGGCGCATCTGGTGCTGAACTTTGGCGACATTACCATCGACCTCGGCCCCCCGCCCGGCAAACCGATGAGCATGAACCGCACGCTGTACCTGCAGGCCCTGAAACTGCGCTGGGTTGGCAAGACCAGCGGCGGCATTGGGTCACTGGGAGTAGTGTCGCAGTTGCTTCAACACAGCAACCAAGACGACCTGCTCCAAACCTATTACCACAGCGACTTCATCCCCATCGTGCAGCAGATGCAAACCTATGTACAGCAGCGCGCCCAGGGCAAAGACGA
>CAXUKA010000139.1:0-14885 GCA_964251335.1 uncultured Hymenobacter sp.
GATAAAAAGTCTTGCCCGCTTCCTTTCTTGCCTATCGAAACGCGAGAAATCTGGCAAGGCAGCCACCAACGCTTGCCTCTCCCGAGGTGGGTAGCCGGCCGATTCGTACTTACCCAATGAAGCTTAACCCCCAGTCTAAAGGGTAGCACAAGACCCAGCACTACCCAGCGCTACTCAGCATCCCAGGCAGGCCTTTTCCCCATCGGTCAGGCGCTGACAGCAGGAGTAATCATCGTGCACCCCGCTGCTTACCCCTCACGCTTAGCTGCTGCATTCTGATGCTTAGCGCACCCTTCCCTGTATTAGCTGAGATTACGCTTCTTTCGGCAAGGGTTACCTCTGTAGTTGACACCGAGAAATCCGAGCCACTTGCTAGTTGCTAAACTGGTCGCTTTTCTCAGGGTGAACTTGGGGGGTCTTTCGGAGTTCGGCCTTCGCGCCGGCCTTTTTGGATGCGGACCCGTCGCTCCTGCTCCCGCTCCTGGATGTAGTCCGGCCGTTGAGTGAGCGGGCCACGCGTGGCAATAAGCAAGGCCAGTCCTTCCTCAATAGCTTGCCGCTGCGAGTACCAATAAGCGCCCGAAGCGCGCTGAGCATGCACAAAGTCCCGCAGTTGCTCCAGGTACTGTGCGCCCACGACGAACGTTTGGCGTACTCCCTTGCTTTCCGTAGCGGGCAGCCCAGATACGCTCGCTGCCGTTGCGGCGGGTGCCGGTGCTACTGGGGAGGCGGCTATCCCGGCTGGCACCCCAATCGGTTGGTCTGGCTGCTCGGTAACGGGCTGGCGACGCGGCGGACTGGCGACAGGCGTGGCAACTACTTCGCGGCTCAACTCAACATCAGGTGCGGGCTTCTGTAGGAAACTGACGTGTTCCTCCGTAACAGGCGTATCACCAAGTATCACTTGCTTACCAGTATTACCGTTGGGTACTAACACAGCAGCCCCTGGCAACGCAGTGACAGGCGCACTGCCAGCAGGTCTGGGGGACGGCTCAGCAGTCCGGTCTTCGAGGAGGTCAAAGAAATCCCGCTCCGAAGTTGGCTTGAGCAACGTACTCCCACTCGGCGGCCCCTTTTTAAATGACTTAGCCATTACGCAGCGGAAATACGGGTTAGCATTTCGGTAGCCATTGCCTGGTAGTCTTGCGCCCCGGCCGATTGCGGCTGGTGCACAAAGATGCTTCCGCCCACGTGCGGGGCTTCGCCTAGCGCAATAGACTCGCGGATAACACTTTCCAGCAGCAGGTCGGGGTACTCGGCTCGCAAGACTTCCTTCATCTCGCGGTGGAGCACTTTGCGGCGGTCGTAGCGAGTCAGTAGGATGCCCGCCACCTGCAGCGCCGGATTAAGCCGTCGCTGCACCCGCTGGACCAGGTCCAACGCCTTCTTTAGCCCATCCATCGCGTACAGCTGCGCCTCGGTGGGCACGCACAGGTAGTGTGCGCAAGTGTACGCATTGATAGTAAGCAAGTTCAATGCAGGTGGGCAGTCCAGCAGCACAAAGTCGACCCGCTGTTCCAAGGGCGCCAGCAACTCTTTCAGCAAATACTCCCGGTCCAGTTCGTCGCCCTTAACCTTCTCGAAGCTGGAAAGCGCCGCCGACCCAGCCACAACGAACAGGTTTTCCTGTGTGGTTGGGTATACCTTCAAGTGGTATTCTTTAAGCAACGCTCCATAGAGCGTGCGTTCCGGATTCTCCAGCCCCACCCCCCTGGTCAGATTGCTCTGTGGGTCGAGGTCAACCAGCAACACTTTTTTACCAGACTGGGCCAGCGCGGCCCCGAAATTGATGGTGGAAGTCGTTTTGCCAACGCCACCCTTGTGGGAACTAAAGACGAAAATCCTAGACATGCCCCAAGATGCATGCCAAATTTCACTGTTTTGAAAAAGTATTTGAAAATAACCGAAGATTCTTGCTTTAGTTATTTTCCGGGCCGCTCGGCATGGTGTGCCGCAGTAACCTCAACCAGATGAGGTATGAGGGTATGGCAGATAAGGCGGTAGGAGATTACTAAGTAACGAAACAAATCGCGAAATGAATTACTTTCCTTCCGAAACCTAAATTCATCCCAGTTGTATTGGATTTTAAAATTTTGGTCGGGGTTAGGAAGTGATAGCAGGCATGTGAAGGAAGAAACCTTAGATAATTTGAAGTCCTGGCTGCTGAAAGATGTAAAGCTTTACCCTATTTACACTGAATTCAAACGCCGCATACTTGACCCTATCGCTGCCGAATTTAAAGCCATTGGCTATGAGGCAACTTGGCAGCCAATGAGAACTGGAAAGAAGACAACTAGTCTAAGGTTCAGCTTTCCTCGCAACCGGCAGAAAACACCTAATCCGAAACCACGTGGTTCTAACACTGAACTTTCATCCCTAATAAAACCAGCACTAAGTGATGGGCATGAACGCTTCTATCAAAAACTTAGTGATACTTATGGTTTGGCACCTTGGCAAGTTCAGGTGGTTACATTCTATCTGCAGGAAGGAAACGATGAGAAAGTGAAATTAACTCGATTCGATAATGTCACCGGATTTCTCAATGGTCTAAATCAAGCAAGAGCAAAGACAGAACTCGGCGGGTATATATGGCAGTGTTTAAAAGATAAGTACCCCTTTATGAAAACTACTCATAAAATATTGTATCCCAATACGTAAGCTAGTATTAGCGCATGCTTTATGAGGTTATCCAGTTACGCTGGACTGTATACTAGGATGGTCGGGTAAGATAGCAGAGCATAAAGTACTACGTTCCCAAACCTATGGAAAAATTGCTTCCGCCAAAACGGACGCGTTAGGCGGCATCCTTTCGTACCGAAGCCCTGTGTCTGGCCAGCGGCAGCTGCTCGTGTTTTGAACAGCAACGCTAGGCTACTTTATCAGTGGCAGAAAGCTATACTACTTCTTAAAAGCTGGACAGTTTAGCCAGGGGAGTTAAATAGATTGAGAGGAGGGTGAAGGTAGACGTTTGGGCGGAGACTTTGCCGTGCTTTTGCGCTGGGCTCAGGCCACAGAAGCCCAGTAGCGGCGTGGTATTGTCGCGGTGGTGGCTGGGGCAGGCGTAGCAAGAGGAAGAGTGCTCATCATACTACCTTAATGTGGTGTGGTTAGCTGCTGTCACCAATTTGTTGAAAACAGTAGTCCTACTCAGAGCCACTAGTGGGTTCTGTTCTATTAGATTTGCCAACCATATTACAATAGTATATTTAAATGATTATACCACTTCCATTATGCCAAGCAGCCTCACCAAGACCACGAGTATTTCTATTGAGGGCACTCCCGTCAAGGCATTTCGGACGCTAACTATTGCTCAGTCGGTCCACACCTACCATCACTTCGAGCTGGCTTTTGAGTACCAGCAGCTGGAAAGCCAATTTACCTTCGACTCCGGCTCCAAGAAAAGCTTAGTGGGGAAAAACATCAATATAATTATTGAGGGTGAGGCTGCTGGCATGGCCAAGCTGGAGTTTAACGGGGTGATTGCCGAAGCCGAGTTGTTTCAGAATGACAAGGCTTTCCTGGGCTCCATTGTGGTGCGCGGCCACGGCCTGCCCTACAAGCTGGACACGGTGCCGGGCATCAGCGCCTACTACGACATGAGCGTGACGGACATCGTGAATAAGTGCCTGAGCGCGTATTCGTCGCCCAAGAGCGTGAGCGCCCCGGTGGGACCCAGCCACACGCTGCCCTTCGCGGTACGCTATCGGGAAACGTACTGGAATTTTTTGCGGCGGCTCGCCTATGACTACGGAGCCTGGCTGTATTACGATGGGCAGAAGCTTCACTTCACCAGCACGCTTGGTGGCTCGCCGGTATCCCTCACGTTTGGCCTGGATTTGCACAACCTGCGGTCGGGTACGCGGGCCGTGCCGCAGTTTGTGAGCCAGTACGATTACCTCGCGCTCGACGATGATATGCCCACTGGCGAAGGCACGGCCAACGCCGCGCTGTTTGCCAGCATGACGGAAAACCCACAGCCCGGCCGCCGGCGCGCCGTGGCAGCGGCCGACGTCAGCAAGTTTGCCCAGAATCGCAGTACCTCGCACGGGGCCGATAGCAGCTACGTGACCGGCGAGGCCGATGTGCCCGGCATCTCGGTGGGCACGCTGGTGCGCATCGGCGACCAGCGCTCGGGCGGTTCGCTGGGCGATTTTATGGTGGTGGAAGTAACGCACCGCATCGACAAGGCGCAGCGTTACCACAACAGCTTCCGGGCAATTCCGGCCACGGTGAAGGTGATGCCAATGGGGCCACTATACCAGCCAGTGGCCGAGCCGCAGCTGGCCACGGTTATTGATAATAAGGACCCGCGCAAGCTGGGCCGGGTGCAGGTGCGATTGCAATGGATGAAGGCTCCGGAGAAAACTCCCTGGCTGCGCGTAATGACGCCCCACTACGGCCTCGACACCAAGCAGGAAAAAAGCCGGGGGTTCCTGTTCGTGCCCGAAGTAAAAGACCAGGTAATGGTAGGTTTTCAGCACGGTGACCCCGAGCGGCCCTTTGTGTTTGGGGCAATGCCGCACGGCAAAAACGCCGCCGTGCCTGACCCCGCTGTGCAGGAACACCACCTCAGCGTGAACAGCGGCACGACGGTTACCTTCCTCGACACCCAAACCAAGCACGAGTTGCACTTGCAGGTGGATGAGAAAAACCTGCTCACCATTATCGTCGATAGCGGCCAGGGCACCATCACGCTCAACGCCAGCAAAGCGATTGCCCTGAAGGCCACCCAGGAAATCACGCTCGACGCGCCCAAAATCACGCTCACCGGCGATAATGTCAGCATCAAGGGCACGGCCAAAGTAGCAATTGCCGGGGCGCAGATTGATATAAAGGCAGACGCCGAACTGAAAGAAGCGGGCGCTACCGTGAAAATTACCGGCACCGGCATGGCTACGCTCGAAAGCTCAGGCGTGACGACGGTGAAGGGCTCGGTAGTGATGATAAACTAGCGCGCCATGCAACCAACTCTCCAACCCTTTATCCGCGCGCAACAGCCCTTATTAGCTCATTGGCAGACCTTTGCTGAAACCTCACAGGTGCGTCTGGGCCGCTGGCTAACCACTGAGGCCAACCGACCATTGCTGCACGATTACCTGCTCGGTCTTAGCACTGGCCCCAAGGCTCTACTACGCCGACTGCCCCCAGCGACCAACTGGACCACACTGACGGATGCCCCAACCGCACCTTCGATTATCTGGCTCGAACACCCCGATACCAAGGCCGAAGACCAGCTGCGCACGCACCTATTAAACCCCGGCAAGCAGCGCCTGCTGGTGCTGGAAGATGCCGCCACGCAGCCCTGGCAGCGGCTGGCCCGGTGGTTTCCGGCCGCCGTACTCACCTGCGCGCCCGCCGTGTCGATGCACCAGGTACTGACCGAGTTCCGACACGCTACCCCGACCGATGAGCCGGCCGGTCACTTTCAGCAGCAGTTTCACCAGTTCACCGAAGCCATAGCGCGGGCCGACACGCCGGCCGTGGCGGTCCACTCGGTCGCCTGCCTGGCCGCCAGCGCCGCGCTGCCCGGAGCCGGAGTCGGAGCCGCGGTGACCGTCTGGCTGGCGGGCGGCCAGTACTTCCTGGCGCAAAAGCAGCCTGAGGAGGCGCTACGACACTTTGCTGGGGCGCTGGCTTGCGCGGAAACTGTCTTTGCAGCGGGCGACGCAGCAGCTGGCTTGCTAAGTGTGCAAGTGTGGCTGAGCGAGGCCACTGCATGGCAGCAGCGCCGCCGAAGCTCGGCAGCGCTGGCTGTCCTTCAGCAGGCCGTAGACCGGGCTACCCAGTTGGGGCCCAGCTTACTGGGCGTGGAGGCAACCCGGCAGCTAGGCCTCGCGCTAACCCAGGCCGGGCAGTCGCGGCCAGCCTTAGCGGTCTACCAGCGCGGGCTGAGTTTGGCCGAACAGCTGCCCGCCGGGCAGCGGTCGGCGGCCACCATTCAGGCGCTGGGCGATGCGTATATAAAATGCCTGCGAGCTCCGCTCGATCAAGAGGCGCTGCGCACCCGTGTGGCGCAGCTACTTGCGTAAGCATTCACTTCCAGCTTTCCCACTCATGCCCCCCGCCGCCCGCCTCACCGATATGCACACCTGCCCCATGTTCACCGGACCCGTGCCGCACGTGGGCGGGCCGATTACCGGGCCGGGCTGCCCCACGGTGCTCATCAGTAAGTTACCCGCCGCCCGCGTGGGCGACCTGCTAACCTGCGTGGGTCCGCCCGATACCATTGTGAAAGGCTCGGCTACCGTGCTCATTGGGGGCGTGCCCGCCGCGCGGCTAGGCGACCTGACGGCGCACGGCGGCACTATTGTGTTGGGCTGCCCCACCGTTATTATTGGGGGATAGGGTGCGGATAAGTAGCTTTACCCGCTGCTCTTTTTCCTGGCTGGCGCACCCCGTGCGCTGGCCTGCTGCTTGCTACAACTTAGACCTCTCCTGCCGTTCTGCTTTTAAGCGCTAGCCCTATGCTGCGAGGAATACCGACTCTTGGGTTTTTCCTGGAATACTTACTGCTCCCGATTCTAGCCTTGCTCTGGGCCGTGGGTCTGGTGGTTATCAATCGAAAAAAAAGCCTGCTCAGCAACAAGCAATTGCTGCTGCTGGTACTGGTTTTTGGGCTACCGATGGCGCTGGCGGGTTTGGTAGGCCGCATCTATCTGATATTCATGCCCTGGTACTATCTGGTGTTGCAGGCAGGTTCTCTGGGGCTGGGTGTTTTTTACGTGCGCGAGCTCGACCATCTGCTGCGCGAAGACCGGCACCGGCAGCCGCTTTTCGGGCATCTGCTCACGGGGGTGATACTGCTACTGGGCGGCTTTTTATTTAGTTTGCTGTTCAACTTTTTCAGCTCGCTGCGCTATGGCTTGTGGGCGGCTACCTGCCTGCTGCCCTTTTATTTGCCACTGCTGTTTGTGCAGGCTTTTGAGGCGTTGGTGGTTATCCCCAACGAGATACGCAAAATATGGTACTACCCGCGCCATGCCGACGAAGTGGTACTCGACGATGTGGACCCCTACCGCCTCATGATTCTGGCCGTGGAACTGCAAAAGAACCCCGGCAGCGGCGAGCCGCCTGTGAAAGTGAAGGCCCGCACGCCGGCAGACCTGCCCTTCGGGGTGTGGTTTCAGAAGTTTATCGACGACTACAATTACAAGTTTCCCAACGAGCCCATTCAAACGGCCAATGCCAGCGAAGAAGAGTACGGCTGGCTGTTTTACTACGTGAAGCCTTCGCTGTTTGGCCTGCGCCGCTACATCGACGCCGACTTGAGCATTGCCAATAATAAGCTGACTGAGCGCTGCCTCATCGTGGCCAAGCGCGTGGAAGGTCATTAGCCCCCACTCCGATATGCTGATTGCTAAGAAATACTTTGCCGTGAACTGGGTCGATGGCATGAAGCTGACCCAGCAGCACTTCCTCGACACCGACTTGCACGTGGCGGATTTAGTGCGCGATACCGCGGCGCTGTTTTTGACCAGGTACAACTTCGGGATGCTGCCGCCGGTGCACGGCACCCGACTGTTCAGCGAAATACAGCTGTTCGACAAGGTGGGCAACAGCGTGGTGGTGCGCGTGTCGCGCTGCAACGCCATTACGGCCGGCGGCTGCCGCATCGCCATTAACCCCGAAACCCGCGACAGTGACGGCAAACACTTGGCAACGTCGCTGCCAGTTGACGATGCCGTGGCGGAGGCCGACCGCCCCAACTACTACGCTATTCTGACGGTGCACCCTTTCGAGCGGGTGCCGGTGGGGCCGCTCGACCCGGACGAGTCGCCCGTGCGCCACCCCTTCAGCGACTCGCGCTACAAGCTGGACGTGGTGCAAACCGACCGCATCAAGGCCGAGGAGCTAGGGCCTTACGTGCTGATTATCGGGCGCATCATCTTTCACGACGGGCGCTACCTGGGGGAGAAGGATTTTATTCCCCCCTGCACCTCCATGGAAAGCCACCCGCGCCTGATGGAGTACCAGGCCGATTTTGATAGTCGGCTCAATGCGCTGCAACGAGACTCGTTCGCCATTGTGCGGCGTATTCACGCCCAGGCCCAGCCCTCTAGCATCGCTCGCAACGTGCGGGAGCTGTGTTTGCGCATAGTAGATTACCTGGGGCAAATCTTATTCAACTACCGCAACCTCGATTCGCAGCATCCCCCGGTGTTTCTGCTGGACTATTTCAACAACCTGACCGGGATGATTTTAACGGGCTTGTACTGCATGCCAGCCAAGGAAAAGGAAGAACTACTGCACTACTTCTACGAGTGGACGGCCGTGACGCCCAACAGCTTCGAGGACCTGCTGCGTAACCTAGTCGAACTCGACTATCGGCACCAGGACATCGGGCCGTCTATGCAGCACGTCGACCGCTTTTTGACGGTGATGGAAGGCCTCTGGGCCAAGCTCAGCCGCCTCGAATACATTGGGCAGCGCAAAGACAATATTCTGGTGCAGGAAGAGGCCGCCCGCCGGGCCGACCCAGTCAGCCCCAACCGCCGCTGGAGCATTATTGACTAACCTGGCCCGCCCTGCTATCCCCCACCCATGAGTTCGCATTTTTACAAATACCCCCTGCGCGTAGCCCAACTGATGCAGGCGCCGCCCGCCTCACCCCGGTCCGGCCCGCCCACTGCGGATGGCCTCGCCGACGAGCACCCTACCTGCTCGCTGGGCACGTCGATAGCGCAGGTGCTACACCTGCTGCTGCACACGCGGCTGGGGCAGCTGCGGAGCGCCCCTGACTTTGGCTGCGCCATCTGGGACGTCGAGTTTGAGAGCAACCTCGACCTGCCGCGCTGGGAAGAAAACCTCACGCGCTCGCTGCTGGCGGCCGTGCACCAGCACGAGCCTCGCCTGCGCGACGTGAGTATTCGCGTCGTTCTCAGTGCAAACGAGCCCGCTGGGGGCAGGGAAGCCCAACCAACCGCCCGCTGGTGGGCACGCATCAGTATCAAAGGCATGGTGCAGCTTACCCACGAAGCCTTTAGCTACACCACGCAGCTCCGCATTGGGCAGCTCGCCGCCTGATTTTTTTAGCTATGCCCTTCAGCGACCACCGCCATGAGTTTACGCCCGAGGCCATTCGCAAGCGAATGACTCAGCACATGCTGCATCTCTGGGGCGTGAAGAGTTTGAGCAGCATTGATCCGTTTGCCCGGCTGGTGATGGAAACGCTGGCGAGTGAGCTCAATAAAATCAGTCATGAGCTGCAGAATGCCGAAGTGGGCCTGCTCAATCGGCTGGCGGGCCTGCTCACGCCCGACCTACTGACGGTGCCCCGCCCGGCACACGCCGTGGTGTGGGTGCAGCCCGCCGACCCCACGGCCTACATGGCCCCCACCGAAAGCTTGTTTTTTACGAAGCGCGTGGCTTCCAAGCCCTACGGCGAACTCGATACCCGGCGCGATATTTTCCTGAGCGCCGTCGATACCGTGAAGCTGCTGCATGGCCGCGTGACTTGGCTGGCAGCGGGCACCGCGCTATATAAAACGGATGGCGAAGGCGATAAGCAGCTGGCCCACCGCACCGACAAAAACCACAAGCTGCCGCCGTATTCGCTGTGGCTGGGCTTGGATATGCACCCCGAGCTGACTTCGCTCGACCGGCTGGGTCTGTACGTGGAGTTGCCGCACATTACGGAGCCGGAGCCGCTGTTTGATTTGCTCCAGCTCGGGCGCTGGTCGCTGAACGAGCAGCCGCTCGACGCCCACCCCGGCTTATGCTACGACCCGGCCCCCGGCCACCAGTCGCCCCACGCCGACGCGCCCAGCCAGCTGCTGGCCGATACCAGCCTCGACCGCCTGCTGGAGCAGGATGTGAAAACCACGTACCGCAACCGCTTCGTGCACCTGCGCCAGCCTGAGCAACCCGACCTGGCGGCCCAGGCCACGCCCTATCCGGCTTTGTTTGCCGATTACTTTGCGGCCCCGGTACTGGAAGAACTGGCGGCGCAGCCGCTGCTGTGGCTGCACGTATCGCTGCCTGCCAACTTCAGCGAAGACGTGTTGGCTCACCTCAACGTGCGCCTCAATGCCCTGCCGGTGATGAACCGCCGCTTGCACCGCCTCACGTATCGCACTAGGGTGATGCACAATATCTTGCCCCTGCCGGTAGATGTGCGCGAAACGTTTCTGGCGGTGCGCTCGCTCATCGACAGCCGCAACCGCGTGTTCACCCCCTTTCCCTTGCGCGAGGCTGAGCGCCTCGATACCGGCCACTACACCGTGCGCCGTAGCGGCATCGAGCGCTTCGACGCCCGCGACGCGCAGGAGCAGCTGCGCCATCTGCTTGAAGTGCTGCGCGATGAGGCCGTGGCGTTTTCGGCCTACGGCTATGATACCGTGCAGCTCGAAGCCCAGCACTTAAGCCAGCGCGTCAACAACCTGGAGCGGCTGCTGACCAACCAGAACGGGGCCGTGCGCGAGCTGCCGCACTACCTGCTGGTGAGCCCTCACGAAGAGTTTGATACCCTGGAGGTAAGCTACTGGACCACCGACTGCGAAGACGCGAATAACTTACACGCCGGCACCGAGCTTCAGCCCTACGACCTCACCTACCTGGCGGGCCACCAGCCGGTGCTGCTCACCACCACCACCGGCGGCCAAAACCGCCCGCGCGCCGCCAACCAGCTCGATGCCTACCGGTACGCCCTGCTCAGCCACGAGCGCATCGTGACCAACGAGGATATCTGCGCCTTTATAAAAACGGAGCTAGGCTCGCTGCTGGGCCAGGTCAGCATCAGCAAAGGGGTGATGGTAGGCTCCTCGGCCAAGCAGGGTTTTGTGCGCACCATTGATATCAACCTGACGCCAGCGGCGAGCGCGCTGCTTAGCGAGGAAGAGTGGAAAGACCTTTGCAACATCCTTAAACCCAAGCTCGTCAGCCGCTCAGCCCAGGTCAGCCAATACCGTTTATTCGTTTCTCCTGCCTGATGGCGCTGCTCCTATGAAGGCTCTTTGCTACGCTGCTGTGCTGCTTTGCCTGCTCTGGCCCCAGTGGCTACGGGCCCAGATTTCGACGGATACCTGCTGCACGCCCAGGGTGCACACGGCCATTCCGGAGCGGGCCAGCACGCGGGGGCTCTTTCGCCTCACGAGCAGCCTGGGGCTAGCCGCCCAGTACCGCACCGATGCGTCTGACAATCAGGCTTTCTTAAATGCCGGGGCCCTGGGAGCCATCGCGGCCGACTACTACTTCCGGCGGCGTTTTGGGCTAGGCGTAGAAGTTGGCTACCTGAGCTACAGCATCCGGCAGGCGTACACCCAGTTTTTCGACCGCGTAAAATTGCTGGATAACACCACGTTTGGGCCGACCGAGCAACTGCCTATCAACAACACCTACAGTTTCCATTTCCTGGCCGGGCCGGCGCTGTCGGTGCGCATCTTTCGGCGCATGACGCTGACCACAGCCCTGCGCGGCGGGGTGTTTTACAACGACGCGCCCATTGGCAGCGTCTACGAGGTGAGCAGCCAGCGAGTATTATATCGCTTCACTACTAATGACAAGCGCTTGCAGCCGGGCGGCCTGGCGTCGGTGGCACTATATTATCCGCTTTCCACTGATTTGCAGCTAGGGTTGGGCGGGGCTGTTTTTGCCAGCCCGATAACCTATACTGTTGATAATCTGCAAGGCAAGTCGTACAGCTTTTCGCGGGTGCTGGGGGGGTACAGCGCGTTTGCCAGCTTGGTATTTATCGTGCGCACCCGGCCCGTTCGGGAACAGCTGCCGGTGGTGCTACCGAGCTGCTACGCCCCCGTACTGGCCTCGACCGAGCCGGTGGTTTACGACGTAGCGCGGCAGGAAACCACTGTTTTTAAGTGGAAAAGTGGGGCGCCCATTTACGCTACCGATGAGGAGTTTACCTTCCGGCTCTACGCGCTGCCTTCCAACAAGCTTTTGCTGGAGAAAACCATCAGCGAGCTGCAACTGGGCGTACCCGCCACGGCAGACTTGCCCAAAAACACCGTGCAGCTTTATTACACGCTCCAGGCCAGCCGCCGCGACCAGGCCGGCCAGCGCTGCCTCAGTCCGGTAACCACCGGAAATATCTCGTTGGTCAGGAAGTAGTAAGGGCGGGGCTCGACCTCGCCCCGGGGTGGCGAGCCATCGCCTAGCAGAAAGCTGTTGTAGCCCAAGTAAGTGGTCGTGGGCGGAGCAGCTTCCGCCACTGGCTCGCCCGGCACCGCCCGCTCGATACTTACGAAGAGGCGCACTTCCAGCGAGGCCGGCATGAAGTAGTCTAACAGCTCGGCGAGCAGCGCCCGGGCCGAGCTGCCTGGCAGAAACTCTGCCACGCGGCTGGCGGGCACGGGGCCTACGTGCAAGTGGGTAGCATTATAGCCATCGCTGAAAGCGCTACCGGCCAGCGCGTTGATACCCAGCCGGCATTGTCCCAGCACCAAACCCGGCGCGTCGGTGGCGGCTACCTGATGCACGATGGGCTGCTCGGCCTCAAACCGTACGGGTACCCCAAGCACGACGGCCAAAAAGCGGCCCAGCCACTCCACATTGCCCCGCAGCTGATGAATAAAGGGCAGCACCTGAATGAATAAGCTGGCAGTGGGCGGGTCGAGCCGCCGCAAAATCGGCCAGCTGTCAGAAAATTCCTCGCGCAATATCGGCGCTTCGGCCAGTTGGTCGGCCTGGCGCTCACGCTCGTAGCGGAGCAGCCGCAGGTAGTACAGCTCGGTGTCGAAAGGCAGAAAAAAGCGGCGGGTTTCCTGCTCTATCTCCCGCTCGTGGCGCAGCTGCGCCAGCAGCACCTCGGCCTCGGGGGCCGGGCCGGCGGTGGCGGGGATGGCATGAAATAGAAACGGGGGCAGCTGGTCATAGATGCCTTCGCGGGGGGTATCTAGCAGCAGGTAGGGCTCGGCGGGGCCTTCGGTAGCGAGCAGCTGCGGCGCGCCGGCATCCTTGGCGTAGGGCCGGGTAATAGGGCCGGTGGGCTTGAAGATGAGTCGGCTCATCTTTAGCGCGTGGTCATCGGCCGCCAGCAGCCCGGCGGCCACTACCTCGGGGCGGTAATCCAGCCCAAGCTGGTCGAGCAGATAGACGGGAGTAGTCGCAGCAGAATCAACCAATTTAATCAGGGAATAGTGGAATGCTGGAATACCGCTAACTTAGCAACAAAACCGCCGCCTACCGTCTCACTTTGCATGAAGCCTCTCAATGCGCCTGATATTGCCACGGCCTATTTTCGCTTTTTGGGGCAATTTTTAGTGCTGATGCTCAGCATAATACTTATTGTCTACGCTTTCCTCAAGACCTTTAATGAGCAAACGCGCCTGCTGCACAACTACCAGGACCAGTACCGCGATGTGCTGTCGACGCAACGCCAGATGGGGCAAACGGCAGATTCTATCTACACCGATTTAAGCATGCTCAATACCGAGCAGGTGGGCAATGAGCGAATACTAGAGCTACGGGTGCTCCATAAAAAAGATGAGTTGAGTGAGAAGCTGAAGACGCCGTATCTCAACATGCATCCGCACGAAGCCTACCGCCGGATAACCGACTGCATGGATGAGATGCTCGTGCTCAAAGATTCCATTCACAATGTACAGGAGCGCCTGCGTGATGTGCGGCGCAAGCTGAATGAATGCCAAAACAACGAGCGCCGGAAGAAATAGCCGGTATCTGATATGCTGACCCTGCACTCGCGCGAACACCGTTTTTTATTCGGCTACCTGCTGCTGGCTACCGTGCTGCTGGCAGGCCTGGCCGGATGGATACTGTGCCGCAATCAGAATTTTCAATCGGAAAACGTGGACTCGCTGTCCAGCAAGTTAAAGCGGCAGGACCAGCTGTTCAAAGACCAGCAGGAAGCCCTGCCGCAGCTCGACTCGGCCTATCAGGCCGTGATGGACTACAAACCCAAGGAGCAGGCGGTATTTGTGGAGGCCGACATCGAAAACCAACTAAATGATATTCGGCAGCTCTACGTGCAGCAGCGGCGAACGAAAGACGAGGCGAACGATACCGTGCGCTTTTTCCGCGCCTTCGACCAGGTAGCTAACTTTTACAAGATGCTCTACCAGGACAAGAAAAATCTGGCGGCGCAGCAGGCCAACGTCCAGCTGCTGGCGGGGCAGTTGGCCGAGTGCACCATCGATTACCACGCCAAGGGTGCGGCAGCCCAAACAGTACCTGCCACGGCGGCGCTTCCCCCGGCGGCCTCACCCGCTACCCCGCCTTCCGCCCCGCACTAATTATTGCGCGCATGTCTCGTAAATGGCTCCTGAGCACCGTCACGTTTGTGCTGACCGCTGGGCTGCTGCTCTTGCTGTACTCCGCCCGCGAAGTGGAGCTGAAGTCGCGCGTGTGGCCCCGCGTCCTGGTGGCAGGCGAGCCACTGAATTACATTGACAGCACTTACGCTCCTGCCACCTCGGGCCACAACTGGCGTTGGGAGTTTGGCCAGGGCGACAGCGCGCTGGCTCCCCAGGGCATGTTTTACTACTCCCAGCCCGGCACCTATCGCGTGCGCCTGACGGTGGACGGTCAGTACCAGCACTTGTTTTCCGTGGTGGTAAAAGCCCCCTTGCCGCGCAACACATCTATCCGGCTGCTAGGCCCCAAGGAGGGCTACGTGGGCGAAAAGCTGCTGTTCCAGACCTTCGGGGCACCGGCGAACAAATTTTCCTGGAAATTCGGCGATAACAAGAAAGCTAGCTCGCACGAGGCCACTACTTTTTATACCTACGATAAGCCTGGTACCTACATCGTGGAGCTGGCAACCGATGTGACCAAAGACCCGCTCCGGCAGAAAATCACGATTCTCCCCAAATACAGCACCTTTGTGCAACCCGCTGATACGGCGGATGATGATATCCGGGCGCGGTTGCAGCGTATTGCCGACGGCCGCCAGGTGAATCAGCAGTATACTTACC
>CAXUKA010000140.1:0-14731 GCA_964251335.1 uncultured Hymenobacter sp.
GTCGAGCTCTCCCGAGGGCGCGACCTGGCACTGCTGCCCCCCCAGCACGGCCCGCTGCTCAATTACTTCGTGTACCCCTACGCTGAGGCCGACGGCCAGCCAGTGGAAAATATGGAGCGCACCTACACGTTTGAGGACGTGGCACAGTAGCGCGGACTTTCAGTCTGCGCTACATAACCCAGTCTCTTGCTGGGGCGTTAAGCTAGGATGAGTTTATTCTCCTCTTTGGCCGCGCTGCTTACCCTGGCGGGGCTGTTTTCTTATCTGAATGCCCGGTTTTTGCGTCAGCCGGCCGGCATTATGTTTCTGCTGCTGGGGGCGCTCACGGCGGTGGTCGTGTTGGCAGTGGGCTGGGTAGTGCCGAGCTTCACGGCCGAGGTGCGGGCCACGCTGGTGCAACTCGATTTCACGGAGTTTCTGATGGGTTCGGTACTGAGCTTTCTGCTCTTTGCCGGCTCGCTGCACGTGCGCGCCGAGGCTCTGCGGGCGGTTTGGCGCAGCATTGCGGCCTACTCTACGCTGGGTGTGCTGCTGGCCACGGCGCTGGTGGGTCTGGGCACCTATGGGCTGCTGCACCTGGTGGGCGAGCCGCTGCCGCTGTTACCGTGCCTGCTGTTTGGGGCGCTCATTGCGCCCACCGACCCCATTGCCGTGTTGGGCATTCTCAAGACTACACCGCTCGACCCCAGCATCGAAACCAACCTGGCCGGCGAATCGCTGTTCAACGATGGCTTTGGAGTGGTGGTGTTCGTGACGCTGCTCGAACTAGCCACGCCCGGCCCCACGCCCACCGTGGGCGCGGTGGGTTTGCTGCTGCTGCGCGAGGCGGGCGGCGGCTTGCTGGCCGGGGCCGGGCTGGGCTACATGGGCTACCGTCTTATCTGCACCATCGACCACTTTCAGACTGAAGTTATTCTGACGCTGGCCCTTGTGATGGGCGGCTACGCGCTGTGCCACGCCTTGGGCGTGTCGGGGCCGCTGGCCATGGTGGTAGCCGGCCTCATCATCGGCGGTGTGAGCCGCAGCCCGGCCGTGTCGGACACGAGCCGCGAGTACCTCGAAAAATTTTGGGAAGCCCTAGACGAAGTGCTCAACGCCGTGCTGTTTGTGCTGATGGGACTGGAGCTGGTGGTGGTGGGTTTCAGCGGGTTTTACCTGGCGCTGGGCTTGGTAGTAGGCGTGCTTACGGTGGTGGTGCGCTACGTGGCGCTGGCGCTGCCTACGCGCCTGCTGGGCCTCACGCGGCAACTGCCGCCGCGCACGCTGGCTATCCTCACTTGGGGCGGGCTGCGGGGCGGTATTTCGCTGGCGCTGGCCTTGGCACTGCCCAAGGCCATGCACCCCGAGCTATTTGTGCCCATAACGTTTGCGGTGGTGCTGTTTTCGGCGGTGGTGCAGGGCCTCACCTTGAAGCGCCTGCTGGGCTGGCTGAGTTAGGTGCGCCTGGTAAAATGCTACTAGTGTGGCTATTTAATTTGGGCTGCGTAGTCGCCGACCCTTACTCCTGAATAAATAAGCTCACCTTCAGCTATTTGTCATGCTTCGCTACGCATTGCATGGCCTTTTTTCATTCCTAGTGCTTCAGAAACAAGCCTGGCTAGGCGCTGCAAGGACTGCATTGCTGTGAAAAAAATCAACTTCCCGATTGCTCTTGCTGAAGCTTTTTCAGGGTTGCCAATTCGGCTTCGGGCACCACCCAGGTAGTCGCCCATCTGTCGTGCCAGCCGTGGCTGTAGTGGTCATTCAGGCAAGAAAACGCTTCAAAAGGAACCAGCCTCAGCAAGGACCTGAAAATAATGGCTCGCAGCGCAGGCCGGTTGCCGTATTCATCTATTACAACGGTTCTGGTTAAAAACTTTCCTGGTGTTTTTTGCCACAGATATTCGCTGGCTGCATAAAGCCCTGGGTATAGCAGCAGTAGCACAACGCTGCCAAACAAGTCAACTGTGAGATTGAGAGGCACACTAAATTTTGTTGACGCTAGCAATATGTCAACCAGGTAGCTGACCAAGTAAATCGCTAGTTGGAAGGCAATCGAATCGACAATGAAATGCCCAAAGCGTGGGCCTTGCGCAATGCTTTTCACGGGGCGTTTGATGGTGTATGCCTCGGTGCTTCTTTCCCGGTTGCCATACTCATCCTTGTTGTGTACTGTTCGCCACCGGGTTTCCGTTAGCTCGGTGATTTTCTTCATTGGTAGTTAGTTACAGTACTCAGGCCATTACCCCTTCCGGGTATCTGCAAATAAAGCTACCGGTTAGTACCTTAGGTTAAACTATCGAGTGGCTCGTGTTCTTCCGTATCGTACCGCCTACGCCGGCCTTGCGCCCCTTTGTGCAGCACTATTTGCTGGTGCACGTGCGCTACAATGGCATCGACCCCATGCAAGCCACCAAGCCCATGCCGCCCGCGCCGCAGCAGTGCCTGTACTTCTACCCACGCGGCGGCATGCGAACGTTTCACCACAAGGAAAACAAGTTTATCGACCTGCCACGCAGCATTTTGGTGGGGCCGCAGACATCGCGGCTCGACTTGCATTTTCCGCCCGAGCACCTTGTGGTGTGCGCCGCCTTCTGGCCCGGCGGGCTGCACCGCTTGCTGGGCGCGCCGGTGCATGAAATGCTGGATTTTTCGGTCGAGAGCCGGGCGCTGCTTGGCCCGGCTGTGGCCGAAATAGAAGCCCGCCTAGAAGAAGCCACCGACTACGCCGCCATGCTGGCCGTGCTCGAAACCTACCTGCTGCGTAGGCTGCGCCGCCTGCGTCCCCACACCGAGCGACCCCTCGACCGGCTGCTGCCGCTACTGCTGCCCAGCGGCCGCCTCGATGGCTCGCTCGACAGCCTCGCCGCCGAGGCTTGCCTCAGTCCCAGGCAGTTCGAGCGCAGTTTTGTGGAGCGCGTGGGCCTGAGCCCCAAGCTGTTTGCCCGCATTGCACGCTTCGACCGGGCGTTTCGCCTTAAGGAGCGGCTGCCCGACCTCGACTGGCTGACCGTGGCCGTGCAGTGCGGCTACTACGACTACCGCCACCTCGTGCGCGACTTCCGCGAGTTTGCCGGCACTACGCCCCCGCAGCTGCTGGCCGCTGAGGTGGCCCATGCGCGCGTGGCGGGCGGCGCAGCATCGAGCCATCTGCCGATAAGGGCTGCATAATGTCGTTTTTTTACTACTAGCCGGGCAGCCGGGCGGCGGAGCTTTGCCAACGTACTCACGCTCTTCTACTCGCATGAAAATTCTTTTGCTAAGCCTGGCCATTGCCTTGGCTACTAGTCATATTGCCGCCGCGCAAGCCGGCCCCGCGCTATCAGCCGCCGACAAGGCTGCCATTGAAACCACGTTGGGCCAGTTCAGGAAAAACCTGGATGACCACAGGTTCTCGGAAATGCCCACCTACACCACCCCAGACATCAGCTTTGTCAACGTAGTAGGCATGTTTTGGCAGGGCGAGCCCAGCGTGCAGGCGGCCCACCAAGCCATTTTTGACCGCATTTACAAAGGGGTAAAACTGCCGCCCGCCGACCCCAGCCAGCTGGTTTTTCGCGCCATTACGCCCGATGTGGTGCTTGTAACCAGCCGTAGCACCGCCCCTGCCCGCTCCGACGGCGGCGCGGCCCCCACCGGCGACAGCGGCCAGTCGGTATTCAATACGCTGCTGGTGAAGCGCGGCGGCAAGTGGCTCATTACGATGGGCCAGAACACGCCCGTCAATGCCCAGGCCGCGGCCGCCAACCCGATACACTAGCATCGGTGGCCGAATAAAAAAAGGCGTTGCTCCGGCCGGAGCAACGCCTTTTTTGCGGGCTTAGCTGGGCGCAACTTTTAGGCTGTCGCTTTCTCCAATTGCAGCTCGGCCACATCCTCGGGCGTGAGCTTTACGTCCATTGCCTTCAGCAGTTCCTGCACCTGCTCGACCTTGGTGGCGCTGGCAATGGGCGCCGTAATGCCGGGCGCTTGCATCAGCCAGGCCAGGGCCACTTGCGCTTGATTAATGCCGTGGCGGTCGGCCACCGCGTCGAGGGCTTTTAGGATTTTAAAACCTTTGTCGTTGAGGTATTTGGGGCCGATGCCACCACCGCGCTGGCTCTTTTTGAGGTCAGCTTCCGAGCGGTATTTGCCGGTGAGAAAGCCCGAGGCCAGGCCAAAATACGGAATCACGCCGAGGCCATTTTGCTGCACCACAAACAGGTCTTCGTTCTCGAAAACGTCGCGGTCGTAGAGGTTATATTCGGGCTGGAGGCTCTGGTAGCGCGGCAGGCCGTCGTGGGCCGCATCGAGGGCATCTTGCAGGCGCTCGGGCTTGAAGTTCGAGGCCCCGATGGCGCGCACTTTGCCCTCCTTAATGAGGTCGGCGTAGGCTTCCAGCGGCGCGCTCACCGAGATGGTCGTATCGTCTTTATGCGACTGGTAGAGGTCGATATAATCGGTCTGCAAGCGGCGCAGCGAGTCTTCCACGGCTTGCTTCACGCGGGCTTTGGAAAGGCCACTTTTGCCAGGGCCGAGGTCCATGCCCACTTTGGTGAAGATGAGCACGTCGTCGCGGCGGCCGCGCTGCTTGAGCCACTTGCCAATCACGGTTTCGGACTGCCCGCCGCCTTCGTGGCCGGGCACCCAGGCCGAGTACACATCGGCCGTGTCGATGGCGTTGCCGCCGCCCGCCACAAAGGCATCGAGCACGGCGAAGGAAGCCTGTTCGTCGGCCGTCCAGCCAAATACGTTGCCGCCCAGCACGAGCGGGGCGATATGCAGGCCCGAGTGGCCTAGTTCACGATGGTTTGCCATGTGGTGAAGGAGTGAATGAGTGAGTTGGTGAAGGAGCAAAAGCCCACCCACGCGCAGCAGAAGCTAGTGGTTAATAACCTCCAAAATGGCCTTAGGTTACGTTTTCAACCATTCACTCATGCACTCATTCACCAACTCACTCACTGATTCAGCGTCAGCAGCAATCCTTGCAGTTCCTGATTCAGCAGCCGCACAGCCGATTGCAGCTCGTTCAGCATGTTGGCTCGCACCTGAAGCTGGTCGGCCGAATACTGGCCGCCCGTGCCAAAAAGCAGCGCCGCCAGTTGCTGGCCCTGCTTCGACTCGGGGTGCGCGAGCTGGCCGTAATGCTCCCAGCGCTGGCGCGTATTGTGAGCGATGGCCGTCTTGCCACTATTGCTGAATGCAGGCTCGCTGAGCATGTACCACACGCTGGGCGGAAATACCTCAGAAGTCGGTTTTTCGCCCCACACATCGGCCAGCAAATTGCGCGGGTGCATAAACTCGGCCGTGTGCCCGCCTTGGCTCAGCGTCAGCAGCCCGAGGCCTGCCGCTAATAGCCCGCCGCCGATGCCAAAGGCATACTGCGCTGGTTGGTTGTCAATCACCGTAGTGCCAATGCCGCTGGCCGCGCCCACGCCGATAGACAGCACGTTGAGGCGCTGCGTGCGGCGGCTGTCCTGCTCGGCGAGATAACCAGCCACTTGGTCGGCGCGCTCACCTTCGCAGTCGAGCTCGGCGGCTACGCTGGCCACGGTGCTGCTCACCAACGCTAGCTGCGCCGAAATTTGTTGGCGCTGGCGCAGCACGGCTACCTCGGCAGCGGGGCCGGGCTGCTGGCGGGCGGTTTCTTCAAGGGCCAGCAGCGCTTGCAGCTGCGGTAAGATGCCGGCGGCATTGGCCGTGAGGAGATTGCGGCGCGGGTAACGAGCTAATAATGCTGGCGTGAGGGAAGCCTCAAAATCAGGTTTGGGCGCGTAGGCAGGGTCGTAGCGATAGGGCAGGGGCGGGTCGCAATAGCCCGAGGCGACCCGCAGGGTCGGCGGGTGGGTGGCGCAGCCGGCCACGGCCAGCAGCAGGGCAAAGAGGTAGCGTTTTGGCATAAGAAGTTGTAGAGACGCATCCTTGCGTCTCGGCGTTGTTATGCCCGGCGTTGTTATGCTTTGGTAATACGCCGACCTGAGCAACGTCGAGCCGCCGGGATGCGTCGCTACGCCTCATATAGCTCCAGCGGCAGCCCATCGGGGTCGCTAAAAAACGTAAACCGCCGGCCCGTAAACTCATCAACCCGAATTGGCTCGCACACTACTTGCCGGGCCGTCAGCGCTTGCACGGCGGCATCGAGGTCAGCCACCGAAAAGGCCAAATGCCGCAGTCCCACCGCCTCGGGCCGGCTGGCGCGGGGCGGTGGGGTCGGGAAGGAAAATAACTCAATCACGTATTGTCCCTGCACCGCCAAATCGAGCTTATAGGAATCGCGCTCGGCGCGGTACACTTCGCGGATAATTTCCAGGCCTAAAACCTCGGTGTAAAAGGCCTTGGAAACCGCGTAGTCGGCGCAAATGATGGCGATGTGGTGCACGCCCAGCAAAGAAACTGTCATGGGGCGAAAGTAGCGTTGTAAAACGGAGTGGCACTCCGTTTCGCGTTAGGATTACTTATCCTAGCGCCAAACGGAGTACCACTCCGTTTTACAATTCACGATACCCAGCGTACTTTCTCCTGCACCGGGCTGCGCTTGCCATCAGGCACGGTCGTGCGCGGGTAGCCCAGGTTAAAGAAACCTAATAGTTTATCCTCCGGCCCAAGGCCGAAAAACGTCTTCGCCGCCTCAGTGTAGGTGACGCCACCGGTGCTCCAGAAGCCGCCGAGGCCGTAGGCGTGAGCCGACAGCGCTAGGTTTTGCACGGCGCAGGCTACGGCCTCGATTTCCTCGATTTCGGGCAGGCTCTGGTCCACGCGCTTCATGCCGATGGCGATGACGTGCGAGCACTGCGGCGGCGACTCGCGCAGCTTCTCATATTTGCCCTCGCTGAACTTGGGGCCGGCCGTTTGCTTGTAGAGTTCAGCTTGAAATTCAGCCAGTTTGTACAAGCCCGCACCGGTGAAAACGGTGAAGCGCCACGACTCGGTGCGTTTGTGGCTGGGGGCCCAGTTGGCATTTTCGAGCAATTGCCAGATGATGTCGTCGGGAATGGTTTTGCCGGGCTCAAACTGCGCCACGAAGACGCTGCGCCGGGTGCGAATGAGGTCGTTTACCTGCTGGGGGTCGAAGGCCATAGAAAATGATAAGGGGGTGTTTTTTACAATCGTCATGCTGAGCTTGTCGAAGCATCTCTACCGCACCGTTGAATGGGGTGAATGATGCGGTAGAGATGCTTCGACAAGCTCAGCATGACAAATGAGTACTGGAAACGTCGCTTTTGCAACGCGGACGCTGGGCTTGCAGTCTTTGCCCACTCTGCAACCAGTAAAACGCGAATTCCTCCCCCAATACTTTACCTGACTGCTTACTTTTGACAAAACTGCATTTCACTTTTTCATGAAGCAAAATTCTTTTACCAAGCTGCTGGTGGGCGCGGCGCTGCTGCTCGGTGGCGCGGCGCAGGCCCAGCCAGGCCTGCCGGTGGTGCTGCCGCCCGCCAATTTGCCGCCCTACAACGCGCGCGTGCTGTTTCAGCCCGATTTTCTGGACCAGCCGGCCCCCAGCACCCGCACGGGCGGCGGCAAGCCCGGCGCTACCTACTGGCAAAACGCGGCTGACTACCAGATTAACGCCAGCCTCGACGACAAAGCGGCCCGCGTGACGGCCACCGTGGCCATCACCTACACCAACAACAGCCCCGATGAGCTGCCCTTCGTGTGGCTGCAAGTCGACCAAAATCTGTTTCGCAACGACTCGCGCGGGGCGGCTACCACGCCCCCGGCGGGCGGGCGCTTCGGCAATTCGGCACGGGGCTTTCAGGGCGGCGACTCGCTGCAAACCGTGACCATCGAGCTGCACGGCAAGAAGCTGAAGGCCAACTACCGCGTGAACGATACGCGCATGCAAATCATCTTGCCCGAGGCGCTGAAGCCGCACGGCGAAAAGCTCAAAATCAACATCGCCTACGCCTTCAATATCCCCGAGTACGGGGCCGACCGCCTGGGCCGCCTCAAAACGCCCAACGGGGAAATATTTGAGGTGGCGCAGTGGTACCCGCGCATGGCCGTGTACGACGACATTTCGGGCTGGAACACGCTGCCTTACATGTCGGCTGAGTTTTACCTGGAGTACGGCAATTTTGACTACACCGTGAACGTGCCCGCCAATTTCCTGGTGGGTGGCTCAGGTGAGCTCGTGAACGGGGCCGAAGTGCTGACTGCCAAGCAAGTGCAGCGCCTGGCCCAGGCCGCGGGCTCCGACAAAACTATCATCGTGCGCGGTGCCGACGAGGTGACGCAGGCCAGCTCGCGCCCAGCCGGCAAAAATGGCCGCCTGACCTGGCACTTCCGCTGCCAGCAAGCCCGCGATGTGGCCTGGGCCGCCTCGGCCGCCTTCGTGTGGGATGCCGCCAAGATGAACCTGCCCAGCGGCCGTAAGTCGCTGGCTATGTCGCTCTATCCCGTCGAGGCCGCCCAGGATACGGCCTGGAACCGCTCGACCGAATACGTAAAAAAGAGTATCGAATACAACTCCAAGCAGTGGTTTGAATACACCTACCCGGTGGCTACCAACGTGGCCGGCGTAGTGGGCGGCATGGAGTATCCGGGCATCGTATTCTGCGGCGCGAAAGCCAAAAAAGGCAACCTTTGGAGCGTAACCGACCACGAGTTTGGTCACAACTGGTTCCCGATGATTGTGGGCTCCAACGAGCGCAAATACCCGTGGATGGACGAGGGTTTCAACACCTTTATCAACATCCTGAGCAGCCAGAATTTCAACAACGGCGAGTACAAAGAGCAGGGCGATGTGACCGCTCCCCGTGGTACGGCTGCTTTAACGACTCTCCAACTGCAAATAGCTAATATGGACGTGCCCTACACCGTGCCCGACGTGACGCAGGCGCGCAATCTGGGCTACGCAGCGTACAGCAAAACCGGCTACGGTCTGTATTTGCTGCGCTCCGAAATCCTCGGTCCCGAGCGCTTCGACTACGCCTTCCGCACCTACATCAAGCGCTGGGCCTTCAAGCACCCGCAGCCGCGCGACTTTTTCCGCACCATGAATGAAGCAGCTGGCGAAGACCTGAGCTGGTTCTACCAGGAATGGTTCTTCGAAAACTGGCTGCTCGACCAAGCCGTGACCTCGGTGGCCTACGTGAACCAGGACCCCACCAAGGGCGCCCTCATCACCATCGAAAACAAGAGCCAGGCCGCCATGCCCGTAACGGCTGAAATCACGGAAACTGGTGGCAAGAAAACCACCGTGCGCCTACCCGTCGAAATCTGGCAGCGCGGCGGCACCTGGACGTTCCGCACCAATACTACCTCGGCGCTCACGCAAGTAGTGCTGAACCCAACCAACATTCTGCCCGACGTGAATAAGTCGAACAACACTTGGCGGGCGCAAAAGCTGGCTGAATAGCTCGTAGTTGTGCGGACTTTGCAGTCCGCGATGTAGGCGAGTCGCGGACTGCAAAGCCCGCACAATTTTCTGGAGCGGCTCATTATTTTAGCATAAATTGTTTGCTAAAATAATGAGCCGTTTCTATGTTTGCACTCGGCTGGCCAGCCTGCTGTTTTCCAACTTTTTCTTTCCTGAAACATGAGCAAAATTATCGCCTACCTCAACTTTCCCGGCACCTGCCGCGAGGCCATGACCTTCTACCAGCAATGCCTAGGCGGCGAGCTGAACATTATGGATTTTGAGCAGATGCCCAACGCCGACCAGTTGCCCGAAGCGGCCCGCGGCAACGTGATGCACGCCAACCTGGTGAATGGCCCGCTGACCCTCATGGCCTCCGACAACTTTATGGACGCTGTCACCAATGGCGACTCCGTGAGTCTTTCGCTCGACTGCGATAGCGTTGCCGAGGCCGACCAGTTCTTCACTGCGCTCAGCGAAGGTGGCATGGTAAAAATGCCGTTGGCTGACCAGTTTTGGGGGGCGAAATTTGGGATGCTAGTGGATAAATTCGGGATTAACTGGATGGTGAACCACGACTATAAAAAGGACTAGCTGTACACTGGCGCGAGTTTGGGCGAAGCCGTAACTCGCGCCAGTATACTTCAATGCGAAATAGTCTTTGAAAACAGCTGCATCACCAGCACCCCAATCACAATCAGCGCAATGCCCGCCAGCGCCGGCAAATCGAGCCGTTGCTTGAAGTAAAAGAAGCCGATGAGCGTGACCAGCACAATGCCCACGCCGCCCCAAATAGCATACGCTACGCCCACCGGAATAGCCTTCAGTGAAAAGCTAAAAAAATAGAACGCCAGCCCGTAGCCAGCCACCGTTATTAGGCTGGGTATGGGCTTGGAAAACTGCTGCGAGGCCGTGAGGGCAGTGGTACCAATGACTTCGCTGATGATGGCGAGGAAGAGAAAAACGTAAGGCATTGGTGACAGAAGTAGGATGAAAGACTTAGTCGCGGGTGCGCAGCACGCGCCAGCCATGGGCGGGCACCGTACGCGCCTTGGGCTGTGCCAGCGTCAGTGCCTCGCCGCTAAACACGTCGAATAAGCCTTTTTGCGGATTGATAGGCATTTTTTGGCCCGGCAACTCCAGCGGCTCGGCGGTGATATTGATGACTACCAGCACGGCCGAGCCGTTTTTTTCGCGCACGAAACCATACAAGCCGGCCGGCCCGCTGAGGCGCTGGAAGCTGCTGGCCGGGTCGCCATTACGGAGCGCGGGATGGCGTTTTTTGAGTTGAAGAAGCTTGGTGTAGAAATCCTGGAGCGGGTAATCTTGCCAGTCTATCGGGTCGCGGTCGAAGAAGGCGAGGCGTTTGCTTAGCGCTGCTTCCTGGCCCGAGTAGAGCATGGGCATACCCGGCAGCAGGGCGGTGAGCACGGCGAAGGGTAGTGCCAGCGGGCCGAGGCGCTCGTATTCGGTGCCATCCCAGGAGTTCACGTCGTGGTTGCTGGTGAAGTGCATGAGGTACACGCTGGGCGGATATTTGGCGCGCTCGGCAGCCAGGTACACGTCGATGTCGGCTAGCTCGGCCTTGCCTTCGGCAATGTGGTCGAGCAGGTAGTGCAGGCGCAGGCCGAAAGTCATGTTGAAGGCCCTTTCGAGCAGCTGGGTTTCGGAATTGAATTCCTCCCAGGTGAGGCCGCCCGAGGGGTAAAGCTCGTCCCACTCGGCCAGCATGAAGACGGGTTTAATGGCATCGAGTGCCGGGCGGGCTTCGTCCCAAAAGTCGGTGGGTACTAGGCCGGCCACGTCGCAGCGGTAGCCATCTATGTCCGCTTCGCGCACCCAATAGGTCAGCGCGTCAGTCATGTACTGGCGCAAGTCGCGGTTGGTATAGTCGAAGGCAACCACGTCGGTCCAGTCGGCTACGGGCGGCACTAGCGCGCCTTCGGCATCGTGCTGGTACCAGTCGGGGTGCTGGTCGATGAGGGCGTTGTCGCGGCTGGTATGGTTAGCCACCCAGTCGAGAATTATCCTCAAGCCCAGGTCGTGGGCGGTTTGCACGAGGTGCTTCAGGTCGTCGAGTGTGCCAAATTCGGGGTTTACTGCGAAGTAATTCTGCACTGCATACGGGCTGCCCAGTGAGCCCTTGCGCCCAACCTCGCCGATAGGGTGAATGGGCATCAGCCACACGATAACCACGCCCATTTTGGCCAGACGCGGCAAGTGCGCCTCGAAGGCTCGGAAGGTACCTTCAGGCGTGTAGTTGCGGACGTTGACTTCGTAGATAGTCGCATTGGCGGCCCAGTTGGGGTGTGCCACGGTGAAGAGGTAGGCGTGCGGATGCAAGTCAGTCATATTGAGTAATCGGGCGGCAAGTGGGCCATTTTATACGTAAGGGCCCAGACTGCCGCTCAGTGAGCTGGGCTGATAGGGCCGCCCGAAAGGAAATCGTTGAGGTCGAAGTAGCTCATTCCTTGCGAGTTAATAGATGGATAAGGCAAATTAGTTGAGGCAGGTTGTCTGCCAGGCTTAGGTAGTAAAAAATGATAGTACTGTTCCTGAGCAAAATTCTGCCCAGTGGGGACGGCCAGCGCCAGCGATTCTTCTATGTAGTTTAGCAATTGCTGAACTTGGTTAGTAGAAGGCTGAAGTAAGGTACTGCGTTGTGCCTCTATCTGTCGTCTTATATCGACCTCATCGTGAGAAGGCGTAATCCTTAACGCGCGACTATCAAAAGCTGCTTTCCAAGCATATGCCATTTCGCCTCGATTGCTGCTGCGAAAAGCATAAAAGGGTGCTTTTTTAGTATTTTGTTCTTTTAGTCGAGTGTAGTGGAGTGGGCATGAATACACTAAATGCCGATTTATAAGAGGGGCAGTTGTGCCTGCTGGTAATGAGCAAACAAGAGGCATAGTTTATACAGTGCTTACTAATCCTAATGCAGGATTTGTGGTGAAAACAAAGATTTACAATAAGTTAGCTAGATGACACAAAAGCTACTTCGCCACCAGCACCCGCCAGCCGTGGGCCGGCACGCTTAACTGCGCTGCCTGCACTGGCCCAGCAGCTTCCGCAAAAATATCGGTATAAGCCGCTGCACCCGCTGGCCGCTGAAACTGCTGCGCCTGCCCGCTTAAGTTGGCTACCACCAGCACGCGGTTTTTCTCATCGGCTGTGGCGCGCTCGAACGCGAAGCAACCCATCGGCGCGGGCAAAATGGTGAATTTGGCGCAGGCGTCGCCATTGCGTAGAGCCGGGCTGGCTTTCTTCAACTGCAATAGCGTAGTATAAAACTGTGCCCGCGAGTAGCTGCCCCACTGAATAGTATCCTTGTCAAAAAAGCGTAATTTTTTGATTGAAGCTGCTTCCTGGCCGCTGTAAACCAATGGAATACCCGGTAGCAACGTCGTAAGCACGGCCATCGCCTGGGCATCTTTGCCGAGGCGCACATCCTCGGGGTTGTCCCAGGTATTGACGTCGTGCGAAGACGTGAAATTCATCAGGTACACGCCGGCCGGGTACATCTTGCGCTCGGCGGCGAAGTAGCCGGGCAGCGCCGCCACCGGCTTTTTGCCCTGCGCGATGCTGTCCATGAGGTAGTGCAGCTTGAGGGCGTAGGTAGCATCGAAGGCCTTTTCGAGCAGGTGCGTGTTCGGCGTGAAGGTGCCTTTGGGCAGAAAGGGCGGGTCGTGCAATTCGTCCCATTCGGCGAGCATGAAGACGGGCTTCGTCTTCTCTAATTCGGCCCGCGTGGCATCCCAAAAATCGGTAGGCACCAGCCCCGCCACGTCGCAGCGGAAGCCGTCGAAACCCGCTTCTTTTACCCAAAAGGCCATGCTTTCGGTCATGTACTGGCGCAGGCCGGCTTTGCTGTAGTCGAGGTCAATCACATCCTGCCAATCGGCCACGGGCGGCTGAAACTGCCCTTTGGCATTCTTGGTAAACCAGTCGGGGTGCTCTTTGCTGAGCTTGCTGTCCCAGCTAGTGTGGTTGGCCACCCAGTCGAGGATGACGTGCATGCCCAGCTTGTGTGCCTCATTTATAAAATGCTGCAAATCGGCCATGCTGCCAAACTCGGGGTTCACGCTGCGGTAGTCACTGAGCGAGTATTGGCTGCCCAGCTTGCCTTTGCGCTTCTCCACGCCTATGGGCTGCACCGGCATCAGCCACAGGATGCCCACGCCCATCTTTTGCAGGCGCGGCAGATGAGGCTCCAGTGCTTTAAAAGTGCCTTCGGGGGTGTATTGGCGCACATTTACCTGGTAGAGGCTGGCATTGGTGGCCCAGACCGGGTGCTGAATGGTGAACGGCGCGGGTGGCCGGCAATTGGCCGCAATACCGGTATCCGGCGCGGCTTGGGTAGTTTGAGAGGCTTGTTCGGTGGGGTGGGAGCAGGCCCCGAACAGCAGGCCCAAGCCCGCAAACAGCCACCGCTTGGGCAGCTGGGAAGAGAGTGTAAGCATGGTGCAAGTTAATAACCTGACTGCTCTGGCAACCCTACCTGAATACGCCGTAAGGCTACTAGTTAGTAATGAGCTGAATCACTTAAAAATCAACAGGAAGCAGCGCTATATTGGCCGAATATATGCAATTTGCGGCGGGCTGGCATCAACCACCCTACTCCCCCTCATACTTCCCCCTTTTACTCTATGCAATTCAACGCTTACGCCTTGCTAACCGGCCTGCTGCTGGCGGGTGCGGTGGCTGGCTGTTCATCCGACCAGCAGCCCGAAACTGCCCAAAATCCTGCTGCCTCCCAGCCGTCTGACCCGGCTGCCAGCACGCCGCCCGCGACTGCTCCTATCCAGCCCAAGGCTTTTGACAATGCTGCATCTATCGCGCAGCCAAGCAAAGAAATACTGCCGAAGGCGGCTCCAAAAAATGCTGTTGCGCCAACCCATTCGCCTCGATGGGTGGCGAAACCCACGGTAAATATTAGTGCTTTAAAATCTGAAAAACAGTCGCTTACTTCAGCGGAAACAGCCGCATCCAAGACCCAGCCAGAGTTGGCCGCCACGAGTGAGCAGGAGGCCGGCAAATCGCCCGGGGCGGCCGACAATGTGCATGACCCAACTGCTAATAATATCCAGGCCTTCTGCGCCCAGGCAGCGCCGGGGTTTCAGGTATTTCAGGTGCGGGCCGGCCGCGATACGGTGCTGGTGGCCCAGCAGGGTACGCGGCTGCTAGTGCCGGCCCACGCCTTCGATGTGCCGGCCAACAGCGGCCCGGTCGACCTGCGGCTGCGCGAATTTTATAGCATCTCCGACATTGTGCTGGCGGGCCTGGGCACCCGCGCGGGCCTCGACCTGCTCGAAACCGGTGGCATGGTGCACCTCTACGCGGCGGCCGACGGGCGCACGGTGGACCTGCGCCCCGGTATGCAGATTATTATCCAGATGCCCACTGCTAAGC
>CAXUKA010000141.1:0-14512 GCA_964251335.1 uncultured Hymenobacter sp.
CGTCCGCGTCGAAGTCGCCGCCCTTCGCGGCCGCCTGCACCGACACGACCGGCACCGTCAGGAGCCGACCGAGCCGGCAGACGCCGCGGCACTGCTTGCGGACCTCCGGCCCGTCGTGGGCCGCGAACCGGGCGTGGAACGCGGCAATCGCCACGTTGGACGCCTTCAGCTTTTGGGCGATCTTCGTCAGGTCGCCCGTCAGGTCGGACGGCCGCAGGTGCGTGTGGGCAGGCAGAAAACCTTCGGTGAAAACGCAGCAGTAGCCCCGGCATTCGCCATCAGCGGGCACTTCCCAGGTGTAGGGCACCTGCGTATTGGTGCACACCAGGGCTTGCTCGCCGGGGGCCAGCGAGAGGCGCTGGTCGGCGCAGATGTAGGTGCCCGGTCCGGTAGTGAGGGTTATTTTGTAAAAATCCTTGCGGCTGTAAATGCCTACAAGCGCCATATCGGCGAGAAAATCCTCTAGCCGCCACGCGCTGAAATCGGCTCCGCCCCGCAGGCCATCGGGCAGGAGCAAAGGCATTCGGTCGGCGTAGAACTCGGCTAAGGTTTGAAGCCCAATCATGGCGCAAAAGAACTACTCAAGGTCGAGTAGGACGGCTCGGGTATTACGCTTCGTAGTGAAAATCAGACTTACCACCCGTTTTTTCTATCAGCCTAACTTCTTCGATGACAATGCCATGCGACATGGCTTTGCACATATCATACACGGTGAGGGCGGCCACGGTAGCGCCGGTTAGCGCTTCCATTTCCACCCCGGTTTTGCCGGTGACGCGGGCGGCGCACTCGATTACCAGCGTGTCGGGCTGCACGGCTTCGATGGTAATTTGGCAGTCATCCAACCCCAGCGGGTGGCAGAGCGGGATGAGGTCGGCCGTTTTTTTGGCCGCCATCACACCCGCGATGATGGCCGTTTGAAACACCGGGCCTTTGCGGGTGGGCAGGTCGCCGGCCTGCACCAGGGCCAGAATATCGACCCCGACGCGCACCCGGGCGCGGGCGCGGGCCAGGCGGGCCGTCACGGCCTTCTGGCCGACGTTGACCATCGCGGGCTGGCCAGCTTCGTTGAGGTGGGTGAGTTTGGGGGCTAAATCGGACATGAGCGGCGGGGATGTTCCTGCAAAGAAAGTGTCTGGCCGTCGCTGCCTACTGGTTCAGAAATTTCTTGGTATTGGGCTGGGCCAGCAGCTTATACAAGAATATGACCCCGCCAATCGCTTGCAAGGCCATACCCACGATAATCAGAAAATTGGCCCCGGCCCAATGTTGAATTTTAAAAAATGCCGCTACCATCACGAGCGCCATGCCCCCCAGAAAAAGCAGTAATGCCAGCCGAGCTTTCATGCAGAAAATCAAGTAAGAATGAACCAGTAACGGCCAAATACGGTGCCTTGTTTAGTGCGCCCGCCACGTCAGGGTGAGGCCGGGCGTGCTGCCAAAGAACGTAGGTGCCATGCCAATATCGCGGCCGATGGACTTGCGCCCCCAGCGGTTGCGGTGCGTGAGGTAGGCCAAGTGCGCCGATAAGATACCGAAGCCCGCACCCGCTACTACATCGCTCTGCCAGTGCTTGGTATTTATCATGCGTAGCGCTGCCACGCTCGTGGCAATGGTGTAGGCCCCCACGCCATACCACTGGCTTTTATCGCGAAACTCGGCGTGCACGATGCTGGCCGCCAAAAACGCCTGCGCCGTGTGCCCCGACGGAAACGACAGATTATCAGAGCCATCAGGGCGTTCCTCGTGGCTGAGCGCTTTCACAATAAACGTGCTGGATAGCATAATAATCTCACTTTTGAGAATAAGCAAGCCAGTGTTAATCCGGTCGTTGCGCGACTCTACGCCGGCAAATTCTACGGCTGCCAGCTCTAGGTAAGGCGCGAAAATGAGGTAGTTGTCGACGTGCGTGCGGTAGGTGGGAAAGAGGCGGTGAATGTCGCGGTTGGCATCCTGATTGGTGTAAAAACCACCCCCATTGAACGTGTACGCTCCATAGCCGATGAGCACGGCCGGCACAATCGCTGCCTTAAAAAGCTTGCTTTTATAGAACGGCTTCTTGACCGCCGAGGGTATGCCACTGGGGTTTTCGTATTTGTGCGTAGTATCGGTTTGCGTAGGCGTGGCCGCTGGGTTCAGCGGCACTTGGGCGTAGGTAGCCGGGGCCTGGCCCAGCCACAAACTAAGAGATAAAACAAGGGCCGTAGCCCAGCGCTGGGGGAGGGTAAGCGGTGTTAACATGGGCGTAATACGGAAAAAACGCGAACTTATGCGAAGATTCTGGCGAGAATCTGGCACAGACGCACTTAACAGGACTACGTACTTTCGCGCTTTCACTCCCACCTGCGTATGAAGTATTTTTTGCTATTCGCTGGGCTACTGGCCTGTACTGTCGGCTTGATTGCTGCTATTCAGCCTGCTACTACCCGGCCCGGCGCGCCATCCAAAAAGCCCAATGTCATCATCATTTTGATGGATGACATGGGCTACGGCGACACCGAGCCCTACGGCATGACGGGCATCCCGACGCCCAATTTCAACCGCATGGCGGCCGAGGGTACGCGCTTCACGCACTACAACGTGGGCCAGCCGGTGTGCACCGCCTCGCGGGCCTCGCTGCTCACGGGGGCCTACCCCAACCGCATCGGCATGGCGGGCGTGCTGCTGCCCGGCGACCACCGCGCCCTCAACCCCACCGAGCAAACCTTGCCCACGCTGCTCAAAAAAGTGGGCTACACCACGGCCATGCTCGGCAAGTGGCACCTCGGCAACAAGGCCCCGTACCTGCCGCTGCACTACGGCTTCGACAGCTTCTACGGCATCCCGTACTCGCACGATATCTGGCCGATAGCGCCCGATGGCACCCGCGTCACCGACCCCAAAGACATCCGGGCCAACTGGCCGCCCGTGCCAGTGTATGAGGGCGACCGGCAGGTCGACTCGCTCGATACCTTCGAGCGGCAGTCGCGCCTCACGCCCGAGCTTACGCGCCGGGCGGTGGCCATTATCCGGCAAAAGCACGACCAGCCGTTTTTTCTGTACCTGGCCCAGCCGCTGCCGCACGTGCCGCTGGTGCCGGCCGCGCAGTTCAGGGGCAAGAGCGGCCTGGGCAAATTTGGCGACGTGATACTGGAGCTGGATTGGTCGCTGGGTGAGGTGCTAAAGGCGCTTGACGAAACCAAGCAGCGCGACAATACCATCGTCATCGTGAGCAGCGACAACGGGCCGTGGCTGCAATTTGGCGACAACGCTGGCTCGGCCGGAGGCTTTCGCGAGGGCAAGTCGACCACCTTCGAGGGCGGCACCCGCGTGCCGCTGCTAGTGCGCTGGCCCGGCAAGGTGCAGGCCGCCGGCATCAATAGCCACCTCATGACCAGTATGGACCTACTGCCCACCCTGGCCGCCGCCACCGGTGCCCCACTGCCCGCTAAGAAGATTGACGGAATGAATTTCCTGCCCCTGTGGCTGGGCCAGGCAGCCGAAGGCCCACGCCAGGTATTCTACTATTATTACGACGGCAACACCCTGCGCGACATACGCTACCAGCACTGGAAGCTGGTGTTTCCGCACACTTCCAACAGCTACACCGGCCTGCACGGCAAAGATGGCTACTCGCACGGCCAGGTAAAAGTGCAGGAGCCAATGGCCCTCTACGACCTCGCCCACGACCCCGGCGAGGCCTACGACGTGCAGCAGCTCTACCCCGAAATAGTCGAAAAGCTGAAAGCTCTGGCCGAAGAAGCCCGCCAGGATTTAGGCGACGGGCTGACTAATCGGCCGGGGGTGAATGTGCGGGCAGCGGCGCAGGTGGACTAACGTATAAAAACTATAATCCTCTTTGTTTCAGCCATGAAAAGCCCCTCTACTTATTGGATTGGACAATATATCTGGCTTTTTTCCCTGTGCTTGATTGTCCATCTCTGCTTAAACCACCCAACGCCACTGACCTGGGCCGGCATCGTGGCGATGCTGAATTGGCAGCTATTGGTGGCATCAGCAGTGGGTGCCCTAGTGGGGTTAGGCGTACTAGCTTTATTCAGATTTCTCTCTAAAAAGAAAGAAAAAGGCCGCCCGGCCGACGCTTGAAAAGCACCAGCCGGGCGGCTTAAAAACCTCGACAGCTTTTACTTACTGTTGAGCTTCTTAATCAAATCCGCCTCGTCCTGGTGGTAGGGCGTACCGTCTTTGTGGAATACTTCGTGGAACCACTCGCCGGGCTCGCCGCCGTCGGCGATGGGCATATCCCACTGGTACTTGGTGTTGGTTTTGCCATCGACCAAGCCCCAGTTGATGGCCGCGACGTTATTTTTCTTCATCATCGGCATGATGTTCACGAAACGCGAGTTGCGCGGGCGGGCCATGTACTCGGTGCAGATGAGCGGCCGACCGTGAGTACGTAGCAGGTCGATAACGCGCTGGTGGGCAGCCACATCATCGTAGTTGTGGTAGGTCATCACATCGGAGTGCATAGCCTGATAAGTGTTCAGAGCGGCGAGGTCCCAGTTCCAGAGGCCGGCGCTCAGGGGCTGGTCGGGGTTGGCGGCCTGCGCCCAGGCAAACACGTTGCGCAGCAGCGGCAGCGAGGCATTGCCCTTGCCATTGTTGCCCGGCTCGTTGTACAAGTCCCAGAGCAAGATGCGTTTATCGTGGGCGAAGCTGGTGAGCACATCGGTCACGTAGGGGCGCAGCTGCATAAAGGTGGCCGAATCGCGCGAGGCAGGGTCGCCGGGGTCTTGCGCCCAGCCCGAGTTGTGCACGCCGGTTTTGGGGGCGGGCTGAGTGCCGGGCTTGGGGTCTTTGTTCCAGCAGTCATCAAAGAACACGAAGATGGTTTGGATGTGGTGCTTGTCGGCGATGGTCAGGTACTGGCCCATGCGCTGCTTGAAGCCAGCTTGGTCTTCTTTCCAAGCCATGCTGTGCAAGAACACGCGCATGGTATTGAAGCCAATGCCTTCGGCCCAACCCAGCTCTTTGTCAATGGTTTGGGGGTCGAAGGTCGAGGCCTGCCACATTTCGAGCTGGTTGATGGCTGTGCTCGGAATGAAGTTAGCCCCCGACATCCAAGGGTGGGTTTGGTACCAAGCGTTGGCCTGCGCTACCGTCCAGCGCGGGCCTTTGGCCGGGGCGGCTACGGTGGCCGATGTGGCGGCCGCACCCTTGATTTTGGTTTTTACTTTCTGGGCGTGGGCGGCGGGCGTACCCAGCCAGGTGAGCGCCAGCAGCAGATAAACGAGTTTTTTCATGAGGAAAAACGGGTTGGGAAAAGAAGCAAAACGAAGCGAGCCTATTCGCCCGAAGGCACGGCTTGCGGCGTAGCAAGCGCGGCCGGCACGCCAAAATCGGGGGTGCCATCGGCACGCCAGCCAAAGCGCTGGGCGCGGGCACTGCGGCCCTCGCACTTGCCATCGGCGGCCGACTTGGCGTGGTAGATAATCCAGTTTTCGCGTCCGTCGGGCGAGGTCGTGAAGCCGTTGTGGCCGGTGCCCCACACGCCGGTTACGGCCGAGGGCTTGAATACCGGCTCCGCCGCTTTCACCCACGACTCGGCCCGGAGCGGGTCGGCCCCCGGCTTGGCCGTGAGCATGCCCAGGCAATAATTATCGTCCCAGCAGGCGCTGGCCGAATACACTATGAACAGCTGGCCTTTCTTACCAGCCAGAAATTCAGGACCTTCCAGTATCTGGCGGCCACCGCCCTTTTCCCAAACGTAGGTGGGCCGGGCAATGATAGTTTCGCGACCCGCATCAATCATCCAGGGCTTGGTGAGCGGCGCAATGGCCAGCACGCTTTGCGGCCCCACGTAGGCCGAGTACACAAAATAGCGCTTGCCGCCCTGCTCGAACACCGTGCCGTCGAGGCCTGAATATTTGGTATTTACACGGCCTCGGTCGGTCCAGGTGCCCTGGGTGGGGTCGGCGCTGGCATTTTCGAGCACGAACACGTAGCGCGTGTCATCGTTGGCCGTGGTTTTGTCGCTGGCGGTGTAGTAGAGGTACCACTTATTATCGAGCCGGTGCAGCTCGGGTGCCCAGATTTGGGTCGAGTTGGGGCCGCTGGCGGGGGGCGACCATACCACTTTGCCAGGCTCATCCTTCACGCCTTCGAGCGTGGCTGACTTCCAAAGCATCAGGTTTTTACCCGTCGTACTGGTGTAGTAGTAATACCCATCGTGGCGAATAATCCACGGGTCGGGGCCGTTGGCTTTCAGCGGGTTGGTGAAGGTGCGGGCCGGGGTCGCCGGTGCCTGAGCCCAGGCGGCCGGGCGGCCGAGCAGCAGGGCGGCTAACAAGAAGGAATAGCGCAGCATGAAAGGGCGGGATTTTGTGCTGATGTACTGATTAATAGCTAACTAAAACGCTTGTCATTGCGAGCATAGCGAAGCAATCGCATCCGAGCAGCGGCGCTTAATAGGTGCGATTGCTTCGCTATGCTCGCAATGACAGACGTTTTTCATTGACTTAAAACTGATTTCTAAGGAATGACAGGCAAGGCCACCACGCGCAGCTTGGTGCAGCCGTAGGGGATGAAAGTGAGCGTTTCAGTCGAGTCGGCCACCGCGCCCTTGTACACGCCATCGCGGGGCGTAACGGGTTGCGATGCAACCCCATTGGCCAGCTGCCAGGCCGGAATGCGCCGCCCGCGCACCGTAATCTCGACGGGCGCATTGGCCTCGTTCCAATAAAAGACGGGGGCAGTCGGCGACACAGCCTTGGCGGCCACGGTAGTCGTGGCTACCGGATTCTCGACCACGGCGTGGGGCAGGCCGTAGTTCCAGGGGCTTTGCGGGTTGATGGTAAAGTAGTTGCCTTCCTCGGGGATGCTACCTGGCTGCCACTGGCCTTTCACGCGCAGCGCGTATACCAATGGGCCACGCTCCAGGGTACGCGAGTTGCGCGCCCAGTTGCTGGTGCGTACCGACATGGGCAGGCGCAGGGTCAGACGGTCATGGCGCTGCCAGGTGCGCGCCACCGTGATAATCTGCCCGCCCTTATCGGTGCGCAGGGGCTGGCCGTTGAGCAGCAATGTGGCCTCGGCGCACCACGCGGGCAGCCGCAGCGCCAGCGGAAAGGTAGTGGCTTTGGGCACGTCTACCACGAAGTCTATCTGGTCGCCGAAGGGATAGGCGGTTTCTTCCTTAATCGTAACCGACACGTTACCATTAACCTTTGCCGTCAGCATATTAGGCGCGTATTCCAACGCAGCCAGGCCTTGCGCCGGGGTGGCGAACCAGAGGTGAGTGGCAAACTTTGTCCAGCCTTGCGGCATATTGGAAGTGCAGCAGGTGTAGCCCGCATACGGCCCAAACACGTTGTTCATGCCGCGCTCGAAGGGCAGCGAAAAATCGGACACGCCCCGCGCCACCTGCACCTGGTTGGCCACCTGAAAGTACTGGCGATTCTGGTAGTCATCGGTAGTCTGGGTGGGCAGCGCGTTGTAGGCAATACGCTCTAAAGCATCCAGATAGGTCTGCTCGCCGGTAATGGCGGCCGCCTGCTCCAGCGAGTACATGGCCTCGACTACGGCGCACAGCTCCGAGCCCTGGGTAGGCAGGTTGCCGTGCAGGTCCTCATCGGCCGAAAACAGGCCGTAGGGCAGGCCGTGCAGCGTTAGTAGGTCGTGCCAACCGGTTTGTAGGGCTTGGTTGTACTGCGGGTCGGTGGGGTGGGCCTGGCCGTACACCACGGGCAGTTTCAGACCCATGGCCACGTTCACGCCGTGGCGGTCCATCCAGGCGGTGCCGGTTTGGTTGGTGGCGGCATCCATCACCCAATCGCGGCCGGCCAGGTAAGTGGTCCAGGGCGTGGTTTGTTGGTTCAGGATTTCGCCTAGTTGCAGCAGGAACGGCGCGCCGGTTTGTCGATACAGCCAGTACACCAGCAGCAGGTTTTCGCCGCCCCGTGCCTTGCCCCAGTCCGTGAGCGGCTGGCTGGGCAGGTTGCGCAGCTGATACTGGAAGTAGTTGGTCATGAAGGGAATAACTCGCGCATCGCCGGTAACTTGGTAGTGCTGCTGCAATACCTTGAGCATCACCATGCGCGGCCACCAGTCTTCGCCCATCTTGCCCTCGATATTCAGCAACTTACCGGCCTGCTGCTCGGCCTTGGTGAGCGGGCCAAAGTAGCCCGAGGGGCGCTGGTGCGTGAGTGTCCAATCGACGTAGCGCTGCACTTTGGCTAGCAACTCCTTATCGTTCAGCAGGTGGGCCAGGGGCAGCGCGCCATCGAGCCAATAGGGCGTTTCTTCCCAATTGTCGCCGGTGCCGCCCAACCAGCCGTTGCGGTCACGCACTTTGGGGTAAGTTTCGTCGAGGTGGCCGGGCAGGCCGTTGCGCATCACCACTAGCTGCTGTCGCAGCCAGCCTTGCGGCTGCACGGCCCTGGGCGACAACTCGTTATAAGCCAGCGCGCTAAGCGCGGGCGACTGAGCCACGGCCGTGCCGCTTCCAAACAGACTGGCCAAAGCTGCCGCAACCAGCGCGGTACGGGGGTGGGAAAAGGACATACGCGAGAGTAGTAGCTAGCGCCGCCGCTTCACCACCTGCCAAGACTGGCCGGAAGCGTAACGCCGCCGCATGGGCAAGCCGCTGCCAGGCAGCGGCCCGCGAAGATAGCACGACTTTGTGCAAACGTTTGCCTATTCTTGCCAGAATAGTAAACTACCTACCCGGCCGATTAATAACTCAGCTTTGATTAATCTAATCGGTTGTTGGTCGCTGCGACGATGCGCGCACGAACAACTCAGGCTGCAACACGATGTGCTGCGGGGCCGAGCCGTGGCTTTGCTCTTCCATTATTTGCAGCAGCAGGCGCGTGGCCGAGCGGCCGATTACCTCGCAGTGCTGGTCTACGGAAGTCAGCTTTGGGGAAGTGAGCTGGGAAAATAGCTCGTTACTGAAGCCAACCAGCCCAATGTCTTCGGGCACGCGCAGCTTTTTTTCTTCCAGCACTTGCAGGATTCCCGCCGCCGTAAAGTCGCTGGCCGAGAACACGGCGTCGGGCGGCTGCGGCAAAGCCAGCATTTGCAGGATGCCCTGTACGCCGTCCTCCATCTTCATATCGCACAAGAAAACAAGCTCTTCCTCAACGGGCAGGCCGTGCTCGCGCAGGGCATCTTCGTAGCCCTGGCGGCGATGCTTATAGATGTTAAGGTGCTGAGGGCCGGCAAAGTGCGCAATGCGCCGATAGCCCTGCTCAAGCAGGTGGCGAGTGGCGCGGTAACCTCCGGCGCGGTCGTCAATTACCACCGCATTCACATCGTAGCCATCTAGAATGCGGTCGAAAAACACGAGCGGAATGTCGCGCTTGCGCACTTTTTCGAAGTGCCGAAACTCGCGGGTGGTGCGCGAAAGCGACACCAGAATGCCATCGACCTGCGCATTCATGAGCATCTCCAGGTTTTCGCGCTCGTGCACCACGTCTTCGTTCGACTGGCAAATGAGCACGTGGTAACCCGCCTTGCTGGCCGCCGCCTCGATGCCTTTCACTACCTGCGAGAAGAAGTTGCCGTCGATGTGCGGCACCACCACACCGAGCATTTTGCTGCGGCCCCGGCGCAAGCCAGCCGCCATATGATTGGGCTGGTAGCCAATGGCTTTGGCCAGCGCTGTTACCCGTTTGGTGGTGGCTTCGCTGATATTGGGGTGGCCGTTGAGTGCCCGCGAAACCGTAGAAACGGAGATATTGAGCTGCTGAGCTAGGTCGGTAATAGAAGCGCGTTTTTTGGCCACGGAGGATATCGAAATGGATAGACTCAGGCCGGACGAAGCCTGCCTGCAATAAGAAGCCTGCCTGCAATAAGTTATGCAAAAACCTATGCAAAGGTTACGCAACTATTGCGCGCTAAGAGCAGGGCAGCAAAAATAAACGTTATGCAAACGTTTGCCAAAACCGGCTGGCGCGCCTACCTTGCGCCCGGGTTCGCCAGCCGTGAGGCTGGCCCTGTCTTTGTCACCTCTTTCCCTGTTCTTACTATGTCCCACCCCACCTGCCTTGGGCTGCTGGTGAGCGGCGTGGCTGGCCTGTTCCTGGCCACCGCCTGCCAATCGCAATCGACCACCGACACCACCTCGGCACCAACCACCACTACCCAGCCTATGGCTTCTGACTCAGCTGCTACGGCCGCCCCTACCTCTTTCGGCAAGCTGCCCGATGGCACCGAGGTTCAGCTCTTTACTCTGCAAAATAAGCATGGCCTGAAAGCCACTATCACCAATTACGGCGGTACGCTCACCAGCCTGCTGGTGCCTGATAAAGCGGGCAAGCTTGGCGATGTAGTGCTGGGCTTTGATAACGTGAGCGGCTACACCAGCGACGCTTTTCTGAAAGCAAACCCCTACTTCGGGGCGCTGATTGGCCGCTATGGCAACCGCATTGCCAAGGGCAAATTCACGCTCGATGGCAAGCAGTACCAGCTGCCTATCAACAACGCGCCCAACTCATTGCACGGCGGCACGCTGGGCTTCAACCGCCACGTGTGGACGGCCAAGGCCGGCACTTCGGCCGACGGCCCGACCCTGGCGCTCACCTACCTGAGCAAGGATGGCGAGGAAGGCTACCCAGGCAACCTGAGCGTGACAGTGGTGTACACCCTCACCAACAACGACGCGCTACGTCTCGACTACACGGCCACCACCGACAAGCCAACGGTGCTTAACCTCACCAACCACAGCTACTTCAACCTCAACGCAGGCCAGGCTAAAGACATTCTGGGCCACGAGGTTACTATCAAGGCCGAGCGCTTCACGCCGGTAGATAACACGCTGATTCCGACCGGTGTATTGCAGCCGGTGGCGGGCACACCCTTCGATTTCCGCCAGCCGCACACCATCGGCGAGCGCATCAAGCAGGTGCCCGGCGCGGCTCCTGGCGGCTACGACCACAACTGGGTGCTGGCCGACCAGATGCGCAGCAGCATCGAGCAGTCGGTGCTGGTGTATGAGCCCACCTCGGGCCGCACCATGGACGTGTACACCGACCAGCCCGGCGTGCAATTCTACACCGGCAATTTCCTGCAAGGCGACCTCAAGGGCAAAGGTGGCACCACCTACGGCCAGCACTACGGCTTCTGCCTCGAAACCCAGCACTTCCCCGACTCGCCCAACGAGCCGAAGTTTCCGAGCACCGTGCTAAAGCCGGGCGAGACGTTCCATTCGACCACGGAGTACCGCTTCGGGGTGCGCAAGTAGGGCGCGGGCACCTCACTCAGTTAAGTTCTGGCTAGCTCTGCCCGCCCATCAACCTCACCCCCTAGCCCCCTCTCCTTAGGGAGAGGGGGAACTAACTCTAGTTTTAGACTTACTCACCAGCATTTTAGAGCTAGAAGCTAGTTCCCCCTCTCCCTAAGGAGAGGGGGCTAGGGGGTGAGGTTGATAGGCAGCGAGCTGGCTAGAACTTAACAACTCTTGGGGCTAGGAATGAGGTTACTCGTAGTACACTGCCTTTCTGTAATCTGCTGGTTTACTCTCTTCTACCAGCCCTATTTCCAGGGCCGGCTGGGACTTCCTTTTCCTTTCAGTCGTCGCAAAATGGTCATTACTAACCGTTGTTTCTGGCTGCTGCTGAGCAGCTTGAGCGTTTCTACTGCCCAAGCGCAGACCTTGCGCCCGCCGGCGTATCCGCTTATCACCCACAACCCATATTTCAGCGTGTGGGCGTTTCAGGATGAGTTGACGGCCGCGCCTACCCGCCACTGGACCGGCCAGCCCCAGAGCCTGGAAGGCGTGGTGCGCGTCGATGGCAAAGCCTACCAGTTTATGGGCCAAGCCACGCCGCAGTACCGCACTTTGGTACCCACGGTGCGCGAGCAGCCCTACCGGGCGCGCTACACCTTCAAGCAGCCCGCAGCGGGCTGGGAAAAGGCTGATTTTGCGGCGGCTAGCAGCTGGCAGGAGGGAGCCGCGCCCTTCTCTGACAACCCCAGCGACCACGGCACTACCTGGACGGGCGGCGACGTGTGGGTGCGGCGCACCGTGCGCGTGGCCGACCCGCGCACTACCGGCGCATTGCGCCTGCTGATGGAGCACGACGACGATGTCGAAGTGTATCTTAATGGTGTACTGTTGGTTAAGCAACCGGGATTTAATAGCAAGTATGATTTCTTCGACGTGCCGCCCGCTGCTCGCCAGGCGCTGCACGCTGGCGATAACGTGCTAGCCCTGCACGCCAACAGCCCACAGGGCGGTGAATACCTCGATGCTGGCCTCTACGAAACCCTACCCGCCAAAGCTCCGCTGCCCGCCGCCCGCCAAACGAGCGTAACCGTAACGGCCACCCAAACGACCTACACTTTCGTAGCTGGCGCGGTCGAGCTGAAAGTCAATTTTTTATCGCCGCTGCTGCTCGATGAGCTCGAAACCGTGGCCCGCCCGGTGAGCTACGTCACCTGCACTGCCACGGCCACCGATGGCCAGGCCCACGCCACCCAGGTGCTTTTGAGTGAAGCTGGCACACTCGCCAGTAACACGCCCTACCAAGAAGTAGCCGCCCGCACCGGCCAAGCCGGCAGCCTGCGTTGGCAGGCGCTGGGCACCACCGAGCAGCCCGTAATGGCCAAGCAAGGCGACGACCTACGTATAGATTGGGGCTATGCCTACCTGGCCGCTAGCGGCACCGCCAAGCTGAGCACCGGCAACCCGGACGCACTGAAAACAGCGTTTGCCAGCACGGGCAGTCTGCCTGCCGCTGGCCCAGCTAAGAATACTCAGGCGCAACAAGTGGCCCAAGCCGCCGTGCTCGACCTCGGTAAAGTGGCCGCCCAAGCCATTTCGCAGCACCTGCTGCTGGGCTACGACGAAGAATACGCCGTGCAGTATTTCGGCCAGAACCTGCGGCCTTGGTGGCGGCGCGATGCCAGCATGACGATGGACAAAGCGCTGCAAGCCGCCGAGGCCGACTACGCTCGCCTGCGCCAGAAAGCCACGGCGTTCGACCAAAAGCTGTATACCGATGCCCAGGCGGCGGGTGGCCAGAAGTACGCTGACCTCTGCCAACTGGCCTACCGCCAGGCCGTGGCGGCGCACAGCATTGTGGCGGGGCCGAAGGGCGAGTTGTTCTTTTTCTCGAAGGAGAATTTCTCGAATGGCTCAATTGGCACGGTGGATATTACCTATCCCTCAGGGCCGTTATTCTTCTTGTATAACAATGAGTTGGCGAAGGGGATGCTTCGATTCATCTTCGATTATTCAGAATCTGGGCGCTGGAAAAAGGACTTCCCGGCCCACGACGTGGGTACGTACCCGCGCGCCAATGGCCAGACCTACGGCGAGGATATGCCGGTAGAAGAAGCCGGTAATATGCTGATTGCGACCGCCGCCGCTGTGCGGATGGATGGCAAGCCTGACTTCGCCCGCGAGCACTGGGCCACGCTCACTAAATGGGTGGGCTTCTTGAAGCGCGATGGCTTCGACCCGGCCAACCAGCTCAGTACTGATGACTTTGCCGGCCACCTGGCCCGCAACGCCAACCTTTCGGTCAAGGCCATCATAGGCATTGCCTGCTACGGCCAGATGGCCCGCCAGCTCGGCGACACCAAAACCGCCGACGAATACCAAAACCTGGCCCGCGACCTCGCCAAAAAGTGGCAGCAAATGGCCCAGGACGGCGACCACTACGCCCTGACTTTCGACAAACCCGCTGGTTCGTGGAGCCAGAAATACAACCTAGTATGGGACAAAGTACTCGGTCTGAACGTCTTCCCGCCCGAGGTAGCGCAGCAGGAGGTGGCTTTCTACCTCAAGCACCAGCAGAAATATGGCCTGCCCCTGGATAGTCGCAAGACTTACACTAAATCGGACTGGATAATGTGGACCGCCACGCTAGCTGGCAGCCGCCCCGATTTCGAGACGCTGGTGGCCCCCGTGTGGCAGTTTGCCAACGACACGCCCAGCCGCGTGCCCCTCACCGACTGGCACGAAACCACCGATGCCCGGCAAGCGGGCTTTCAGGCGCGCTCGGTGGTGGGCGGCTACTTCATAAAAATGCTGGCCGATAAGCTAGCTAAATAACTGTAGCGCGGGCTTTTAGTTCGCGAGTATCAAGCTTATCAACTCGCGGACTGAAAGTCCGCGCTACTGCTTGCGCCTGGGCTTGCAGAGTCCAAGGTGCTTCCTCGCTCTTTTCCGGTAGCCAACTGCCTGGTTGGCGGCCATTTCTCCACCTTTTCCCCACCCATTTCTATGTTGACAACTACTCTGTCTGCTGGCTTTTTGCGTCGGCATTTTACTGGCCTACTGAGCATTCTGGTGCTCATGCTGAGTTTGCAGGCTTCGGCCCAAACCAGCGGCAATCCCATTTTGCCCGACTACCACGCCGACCCGGAAATGGATTATTTCAACGGGCGCTACTACATCTACCCCACCACGAATGAAGGCACCAACGGCGAGGAATTTCACGCTTTTTCGTCGGCTGACCTCACCACCTGGCGCGATGATGGCGTGATTTTCGATGTGGACCCGCAGTGCTCCTGGACCACCAAGGGCCCGTCCCAGGGTGGCTGGGCCCCGTCGGTTGTGGCGCGC
>CAXUKA010000142.1:0-14399 GCA_964251335.1 uncultured Hymenobacter sp.
TTTTGCCCACACTTTACACCAAGCTGGCTTATAAGACGCAACTTGGGTTTGCTAGCCGACTACTACAGTAGCGCTACGCCACTGGCAAAAACCTATTTGGCGCTCACCTTCACCTCGCTTTGCAGCTTAAGCACCTTGTCGCCATTGCTCTGCACAATCACAAGAGCCGGGTCGTCGGCCGAGCCATTGCGAGTGATGTCGTGCCCTTTAAGCTTACGAGTAATAGGCTCTTTGTGAAGCGATTCAATCTTGCCGGTGGCCGTACCGGTGCCGTATTTCCACTCAACTTGGGTGCCTTTGCGCATAAATTCTGAGATAAGCTAAAAACTACTTTTAGAACGTTAAAACGGTGTAGAAGATTCGTCCGCCATAGCCAGCGAGGTTTGTTTTTACTACTACGCTTTTCAATGAAAACCAGCCCATTGCCGAAGCTGATTGTGCTGACAGCGGCAATGAATGCGCTACTCCCGACCTTTGTCCAATGCTTCGTGTACTTTTCTTGTGTTTGCTGGCATTTTCAGCCGTTGCCCAAACGCCCATTACCCCCGACGACCAGGCGCTGTACGGCATCATTTGCCGCAGTAGTGGGCGCAGTCTCGATATTTCGCACGCCGCCACCACGGGCGGCGCGCCGGCCGTGCAGTGGGAGTTTACCCACGCGCTCAGCCAGCAGTGGCGGCTGGTACTTATCCGGGAAGGTGGTGAATACTACCGACTTGAGGCTAAGCACAGCGGCCAGTGCCTGACCCTGGAGCCCAGCCCCAATGCCACAGCCGGCGGCAATACGCCGCTGGTGCAGCGGGCCTACACCGGTGGGCTGGGGCAGCAGTGGCGCTTGGTACCAGCCGGGCCGATAGGCTCGTTTCAGCTCGAAAACCGCCTCGACAACCGGGTAGCGACGCTGGCCGCAGTCGATAAGTTTAACGGGACAGCGGTGGTGGCGGCGCGGGCCACTGGGCGGGCCAGCCAGCAGTGGCGGCTGTTCCAGTTGCAGCTGCGGCAGGCCACGGGGCCGCCTTATTTCACCGCTCCCGAGCCATTGGCGGCGCTCAACTCGCCCACCGGTAATGAACTCCAGCCCGTGCCCGCACCCGATGGGAAGCGCCTGTATTTCAGCCGCACCAAGTTTGCGGGCAACACCGAGGGCGTGGCTGAAAGCGGCGATATCTGGCTGACTGAGAGCGCTGACCAGGGCCGCATCTGGGGGCCGCCCGCCCGCCTCGATGCGCCAGCTGGCCTCAACACGCCCCATAACAATGCCGTGCAGACCGTGGTAGGCTCCGCCGATAAGCCAACCCTGCTGGTGCGCGGCAACTACGAGTCGGCCGGCTTTAAAGACGAGGGTGTTTCGCGGGTGGCCGTGGCGGGCGGCAAGCCCACACTGGTGCGCATTGCGGCGTACTACTCGACCAATGTGGCGACGGGCTTTTACCTGACGCCCGACGAAAAAATCTTGCTGCTGGCGCTAGAGCGTGACGACTCGCAGGGAGCCAACGACTTGTATATCAGTCGGCCCGATGGTGCTGGCGGCTTCACGGCACCGCAGAGCCTGGGCGCGGTGGTCAATTCGCCGGGCTATGAGTTTGCACCCTGGCTTTCGGCCGATACCAAAACGCTGTACTTCAGCTCGTATGGGCACTTGGGTTACGGCTCGGCCGATATTTTCCGCAGCCAGCGGCTCGACGACTCGTGGGAGAAATGGGGGCCAGTGCAAAACTTGGGGCCGCGCTTCAACGGGCCGGGCTACGACGGTTTTCTGGCCCTCGGTCCCGATGGCACGGCGTACTATTCCTCGTCGGGTAAGGTCGATAATGCGCCCAAAAAGCTTTTCCGCACCACGCCCGGCCCGCCGCCTACCGACACCATTCCGGCTCCCATCGACCCCGAAACGGCCGCGCGTGCGCTTGTGATGGGCCGTGTGCTCGATGCGCGTACCAGCCAGCCTATTGCGGGCGGCGCGCAGGTGCAGGCGTTACTGCTCAATAGCAGCGTCGATTTTCGCAGCACGGCCCAGGCTGGGGTCACGGGCTTTCAGCTATCGCTGGTGCCCGGCCGCTACCGCGTGACTACCACCGCCGGCCTGCTCACCAAGGTTGATACCCTGGTAGTTACGCCCGGCGAGTCGCGTCGCTACGAGCCTCGCCTGATGCCCGCCACCGTAGGTTCGCGCCTCGATTTGCCAGCCATCATTTTCACGCAGGGCCAAGCCAAATTGCTCGGCTCGGCTTATCCGACGCTGAATAACCTGGCTACTTCAATGAAGGAAAACCCAGCGTTGGAAATCCGGCTTGAAGGCCACACCTCCAACGAGCCGCCGGCCGATAAAAACCAGGTACTCAGCGAAGAGCGCGTGGCCGAAGTGAAACGCTACCTCGTGAGCCGGGGGGTGGCCGAAAGCCGCATTACCACCATCGGCTATGGCGGCAGCAAGCCCAAATTCCCCAACGACCGCGAGGAAACCCGCAAGCTCAACCGCCGCGTAGAGCTGGTGATAACGAAGTAGTAGTGTAGTAGCGCGAAGCTCTGCTTCGCGCTACTTTCGCCGCCAAATAAACCCATCAAGCACATAATGAGTGCTTTGTGGTAGCGCCAGCAGTGGCACGAGCCACATCAGTAGTGCGGGCTCGGCCACAGTGGGCAGGCTCTGAAACCACCCGAATACCGTGCCGTGCTCGCGCCACACGAAGCCATCCCAGAGGCCTTCTTCGAGAAAGGCGAATAAAATAATGGCCCCCAGAAACAGACCCAGCCCATAGCGCCCGGCCCACCAGCCGCGTCCGGCTACTTGCGCTGGGCGTCGGCTCCAGACCAGCGCCAGATAGGGCACGCCGTGCGATACCACGTTGAGCAGGGTAAAGGCCAGGTCGCCATTAAAGAGCACGATACCCGCGTACCAGGCCACGGCTGTGCCAATAAGCAGCAGATTGCGCGGGATGTTCAGCGTGCGGGTGCGATAATACAGCCAGCTTTCGCGGGCCGAGTAGGCTAGCAGTAGCACCACGTAGAGGCCGGTGGCCAGGTGCCGACCCAGCGGCCAGTTGTGCTGCACAAAGTCGCCATCGACAAACCAATTGAAATTGCGCGGAGCAGATAAGTGCCAATACACCAGTGGGTAGATGGTGGCAGCGTAAATGAGCACAGTAGCCAGCCACTGGCCGGGTACGGCAGCTTCGTGCCGCGAGTAGAGCCGCAGAAAGCCGTATTGCTGCCGGATAAAGTGGAACACCGCCAGGTAGGCCAGCGCCCGCCAGAACACCAGCTCACCCGCCGCGTGCAGCGCCACGCCGCCCGCGTAGCAGGCCAGCGGCACTACCAGCAGCAAAGTGCGCCGCTGCCGCCGCCGCACAGGGTCGAAATACGTCTGAAACAACGTGCCGTAGACGTGCGCTACGTCGATGAGTAGTACCACGCTCACCCAAGCCAGCAGTGGAAACTCGGCTGAGTGGCGATACTGCGCGGGCAGGGCCAGTACCACCAGCAGCGCCAGAAATGGCGGCGCGAGTATCAGCCAGCCATCGTAGCGGGGCGAGCGAATCCAGGGTTGGGCGGTGAGCGGCATGAGGCGCAAAGTAGCACGGTAGCGCGCACTTTCGGTCCGCAACCCTGACCGCCTTAATTTTTTGGGCAACCCGCTGAGTTCAACGATTACTAACAGCAGTGCGGTTATCAGCGCCATACGCCTGGACTACCGCATTGGTAAAAAAGCAAGCCCCACTCACCAACCTGCGAATGGGGCTTGCTTTTTCTTGGAAAAGAGACTACAGTGCCGTGAGCAGCAGTAGTATGAGGCCAACAACGGTAATAATGGCCCCGACAGTGGTGAGCCAGTTAGCGCTGATGATAATGCCCAGCAGCAGCAGTATTATACCTACCAGCAGGATAGTGAGCGACCCGCCACGGGCCGCTGTTTGCTCGGTGTTGGCCGTATTCTGGTGGCGCAATTCGGCTTTGCTGAACTGCTTGACTACTTTTTGCAGCACCAAACGCTGCACCAGCGTGGGCTTAGCCGCTTTGGCCGGAGTGATATCGGGGTTGGCAACAACGGCTGTTGCAGTAATGGTAGCAGTAGCAGGGGCGGGGGTAGCTGCGCGACGTGGTGCAGTAGCAGGCGCAACCGAAGCGGTGGGAGCAGGCGCTGCTGGCGCAAGTGCCTCAGTAGACGATGGGTGAGCCACTACCTCGGCCGACATATCGGCGACGGTGGGCGAAGCGGCGGCCGGGGCCTGCGTAATACTGGCTTCGGCCAAGGGCGAAGCGGCTTGGTTGGAAGCGTAGTCGGCGCGGCTGCATGAGCTAAAGGCCATAGCGGCAAGGACGAGCGCGGCGAAATGCGAATAGGCTTTTTTCATAACGAAAAAATAAGTGGAGGAAGGAAATAACCAGTCTCATCTGCCAGGCAAAAGCCTGCTGGATGAATCTAAATCGAGAGAAACCAGACTTGGGTTACATCTTCAGCCTTAAAAGACTGCTGGTCGCAAAAGTGGAAGCCGATTGCCAGGCAGTAGTAAGCGCCAGCTTACCACCCGGCTGGCCAGCGCCGATGATTAGCCTAAACCTATCGAACTTCGTGGGCGTTAGATAGTCAGCTGCTGCGCGCGGCTTGTCTGCTATGCCCGTTTCCACTCCGGCCACTATTCTATTTGACGGCGTGTGCAACCTCTGCAACGGGTTTGTACAATTCGTTATTCGCCACGACGCAGCCGAGCATTTTCGCTTTGCCGCCCTGCAAAGCGAGGCTGCCCAGGCGTTGCTGGCGGCCCACGGCCAGCCCCTCACGCCTGATGCCCTGGCCGACCCGACCTCGGTGGTGCTGGTGGCCGATGGCCGCGTGTACACGCACTCGGCGGCGGTGCTGCGCATTGCCGGGCAGCTGGGAGGCGTCTGGCGCTTGGCAGCGGTGGGCTGGCTGCTGCCTGGCCGCTGGCGCGATGCCTTGTACCGCTACATCGCTCGCAACCGCTACCGCTGGTTTGGGCGGCAGGAAAGCTGTATGCTGCCCACGCCCGAACTGCGCGGACGATTCTTATAGTATTGATAGGTAGAATTTTGTGAAATAATGTACAAAGGATGGTAGAGAATCGCGTGGGCAACTCTTTGCCAGCCTTTGTACAACACTAGCACCCACTACTTGGGCTGCTGCCCGGTGCTGGAGGCACTCGTGCTGGCCCCCGTGGGCGGGGCACCGATGCCAGCCGTATCGGTGGGCATGCCGCCCACTTTTGTGGCGGCCGAGTCGGTACCGAGGGTGCTGCTTGGGGTGGTAGTAGGAGTATTGTTGGCTTGGTTGCCGCCGCACGAGCCCAGTAGCAACCCGCCGAAAAGCAGTGCGGCTAGGGTTAGGTAAGATTTAGCCTGAAGCATACGAGTTTAGGGTAAAAGCGTGAGCCCGATTATACGGCGTGGTCGCTGCTTATGTCCACCGCCCGCGCTGCTCGCAGCCCCTGATGAAAAGCCTCTTCAAACAAAGACACCCCGCTCAGGTCGGTGTGGGCTAGGTGAATACGGCCACCCAGCAGTGGCTGCCGGGTTTGCTGCCGCGCCGTACCCCACACGTAGCCAGGTGCGGGAGCCACCATGCCGTGGCCCCACACCCATAGCTCGGCGGCCTGCACGCGGGTGGCCAGGCCAGGGTGCATCAGGTCGAGCTCGGTGAGCACGAGCGTGAGCCAATCGTGGTAGGTGCTGGCCAGGGCGTGCTGCCGGGCGGCGGCTGGGTGGGCCATATCGGTGGGCAAAGCCCAGTAAAAGGTGAGGCTGCGTGGCCCCGGCTCGTCGAAACCGCGCAGAGCCTGGTGCTCAGCGTCGATGTAGCCCAGGGCTGGGCTGCTATAGCGCACATTGTCCCAGCACAGGGGCTGGCCGGGGCCGCCAGGGTAGCCATCCACGGTGAGGTTGGCCACTAGCCAGGGCGCGTGCAGCGGCGCGAGCGCTGGGGCGGGGCTAGGTAATAGGTGCTTGCTGACATGCCACGGCGTGGCTAGAATGACTTGCCGGGCCAGTATGGTCGTGCTACGCTGGCGAGTGGCATCATAGGCTAGCACTTCCACCAACCCATCGGGGTTTTCGCGCAGCCCGAATACCAGCGTATTTGTTTCGATGCGGCCCGTGCCACCCTGTTGCCGCAGTGCTTCGGCCAAATGGTAGTTGCCCGCAGGCCAGGTCAATACAGCATCGGCGGGCGCATTGTGGGCGCGGCCTTTGCGGGCGGCGAAGTAGTGCAGCCCGGCCCAGGCCGATACCTGCGCGGCGGGCACCCCAAAGTCGTCGCGATACGAATAGTCGAGGTACCAGCGCAAATACTCTGAGTTGTATCCGTGGCGGGTGAGCCAGTCGGCCATGGTTTCCTGGTCGAGCTGCCGGGTGGCTGGGTCGGCCGATGACCAGTCGAGCGGCAGCCGAAACAGCTCCTGCCCATCGGTGCCGGTAGCGTGGCGCAGGCGCTCCATTTCGGCCAGGAAGCGGGCTATTTCGGCGCGGTCGGTGGCGGGCACGCCAGCTTCGGGTACCAGGCCCGCTTGCCAATGGCCGTTTATAAGCAGCCGCTCGGCCGGGTCGTGGCAGAGGGCAGTTTCGTCGTAAATGGGCAGCCCATCGGGGCCGTAGCCGGTCAGGATATTGGCTTCTTGCAAAAAAGCCAGCAGGTCAGTGTCGCGCACATCGGGCAGGGGCAGGTAGTGCGCGCCCCAAGGGTAGGCCGTGCGGGCATTGTGGCCGGCAGCCGCGTTGCCGCCGGTGGCGGGCTCCAGCTCTAGCAACTGCGTGTGGCACCCAGGAGCCAGGCGGTGCAGCTCGCGCCGGGCCGCCAGGCCACTGATGCCCCCGCCAATTATCACTACATCAACCAGCTGGGTGCTGCTGGGCGGCGGAATCTTGCCCGGCTCGCGCAGCAGATGGCCCAGTGCGTGGCTGGCTCCGCGCAGCTGCCCCCGCACTGCCGAGCGTGCCGGCGTGCAGCCCGGCACGCTGCTAAGCAGGCCCGTCAATAACGTGCTGGCCAGGCCAGCGCTGGCTTGCTCAAGAAAAAGGCGACGGGAAGGCATGAGCGGGCAATAGCTATACGAGCCGCTAAGCTACTGGCCCAAGCCGGAAAGTGGTTTTTATAGCAGTGCAGACTGTGTAGCTCGCGCTCAGCCGGGCTTTCTTAATTGAACGCTGTAGAGCCCACGCTGCTGCCTGCACCCGGCGAACCGTTATGGATGAACAGTTGGTGAAAGAATGTGCGAAATTATGTGCTACTTAGCAGCCCGCTTTCTGTCGGTTACACTTCTCCTTTTACTGTCGCCCACCACCCTCGCTTGCATGACCGATGCCGAAAAAATTACGCAAGCCCTAGCCGAAATAGCCGCCACTGCCAACCACTACCCCGGCGTAGTGATTGTGCTGAACCATGACTGCCGGCAAGTGCTTTATATGTCGACGCGTGGCCTGCAGCAGCTGCAAATCACCGTGGCTGAGTTGGTGGCAATGGGCGAGGAATACTACACTCGCTACTTCAACCCCGACGAAGCGCACGAGTACGTGCCCAAGATAGTAGAGCTGCTGGAACGCAATGACTTGGACTATAGTGTTAGCTTCTTTCAGCAGGTGCGCACCGGGCCAAACCACAGCTTCGAGCACTACCTGAGCACGGCGCGGGTACTGGCACAAGGGCAGCACGGCGAGCCGCTGCTCACCATCTGCTTGTCGTGCCGCATCGAGCCTGGCAGCTATCTCACCGCCAAGGTGCAGCGTCTGCTCGACGAAAATGCGTTTTTGCGCAACAATGCTGCTACGTTCGCCAGCCTCAGTGGGCGCGAGCGGCAGATACTGAGCTATTTGGCCCGTAGCCAAAGCTCGGGTGAGATAGCCGAGGCGCTTTTCATTTCGCCCCAAACCGTGTATACCCACAGCCGCAACCTACGCCAGAAGCTGGGTGCTTCTACAGTATTTGAGCTGGGGCAGTATGCGCGGGCATTTGACTTGATATAGAGAGGATTGCTGAGAATTAGCTGGTAGATATTTTTCTGAATTAAGAGAAATACAAAAAGGAGTTATGCTGAAAGCAGTGAAGCATAACTCGTTTACAAGACTTTCAATCTGGGAGCAAGGCTAACGAATAAGGGCCACCCCGCAGTTTGCAGGGTGGCCCTTCCGTTATGTGAAAATTATAAAATCAGCACATTACTTAATTACCTCAATCCAGTTGCGGGCCATCTGGGAGCGGCCGGCGCAGTCGGTGTACTCTACCTGGTAGTAGTAGGTGCCCGCACTGTTGTCGGCGGGGTTCCAGCCTTCGGTCGCGTTGTGGCCTTCGTACACGCGGCGGCCCCAGCGGTTGAATACTTGCAGCGAGTAGTTCTGCACGTCGGCTACTTTGAATTTGAGCTCGTCGTTCAGGTGGTCGCCATTAGGTGTCAGTACGTTGGGGTAAACCGGAGCCGAGCTGCCTTGAATAGTGATGCGAGCCGAAGCCGTGGCCACGCATGGCCCGGTGCTGGTATAGCTAACGGTGTAGGTGCCATTGGTCGAGTTTGCCAGGTCAACCACTCCGCTCGTGGAGTTGATAATCAGACCCGGCGTGCTGCTAAACGAGCCGCCTGCGGGCGAAGCCGTGGCAGTAGGTGCCGAGCCAGACTTGCAGAAAGTAGTGCCGTTGAACGATAGCGACACCGAGGGCGTGGGCAAGATGGTGAGCGTGGTAGTAGCTGTGGCGCTGCAAGTGCCCGCGCTGGTGTAGCTGACGGTATACGTGCCCGCCGGCGTCTGGGCGAGGTTGATAGCACCCGTGGTAGCGTTGATAGTCAGGCCAGTAGAGGCCGTAAACGTGCCGCCCGCTGGCGAAACCGTGGCCGGCGTGGCCGTGCTGGCATCGCGGCAAAAGCTAGCGACCGAATAAGCGAAGGTCGGCGTAACCGGGGCGGTTACCGTGACGGTGGTAGTAGCCGGCGAGGCGCACGAGCCCGAAATGGGCGTGTAGGTTACGGTGTAGGTGCCAGCCGTCGAAGCAGCTAGGTTCAGCGTGCCCGTCGTGGCATTAATGCTCAGGCCGGCTGGTGCGCTGAAGGTGCCACCGGCTGGGGTAGCCGTTACGACGGCCTGCGTGCCGCTACCGCAGAAGGTAGCCGTGGCGGGCGGCGTAGCGTAGGCTACCGTGGCAGTAGTGGGCGATACCGTTACGGTAGCCGGAGCCGAAGTGGCCGACTGTCCGCTGCACGTCAGAATAACCTGGTAAACGGTCGTGACGGTGGGAGTACCGATATAAGTGGCCCCTGTAGCGCCCGGAATGTTGGTAAAAGTCGTGCCCCCATTGGTAGAGGCCTGCCACTGAAAAGTGATGCCACCGGCGGCCGTGGCCCCCGAGGGGCTCAGGGCTACCTGCTGGCCGGGGCAGATGCTGCTAGGCGAGGCTATAGCCGTGCCCGCATTGGGAATGCCTTGGCAGCTAACCCCCAGCGTAACACCCATTACGTTAAGCACCGGGTCAGTCGAGGTTTTCGAAGCCGTCACGCTCTGCACCAGCTTGCCTAGGTTGGCAGTCGATAGTGCCAGGCGCACCTGGTAGAGGCGCGGGTTGGTGGTCGCGTTGTCTACGGTGTTATCAACGTAGCCTACCCGGCTGCCCACAATGTAGGCCGGCGTGGCTCCGTTGAACCAGTCGGGCACCACTTGGTTAGTAAAGGTCTGGTTGGTGCCGTCGGTGAAGGTTACCACGAACGTCTTGCCGGCCGTGCTACCGTTGCCCTCCGTTGCCAGCACCACTACCTCGGTAGCTGGGGCCGGGGTCACCAGCGTCAAGATGCCAGTGGCTGCCCCGTCGATGCGCAGCGAGTTGTTGGCAGTAGCCGGAGCCAGCTGAAACGTCAGGCCCGGCGTGGTGGTCACGGCGCTGGTAAGCAGCCCGCTAACCGGCAGCGCCAGTACCGGGCTCACGCCCGAGGGGTTCACGAAAGTCGTATTGGCAAAGCACCACTTCACAGTAGCGTTGCCCCGGTCTATGGTGTTGGTGGTCGAGCTGGCTACCGTGCCAGCCCCGTTGGCTATCACATCAGCCGTATAGCCGGTTACAGCGGCGGGGAAGTAAGTAATTTGGGCCGAGGCCAGCTGACTAGTGCCAACCAAGCCGCCCAACAAGCAGCAAAAACGGGTAAGAAATTGCTTCATTGGTAAAGTAAGGTGAAAGGAGGTACGAGAGCAGGCGGGTGGGTAGCGGCAAAGCTAACGGATAACAAAGTCACTTTTACCTTTTAGTTAGGTTTGTTTGTATTATACCCCAGTAACGTCCACGCAACAGCCATGCTTTTTGCTGGGTAAGAGCCGTTTATTTACTGTCCATACGGCCCCCATTCTTCCTCAAAATATCGCACCAGCGCTTGGTTATTCAGCTGGTTTACATCAGTAGGCACCTCGCTCATATCGGGCGGAAAGCTGCGCATCTGACTAATAACGCTGGGCGTAGCATAGCGCAGCCCACTGGGCAGCCCGCCGCCATCGGGCCGCCAGCTGCCGGGGCTGGCCTGCGCCAGCACGTAGCCCCACTCCCCAAACGACGGCACGTAGGCGTGGTACGGCACCGGCGCAAAGCCGCTGGCCGCCAGCGTGTGCACCACGCACCAGTAGGCACGCCGCGCCACGTAGGGCGAGGTGGCCTGCACTACCACCAGCCCGCCCGGCCGCAGCCGCTGGCGTAGCGTCTGGTAGAAAGCCGTGGTGTACAGCTTGCCAATGGAGTAGTTGCCGGGGTCGGGAAAATCGACAAAAACCACGTCGTAGCGGGCCGTATCCTGTCGCAGCCAGGCGTAGGCATCGGCGTTGTGAATCTCTAGCTTGGGCGAGTGCAAAGAGTTGTGATTCAATTCGCGCAGCAATTGGTTGCTGCGAAAAAGCTTGGTCATGGCCGGGTCGAGGTCGATGAGGCGGATGCGCTGCACCTGCGGATATTTCAGGATTTCGCGCACCGCCAAGCCGTCGCCACCGCCCAGCACTAGCACGCTGTGCGCCTGCGGCCGGTCTTGCAAGGCTGGGTGCACCAGCGCCTCGTGGTAGCGATACTCATCGGCCGAGCTGAATTGAAGGTTGCCATTCAAAAACAGCCGCAGCTCGCCCCGGTGGTTGCCCGTGAGTACCAGCCGCTGGTAGGGCGTGCTTTGGGCATAAATAACAGTGTCTTGGAAAACCTCGCCCTCGGCGTAGCGCTGAATGCGCTCGGCCATCATCACGCCCGTGCCCAGCGCCAGTAGCGCCACAACTATCGTGGCTAGGTAGCGCCTTCTATAAGGCTGCGTTTCTTTAAAAGACAGCAAGCTCACGCCCGCCACCACCACGTTTAAGGCCCCAAATAGCAGGGCCGTGCGCACCAGCCCCAGCCGGGGCACCAGTACCAGCGGAAATATCACCGCCGCCAGCAGCGACCCCACGTAGTCGAAGGTAAACACCCTCGCCACCAATTCTTTAAATGCCAGCCGCCCCTGCAAAATGCGCAACAGCAGCGGAATCTCCAGCCCCACCAGCGCGCCCAGCAGCCCCACAATGCCATACAGCAGCACCCGAAACGACCCGACATGTGCAAATAGCCCAAACAGCAGCGGCGCCGACGCGCCGCCCACCAAGCCCACCAGTATTTCGAGCCGGATAAACCAGCGCAGCAGCGGCCCGCCCAAGTAGCGCGACAGCCACGAGCCCACGCCCATACTAAATAGGTACACCCCGATAACCGTCGAAAACTGCGTCACCGAGTCGCCGAGCAGGTACGAGGCCAGCGTGCCGGCTATCAGCTCATAGAGCAGCCCGCAGGTGGCTATCACAGCCACCGAGCCCAGCAGCAGCGCCGGCCGGGGCGCGTCGTCGGTGGGGGCTGCTGCCGCGGCCCGCGCCCGTCGGCGGCGCGCTAGTAGTGAGCCTTCACCCATGAATAGCCGCGCTGATAATAAGGGCTACTGCCAGCATAAACGCCGCCGCCATAATGGCCAGGGCCGTGTTGTGCTCCTCGATAATCTCGCGCCAGAGCGTGCCCGGTGTCATTTTATTGATGATGGCAAAGCTGACGACCAGAATGAGAATGCCCAGCACCGAGTACACGACGGAGGCGGTGAGCGCCTTGAGGTTGAGGTATTCCATGAGCGACTATAAAGCGGAGTGGCACTGCGCTTTTTGAAAACGTGGAAACGGAGTGCCACTCCGTTTTAATTACTTATGGTTGAAGCCGTGGACGTAGCCGCCGTGGCCACCGGTGCGCGGCGGTCCTGCCAGCTCGTCACCGGGCGTTTCATTATCGTCGCCGAGCAAGCGGTTGCCCCGCAAACCCAACGTCAGGAAAGCTGCCAACCCCAAGGCCAGTAGTCCCGCATAGAATGGCGAGCGGCGTAAGTCGGCCCCCAATTGGCGCAGTTGAAAAAGCATAAGTAAAAAATCAGGTAGTAGGGCCGAAGTCGCTGTTTTCCCAGCGGCTGGTTTCAAAGCTGCCGTGCCGTGCCCATTGCCATAGCGGCAAGGCGCTCATGAGCAGCAAGATGAGCCAGAAGTTGGAAGCAAACCCCGAATGCTGCTCTACCTGAAGCTGGAGGGTGGTGTAGCCCACGCCCGCCTCGGCGCTGGGATAGAGGTTGAGGTGGTAGCGGCCGGCGGGCAGGCCGCTGATAACGGCGCTGGCTGAGTGGTCGCCCTCGGTCCAGTGTTCGCCGTCCTCCACGCCCTCGTAGTATTCGAGCGAGCGGGTCACTTCATAGCCGCGTCCGGTTTGCTCATTTACCAGGCTGGCCGTTACTTCCAGCCAGTGGTTGGTGAGGTCCGGTGCGGTAAAGGTGATATCCACCGCCGATGGGTAGGTAAGTACAATAGTCTTGGATACCAGCATTTGGTTATAGCCAGTGCCGGGCAGGCTGGTAGCGGGCGCGGCAGGCAGGGGAGTAGTGGGCGCAGCACTAGCCGACGCCGCCAATGTGGCCGCCAACGCCGATTCGGGTGCCGCAGGTACTGCCGGAACGGTAAAGGTTTCGGTGGTGGTAGCGCTGGGGCGCGTGAGGGCCAGCCACCCAGCCAGCGAGAGTAGCAAAAAAACAGATACCCAAAATAAGCGCCGCGCCGTGCCGGTCTGGTGAGGGTTGGGCTCGGCGGCTCCGGTGCCCTGGCGGTTGGGCAACCGGCCCACATCCAGCCCAAAGGCTGCCGCTACCTGCCTGGGTTCCAGGTATTCGGATAAATACCAGATTGTTTGTGCGTGCGGCGGCTGCTCGCTCGAAAGCAAATACGGCGGGCAGATAAACTCCTGGATTTTGAGGTGGTCGTCGTCCAGAATATTCCAGTCAAACTCGCCCTGAGCATCGCGCACTACCGGCTGGTAGCGATGCCACAGCCGGTAGGTATTGCCAGTGGTTGTACTGGTCCACTCCTTGGCCTGAAACGAGTGCGACCCTCGCGTAGCCGGAAACTGCCTAGCCCGCCGAATTAGTAGCCAGTGTCCCTGATACTCTGCCAGCTGCAATGGGAAGTCAATGGGGTCATCGCCCACAATAGGCGTGAGCGGGCGCAGTTGGTACTCGCGCCACTCGGCAGTGCGGTCCTGCTGCTCGCCGCGCACTTGGTAGCCCGTGATGCGGCATTGGTAGCTACCCAGCGTGCCTGTAGCACCCAGCGGCAAGCTGGGGCCGGGCGGCAGTTCTTGCCGGAAACCGGTGACAATAGCGGCTGGCCTACCTGTAGCAGTAGGGTCGGCCTTGAAATAGGTGCGGCAGTTGAAGCAGCCGAAATACTCGCTGCCGGCTGGGTCGTAGCAGGGCACCTGGGCAGCGCACTTGGGGCAGGTAACCCAGGCAGCGGTCGGGGCAAAAGAGGGCGTGTCACTCATCGCAATACCTCCGCATAGTGTTGCTCCTCCGCCTCAAAAAATGCCAGTGTTTCCTGGTAAATAGCCCGCACGGTGGCGTGGTTGTCGCGCCGGAAATTCGATAGAAACACGTCGAATGTAGCCAGCCCATGTTCGGGCCAGGTATGGATGCTGAGGTGCGACTCGGTGAGAGCCAATACCGCCGTAAAGCCCGCGTTTTCGGCGAAAACGTGGTAGACCTCGCCCACGCTCATGAGGCCCAGCCGGGCTACCAAGCTGGCAAAAAACTGCTGGCTGCCCGCTGCATCACGCAGCCGCCCGGCCGGCGCGCCAAACGTGGCCAGGATGTGCAGGCCCGGCGCGTAGGGCGGAGCCACGGCTGGTGTAAAAGGCAGAATGCTAGGAGTCACGCCTGCAATACTACTGCGGCGAATAGATTTTTCATGAACTGGCCCGACTTGATGCCGGGTTCTAGGCGTAATTTTGGCACTGAGGAGAAACTACGTCGGGCAAGAATTTCGCTTAATTACGCACTATGAATTCATTGCCCAAGGCTCAGGAAAGCCTGATTTTTCAAAACCCAGCGGGCAAGCTCTACTAC
>CAXUKA010000143.1:0-14332 GCA_964251335.1 uncultured Hymenobacter sp.
ACCGCCGACAACACGCAGTGCGCCAGCAGGCTAAATCCCACCCGCCGCAACGTTTGCTCGAAGTCTGGCAGCCGCTTATTGATGTACTCCCCTACCCTACTTTGAATGAAAAACGTGGTGGTGAGCAGCGCGCCATTGAGCAGCGTGGCCTGCACGAAGGTGGCCGTCCGGTGCCAGTAGGCATCGCCCACGAGCAGGTAGCTGAAGAGCATCAGAAACCACGGCATTGTCAGCACATAAATCCAGCGAGTGCGGTGGCTGGATTGGGTAGCGAGTAAGGCCATAACCAATAGATGCTCAAGAGACTACAAAAGCAAAACAAAACGAAACTGCGGGCCTAGGCACTGGTAGCCGCCAGGCGTTGCGAAGTGTGGCAAAGGTGCCCGAACCAGCTCAGCTCCGCAAGCTGCGCTGTTGCCAACTGCCCCTTTGGCTGCCTGAATTGGCAGGCGCTTCGTCTGAATCGCGATTCAGAAAGTAGCGCGGACTTTCAGTCCGCGAGTCAGTGAGCGCGACTAAGTTGCGGACTGAAAGTCCGCGCTACGGTGGGGCTAGCAGCGGCAGCGTCACGGTGAATTGCTCGGCCGTGGCCTCAACCACCGGGCTTTGCTGCGTAAGCAGCTGGTAGCGGGCGCTGATGTTGACCAGGCCCACTCGCGTCGATTCGATGTGCGTTGTTTTGGGTTGAATATTATTGCGCACGCACAGCGCCCCGGCGGGCGTGGTAGCAATGAGGATGTGCAGCGGCCGCCGGGCCTGAATGACGTTGTGTTTCACTGCGTTCTCGACCAGTAGCTGCAAGGTGAGCGGCGGCAGCTGGTAGCTCAAAAACGGCTCCGCTACCTCCAGGCGCAGCGTGAGACCGGTGCCGTAGCGGGTTTTGAGCAGGTGGTAGTACGAGCGGATGAACGCCAGCTCGACGGCGAGCGTCGTGAGGGCTTCCTCGTTGGTTTGCAGCAGGTAGCGGTACACTTTGGCTATCTCATCCACGAATATTTCGGCTTGCTGGGGAGCTTCGGCAATGAGCGAGGACAGCGAGTTGAGGGTATTGAAAAGGAAGTGCGGGTTAATCTGGTTTTTGAGGCTATCGAGCTGGCTTTGGAGGATAATTTTCTTCTGGTGCTCGTAGCTGAGCTTGCTTTCCTGCCACTTGCCCAGCAGGTAAAACGCTTCGTAGACTGTGACCAGCAGCAGCACCGCCGTGAAGTCGCCCAGGTAGATGCCCGCCGTCACCAGGTTGTTGCTGACCGGGAAGCCCAGTAGCCGCGATAGCCCCGCCTGCGTTTCGGGGGGTACCCCGAGCTTGGTGCGCAGCTCGGCCAGGGTGAGGGTAGCGCCAAAGGGCTGGAAATAAGCAAAAAACATATCGGTAGCCCCCAGAAACAGCGCTGATAGCGCGCAACATACTCCCGTCATTACCAGCACGCGCTGCCAGGTTTGGTGCAGGCCCGGCCAGCGCCGCACCACGGCCGTAGTGGCGCGGTCGAGCGACCAAAACCAGGCCCCCACCGCCAGCCCCACCACCAGCGTAGCGCCCCCAAACGACGACCAGTGCTGCACGTAGCCCCGGCCCAGCAGCAGGTAGCTCAGCAGCGGCACTAGCCAGGGCCACACCAGCACGTACAGCCACCGGCTGCGGGACGACACGCGGAGCGACGAAACCAGGTGGGTGAACGTAGGCATAGGTCAGCAGGTCAAGGAGTAATGAGCGGTACCACGACAGTAAACTTCTCCTCACTCGCATCTACCTGCACGGCGTGGGCAGGCCCCAAGCGCTGATAGCGAGCCTGCAATTCGCCCAGGCCATCGCGCAGCATCGGCACGCGTATTTGACGTCGGCGCCGGGTATTTAGCACGCGTACGTGGTTGGCACCTGGTACTACTTCGATGCGCAAGGGCTGGGTGGCCGACAGGACATTATGCCGGATAGCGTTGTCGACCAGCGTTTGCAGCGTGAGAGGCAGCAGCGTACCAGCTAGGGGCGGCTCGCAGGAGTGAATATGCAGCTCTAAGCCAGGGCCGTAGCGGGTGCACAGCAGATAGGCGTAGGCGCGCAGAAAGCGCAGCTCGGCCTCTAACGGCACTAGCCCGACCAACGGCGGCAGCTGGCTGCTGCGGGTGGCTTGCAATTGGTAGCGATACACCTTAGCCAGCTCATCTACAAAGCGCTCGGCCTGCGCAGGGTCTTCGCTGATGAGGACCGATAAGGAATTGAGACTGTTGAACAGGAAATGCGGATTGACTTGCTGCTTGAGCTCGGTGAGCTGGCTTTGCAGCCGTTCGCGCTCTAGGCGCTCGGTGCCTAGCTGGTTGGTTTGCCACTGCCCGAGCGCAAACGTGACCTCGGTTAGCGTAACCATTACGCCCGCAATGACGAATGTGCCAAGCACCAGCCAGGGGACGGTGATGGGGTTGTACTGGTAGCCAAACAGCTGCACGGCATCAAACCACCACATAATAGAGCTACTGACAGACAAGCTGATACAGACCAGACTCATGAAATGCAGCCCAGTGCGCTGCGCTACCTGGCCAGGCTCGGGGTAGTGCTGGGCAATGCGCACGGCTAGGTAGCTGGCCCACACAATGCACAGCGTGGCTAGCGCCGCCAGCAGGAGCGTGCCCCGCACGAATACCCACCAGCTGCTGAAATACACCGCGCCCCAATAATAATAGCCGGAGAGCGGCACGCAGGTCATTATCAGCCACTTCGTGACCACCGCCTGCCGCGAGTTGGGCCAGGTGGCTTTCAGCAGGGCCCGCAGCAGCAGCGGCAGGCGCGGACTGGCAGAAGTGACTGGTAGCGCAGACATGGAATTGATACCTAGTAGTCGACAACAGGCTTTGACTGAGAAACAGACGACAGCTAAAAACTTGGCCAAAAGCGGCGCGATAACTGCCTAAAACCATTTAGTATAATCTACAAAATCAATTGATTATCCTACATTACCGGCCCCAATTCAACCTGAAGCCAGCAGCGGCAAAGTCACGGTGAACTGCTCGTCGTCGGCTTCGATGCGCGGACTGGCGCGGGCCAATTGCTGGTAGCGGGCCCGCAGGCTGGCCAGGCCCTCGCTACTTATGGGCACGCGCACCGTGCGCGGGTGGCGGGTGTTTTGCACGCGCACGCAGCCAGCTTCCAGCACCACGTCGATGCGTAAGGGCCGACTGGCCGTCAGCGCGTTGTGCCGGATGGCATTGTCGACTAGCGTTTGCAGCGCCAGGGGGGGCAAGACGCCGGGTGGGCAAGCCTCGACGGCGGGTAAATGCACTTGCAGGCCAACCCCATACCGGATACCCAGCAAATAGGCATAGGCGTGCAAAAAGCGCAGCTCGGCCTCTAGCGGCACCAGTCCGGCCACGGCTGGCAATTGGCTGCTGCGCGCGGCCTGCAATTGATAGCGGTACACCTGGGCCAGCTCATCCACAAAGCGCTCGGCCTGCCTGGGGTCTTCGCTGATGAGTACCGACAAGGAACTGAGGCTATTGAACAGGAAATGCGGGTTAACCTGCTGCTTCAGCTCATGCACCTGGCTCTGGAGCTGCTGCGCCAGCTGCTCGGTTTCGAGTTGGTTGGTTTGCCACTGGGTGAAGGCATACGTGATTTCAAAAAAGCCCACTAGCAGCAAATCAAACACCACCGCCGACAGCAATACCCAGGGGCCAGTAGCCGCGTTGTAGCGGTAGCCAAACAGGTGCACGGCCTGAAATGCCCCTAGCGTCCCCACAGTTGTGAGGGCCCCCAAGATGCCCACCGTCAGGCCCAGCATGCGCAGCCGCCGGCCGGCCTGCTGCGGCTCGGGGTACCGGTGATAGGCCCGTTCGGTCAGGTAGTTGGTCAGGTTGGTGAATAGGATGGCCACGGTATACACCAATAAGGAGCCACCCACAAAAACATACCAAGTTGTGAAGTAGGCGCGGCCCCACAGCACGTAGCAATAGGGCACCACCGTGAGCAGCGCTATCCGCCGATGCACGGCTATCCGCAGCCGCTGCGGCCGAATAAGTTGCAGCAGCAAACGCAGAATAAGCGGGTCGCGGGGGCTGGCGGCAGTGGGTGACATGAGCAAGCAAAGGCGCGCAAACGAACTAGACAGCCAATCTACCTATTCCGCACCGCACTGAAAGCTAAGCTACTACCAGCTGCTTGGTGCACCCAGCCGCCGCGCATGAATTGTGTAAGCAGCTGCTTGAATTGCGCAAAAGGCTGCGTGAACTGTTCGGGTCGCAGTAGCGCGAAGCTCTGCTTCGCGCCCCGTTAGACGAGCCGCCAACATATGTAACGAAACGCGAAGTAGAGCTTCGCGCTACTGCTTGGCCACAGCCGGGCCATCCTCGGGCGTGGCGTTCTTGATTTTGGGCACCGTGCGCAGATAGGTGTAGAGGGCGTGCACTTCCTCCTCAGTCAGCTGCGAGTACTTGGGCATGGGCGCGCCCAGCGCGCCGTGCGGCGACTGCCCAAAGCGGATGGCTTGCCCAAACTGGCCCTCTGTCCAGTCGCCGATGCCGGTATCCGGGTCGCCGGTGAGGTTGCGCGACACCACGGGCACGCCCTGCGGATTGGCCATCACGTTGCCGCCGCCCAAGTAGCCGGCCGACTTTTCGGGCTCCAGCGCATTGTTGGTTTTAAAGTCTTTGGAGTGGCAGTCATAGCACTTGTAGCGGCCCACCACGAGGTAGCGGCCGTAGGCCACGGCATTGGTAGAGGCGGGTGCTACCACGGGCGCGACCGGCAGCGGCGTGGGCTTCATTACGGTATTAGTCAGTATTTTGGCTAGCACCGACGGCTCCTGCGGGTGCGAGGGCATGGGGTTGGCGCGTACCCAAGGGTGGTCGGAGCGCAGGAAAGCCACGATGCTGGCCACGTCCTCATCCGACATCTGCACGAAGCTGGGCATGATGATGCGGTAGCGCCCATCGCGCCCGATGCCGGTGCGCAGCAGGCCCACCACTTCCTGGTCGGTCCAGGCTCCGATGCCGTGCGTTTTGTCCTGGGTAATATTGGCCGAGTAGAGGCTGCCAAACTCCTTGGGCACGTCGGTGAGGAAGTGGCCGGTGAGAGCGTTGGTTTGCTTGTTGAGGTGGCAATCAGCGCAGGCGGCCAGCAGCAGCTTTTCGCCCTGCGCCAAGCGGGCGGGCGTCGCCACGATGGGCGCCACCACCGGCTTCGGGGCCGGGTAGCTCGGGATGCCGCGCACCGCCGCAAAGCTCACAAAACCGGCGATGGCCAGCACTAATACGCCGATTATCGAGCCGAGTATTTTAAAAGATTTCTTCATAAAAAAAGCTGCGTGCCAAGGTCACACACGGGCATAAGAGAAAGACAGTTAGCTAATTGCAATAGCCAGCCGGTTAGGCCAGTGCATAGAGCAGCAGGGCTACCAGCCCCAATAGCATGGCGGCTACGGTAGGCAGCAGCACGGCTACCCAGGAGTGAAAAGCTTTCATAATAGATAAGGGTGTGGCCGACCACGTGGCCGGCTCGTTGGGCCAAAATTGCCTAGCCCATCAGGCCACCAAAAGCCGCCGCTGCCTGGACTGGCACTCTCCTCGCACCAACTGTCGAATTGGCTGCTTGAGTTGTGTTGCCCGCTGAGGCTATGAATTGATGCAGAAGCATTTCCAAATGCCGAAGTCTTGTTCTGCTTGCCGCCACCGATGAATTTCGACAATTGCTTCGCCTTTTTATCCGATTCAGTCAGCACTATTCTCAATTGGCGACAAGCGGCATTGGGTACCCTGGCATAGGTCAGGAATTTTGCCTCACCAACTCGCTACTACCCCGGTGGCATACGCAAAATATGCTAGCTCGCTTTGCGCTCCGCCGCCAACCTAACCAACTCACCAGCTGACACTTTTCTCACCTTTTTTCTTCTTTTTCTGCAATGAAACGCCTTACCCTTCTTGCCTGCACTGCGGCTTCGCTGCTGCTCACCGCTGCTTGCAAAAAAGACCAGACTACCCCCCAGCCCACCACGCCCACTCCCGAGCAACAGCTCGTCGACAAGACATGGGTCTTGACCGGCGTAACGGTTGACCCTGGCCTCCAGACCACTACCGGCACGACGGTAACCAATATCTACCAGTTCATCCCCGCCTGCACCAAGGACGACACGCAGCAATTCCTGACTGGCGGCGTGTTCAAAAGCGACGAGGGTGCCACCAAATGTGACCCTTCGGACCCCCAAACGGTAACCGGCTCCTGGGCACTGGCCAAGTCGGGTAATGACACCTCGCTCACCATGACGGTCAGTGGCACCACCCTGCACATGAAAGTGCTGACCCTCAGCGACACCCAGCTGCAAGTGAGCACGCAGGAAGACGTTTTTGGCATCGGCACCACGGCCAATACCTACACCCTGACCTACGCTAAAAAGTAGGTTTATTCCGGGCCGCTCAGGCGTAGTACCGCGCCTGAGCTACGCCCAGCCCCCTGAGGCTACCACGCTTCTAATCACGCTTTTCTCTCTCCCTTTTTCTATTATGCAACGAGTACCTACACTACTATGTGCTGTCCTCCTGCTAGCCGGCAGCACGCAAGCCCAAACGCGCCAAGCGCACCCTGCTCCTCGCTCGGGCACCAAAGTCACCGTGAAGCGCCCAACTGCTACTTCCAAAGTAGCAGCTAAAGCCACCTCTAAACCAGCCAATAAGCCAGCTTCGGCCCCAGTACTAGTAGCTGCTACGCCTGTTGTGGCGGCACCAGTGGCCCGGCCAGCGGTAGCGGTAGCGCCAGCCCACGCCACATCACCGCTATTCCAGGCTGGCACCAATATGCTGAACGTGGGCGTCGGCTTTGGGCTGGGCTACGGCTACGGCAACCTAGGCAATACGTCCGCCACCCCTGCTCTGAGTGTGTCGTACATGCGCGGCTTGGCTAATGCTGGGCCGGGCACCATCAGCGCCGGCGGCATCGTAGGCTACAAGAGCTTCAGCTGGCAGGATGGCGCCGAAAAAGCCACCCTGCGCAACATCTACGTGGGAGCCCGCGGGGCGTACCACTACGGCTTCGGCATCCCCAAGCTCGACACCTACGCCGGCGTGGGCCTCGGGGTGCGCGTGGCATCCTACTCCTATACCTACACCACGAACGCGACGGCCAGCGGCAGCCAAGCTGAACTCAGTGGCTTTGCAGGAGCCCGCTACTTCTTCAGCGACAAGGTCGGAGCCTTCTCCGAGTTGGGCTACGACATGAGTTACCTCAAAGTGGGCCTGAGCGCCCGCTTTTAGTAGCATGGCTGAGGACTTTGAGCCGTCATGCTGAACGCAGTGAAGCATCTCTACCGCATCATTTGGACTGTACAATGACCCGACCAAAATGCTTCACTGCATTCAGTATGACTGCTCAAGGCCCTTGCACTATATGCTAGAAGTAGCCTGACCAGCAAGGTATTACTCTCAATAATCAGCCATTTGTCATGAAATTATTCGCTTCAATAAGCTGGCTATTGAGCCTGTTACTCCTGGCAAATGGCCCAGCCACCGCGCAAACCTTAGCACCCGCTGAGCGCCGACAGCTGCTGGAAACGACTAGCAAGCTGCTTCAGGAGCGGTACGTTTTCCCTGATATGGCCCAGCGCCTGGCGCAGCAGGTGCGCAAAAACCAGCGCGCCTACGAGGCCATCACCGACGGCCGGGCCTTGGCCCAGCGACTGACGACCGACCTCTACGCCCTGGCCCACGACAAGCACCTCAACATCGGCTACCACCCCGAGGGCGTGCCCGCCGACCAGGTCTGGAATGCCAAACCCACCGCCGAGCAAGAAGCCCAGCAGCTAGCCGCCATGCGCGAAGGCATGCGCCGCGAGAACTTTGGCATTCTGGATTTGTCGGTGCTGCGCTACAACATCGGGTACCTGAACCTGAAGTACCTAGCCAGCCCGGCCGTAGCCGGCGACTCTTACGTGGCGGCTCTGGGCTACTTGGCTCATACCGACGCCTTGATTCTGGATTTGCGCCAGTGCCGCGGGGCTACATCAGAGTTTGCTATTCCGCTGCTGTGCAGCTACTTCTTTGCCGCGCCCACTCACCTCAACGACTTGTATTGGCGCGAGGATAACCGCACGCAGCAGTCGTGGACCTACACCCAGGTGCCGGGCCAGCGCTACCTCACGCAGCCCATTTACGTGCTCATTGGGCCCAGGACCTTTTCCGGGGCCGAAGAGCTGGCTTATGACCTGCAAACGCAAAAGCGCGCCACGCTAATCGGCCAAACCACCGGCGGCGGAGCCAATCCGGGCGGCACGTTCCGCCTCAGCGAGCATTTCGATATGTTCCTGCCCGTGGGCCGGGCTATCAACCCCCTCACCCACACCAACTGGGAAGGCGTGGGCGTGCGACCCGATACGGCCGTGGCCCTGCCGCTGGCACTGCCCACGGCTCAGGTATTAGCGCTGCGCACTATAGCCGCTGCTCCCGGCACGCCTCCCGATTGGCGCGGCGTGCTCCAGGGCCAGCTTGAGGAATGGGCCCAGCACCCACCGAAGCTGGCCAAGCAACGGTTTGTGCTGCAAGGCGAGCCCCAGGCTAAGCAAGTTTCGGTGGCCGGCTCGTTCAATGGCTGGTCGGCCACCGATACCCCACTCACGCGTCAGGGCACTGCCTGGGTAGCCGAGGTAGAAGTCGAGCCCGGCCTGCTCCAATACAAGTTTGTGGTTGATGGCCGCTGGCTCACCGACCCGGCCAACCCGCGCACCGAGGGCGCAGGCGACCGCGCCAACTCCGTGCTGAATGCGGGTGGCAACTGACAGGTAATTTTCATAGCATTCGTTTGGCTCCCCCTAAAAAAGCAACTCTATGCGCTCGGCCGCCACATGGCCAGTGCTTAGCCGCATGGCCAGTGCTTATAAGTTGGGGTGAGAGTAACATCGAAAATGGCGCTAGCAAGCGGCTTCCAGCCCGCACTCCACACCGAGTTTCGAGCACTTCGCTCACCAAAAGCCGCACCCTATGGCACTTGGTGTTTCTGTGCCATTTACCTCGTGTCAACTTTGACACACTAAGGCCACTAAGCCAGCACTTTTAATGGTAGTAGCTGACTGGTTGCCAATGATAACCTATCCTTTCACCGGCTGCACACAGCCTCATCTTCTTTCTGTTTTATGACCACTTTAACTCTCACCCCCACCACCATCGTGCCGGCTGGCACGGGCCGCAGCCTCAACGTGCTGGGCGACAATCAATGCATCAAGCTGACTGGCCAGGACACCAACCAGCAGTTTACCCTCATCGAGCAGCTCAACGTGCCCGGCACCGGCATCCCGCGCCACGTGCATGCCCTGGACGATGAGCTATTCCACGTATTGGCCGGCGAGGTAGAGTACGAAACCGCTGATATAGTGAAAATCCTGAAGGCCGGCGACGTGCTCTTTGCCCCCCGTGGCATCGCCCACAGCTGGCGCGTGGTGGGCACCGAAAAAGCCCACGTAATGCTGTCGGTATTTCCGGCGGGGGCCGAGCACATGTTTGAGGAATTAGCCGCGCTACCAGCTGGCCCACCCGACTTCGCCATCGTAGCCGAAATATGCGGGCGCTACGGCATCACGTTTGGATAAGCACCGTGGTTTACGCTGCCCCCTCTCGCAACGGACCCGTCGGTTACGCTGGGCCGGGGCTGGGTTACTGGGGTCGTTTGGAGCGCTGCGGGCCACCAACTGGTACGGCGACCCCGCGCCGTGGAGCGTGCAGCCGCAGGGGCTGTGGCACACGGCACTTTCCTTTGTCAACGGAACAAAGTCCCCGCCCTCGCTCTTTTTTTTGCCTTACCTATACACTGCGACGGAATTGCTCCACATGGGGCGGGGGCAGCCAATGGGGCGGCACCTCAGTTGTGAGCAGCACCGGGAAGGCGGACGTGCAACTTCCCAGATAGGCCGAAGCCTGTCTGAAGACCACCCGGCTGATGCGGTGGTACCGAATAGCGTAGCCGCACATCACGCATGGCTCATGGGTGGAGTACAGCGTGCAGCCGTCCAGCACGGCCCGACCAAGCTGCTCCCGGGCCGCCTGCAGGGCCAGCAGCTCCGCGTGGGCTGTGACGCGGCCTTGACTGGTCGTGCTTTCTACCCCCCTGCCTACTACTTCGTGCTCGTACACGACTACCGCGCCCACCGGCGCATTGCCGCCGGCTAGGGCTTCGGCGGCCAGTTCCTGGCATAGCTGCATGAACGCTTGGTCGGAGGTATCCATTTCGGAGCGTTAGCTTGGCTGGTTGCTGCGTGCGCTTGGCTGAGCGGTAAAACGGGCCGCCGCCAGCGTTAAGTGGTGTTGAAACAAGGCCGGCGTCTGGAGGGCGCCGGCCACCAGCAGTCCCCCTTCGATACTGATGAGCAGCTCTTCGGCCAGCTGCTGCGCGTGGGCTGAGGCATGGCCTAGCTCGTGGGCCACCTGCGCAAAGCCGGTGACCAGTTGCGTAAAGATGCGGGCCACCTGCGGCTGCAAAGCTTCCGTGCCGGCCCCCAGCGACAAGGCCCGCAGGATGCAGGGCTTGCGCCCGTCGTCGTAGAGCAGCCGGATACCCGCCAGGGCTTCGGCCAGCCGGGGAGCCGGGTCGCCGGGCCGGCGCAGGGCCGCCAGAATATGCGCCTCTACCCACGCGCCGGTGTAGTCCAGCACGGCTTCCGCCATTTGCTCCTTGCCCTGCGGGAAGCGGTGGTACAGGCTGGCCTTTTTCAAGCCAGCGGCCTCCGCCAGTTGGCTTAAGCTGGCCCCGGCGTAGCCCTGTTCCCGAAACAAGTCGAACAGCTTTTGCAGGACTACATCGGATTCAACTTTTGGGTACGCCATATGCAAAGCTAAAAGCAGGAAACGGGTTGCAGAGACTGGTCGCAACGAAGTGCCTCAGACATTGAAGGAAGAGTATTCCACAAACGTCCACGCCACGCAGCGTAAGCTGGCCTGGCGGCGCCAAGCCGCCAGGTGAAACCGCCAGTGCCGCCCGGTGCCGCCGGTATCGTCCGCGCCGGGCAATGGCCCTGGCAACACGTCGGCCGTGCCCGTCAGTTGCAGCGTTTCGCCCTTTTCAAAATCGACGAACAGTAGGGCAGCGTGCGGATTAATTGTCAGATTACCCAGGGTATTGAACATACTGTTGCCGTTGTAATCGGGGATGAGCAGCGTGTGCGCGTCTTCCACGCGCACGAAGCCTGGTTTGCCGCCCCGATACCCGGCATCGAGGTGGTGATTGTCATGGCTGCTGCCCACAAAGCAGGTGTCGGCCCGCGCTATCCAGTCCATTAGCTCAGCCGACAATGCCGTACCGGTCTGCGTCGGCGCGTCGGTTAGGCCCTGCGGGGTATCAATGGTGAGGGTTCGCTGCTGAATGTAGCGCGGGCAGAGTGGAAAGCATTCCGCCACGCGCAGCAGTCAGGAATCTCCCTGCTGCTGCAACGCACCGTTTACTTTCAGGCGTCGGCGGGTGCTCAACTCAATGAACAGCAAGCCGGCCAGCGGCTGCCGGGCCAGGTTCTGCCAGAAAATATCATCCGGGGCCGATGCCAGCAGCGCCGGGTTAAGTCGCAGGAGCGAAGGGCCTTCCGTGAGCAGGAAACCGGGTTTGCCCGCCAGCAGCGAGGTCCAGGGGCGCTGCTGCGCGTCCAGCGTCGTGGCCACCACCATCGGCTGCCGGTCTACGAACTTCAGCGCGCCGTTAGGAATCTGGTCGCTGATGAGCCGGGCATTGCGGGCGGCAATATGGTCCTCGCTGGCCAGGGCCTGGATGGCCAGTTCGCCGGCGTGAAAGGGCGTGGTCGTAGGCATAAGCTTGGGTAGGGGGCCGCCCGTTCGGCAAGTTTCGGCTTCCCGGGCGGCTCCACTACTGCTTAGAAGGTGACCACGCGATATCCATCGGCATGCAGCTTCACCAGGCTCGGCAGGCCCGCCGTACCCGGTACGCGGTTGTCCGTTACCAAGTCGAAGCCCGACGGATTAGCTCCGAACGCTTCGGCGCAGCCCCGCGACACACCGGCCACGGTATCTTCCACGGCTTGGAAAAGCTGGTGCAGGCCGTGCTCGGGCTTGCGCAACTCTTCCGGCCAGCGCGTGCCGGCTCCTTGGAAGAGAAGGACGACGGGCTCGCCAGCGGTTTTGCAATCGTAGGCCGCCGCCAGGGCGTTGAACGCCCGGCCGAAGGCTTCGTCGGTACCGCTACGCGGGTCGGAGAAAAGGAGAATGGCGGTTTTCATGGGGATGAGAGGAGGAATAGGAGAAATGATGATGCAATTTTACCGAACGTTCGGTAAAATTGCAAATCGAGCGATTATTATTTTTCCTCAGTGATTAGAGTACCAGCGATAGTGTAGCCCGCTTTTGCTGTTCAGACCATTCGCAAAGGCGAAGCCCAGCCGCCCTCAAGAGAGCCCGCTTGAGGTGGTCGAGTTACGCTGGACAGCTAGAGTCACGACTGGCTTTGCCTCTCCCCTGCCTCACCTGCGGTTATTCCGGAACGAGTATCTACCGTGTCTTCATGCCAGCAGTGCATCCAATCTGCGCCTGCTGTCTTCAGGCTTTCAGTCGCGAGTCACCAATTCTCCGGAAATTGACCCAGATAGGAACCTTCCGCTCCCTATACTTGCGCCTACTTGTGGGTATTGGTGCACTGACCAATACCCACAAGTAGGCGCAAGTATTTTCCCGCTAAGCCAGTTGTAATGGCTGTATAGATACCGGGATGGCTACTGACTGCTATTGGAGCGGCGGCCTCGCTGGATGCGTTGCCGGTGCTGCTCTTCGTGCGCTCGGGCCTGGGCGGGCCGTGGGGGTACCGGGGAGGCGCTGGCGAAAAGCAGGTCCAAAGCGTCCTGCAAAGCTTGTTTCTGCGAGTAGGTATAGTCCCCCTGCACCCGGCGCGAATGAACGTAATCCCGCAGCTGCTCCAGATGCCCTCGGCTTAACACGAAGGTTTGGCGCACGCCTCCAGAAGCGTCGTCGCTGCTTTCAGGGATAATTGCTGCCGGACCAGGAAGCATACCTGAATTATATAGCGCAGTATTATTATCAGTGTTACTAGTGTTATCATTGTTAATGGTATTAACAGTAGCACCAGTATTTCTTGTATTACTGGTATTATCCTTATGACTTGTATTAACAGTAATACCAGCGTTTCTCGTATTACTGGTATTACGCTTGCTACTCGTGTTAATAGTAACACCAGTGTTTTCTGTATTACTGGTATTATCGGTATTCTTACTTCGCTTAGTGTTACTGGTATTCTTATTGTTACTAATGACTCCAGTGTTATCAGTATTACTAGCATTACCTTTATTCACAGTATTACTGGTATGACTACTGTTACCGGCTTGCTCAGTATTATCAATGACACCAGTGTTACTAGTATTAATACTATGCTTAGTGTTATCTGAGCGACCGATATTATCGGTGTTCTTAGTATTACTTACGAGCGTACTTTCTTCCTCGGGCTGCTCAATGCTGAGGTCGAAGAAGTCCCGCTCAGAAAGTGGCTTCGCGGCAGTTGACTCACCGGGGCGCGGCAGATTTTTGAAAGACTTAGCCATGGCAGGTAAAGGGGAGGAGTTAACGAGTGAGAATCTCTGCTACCAACGCCTGGTAGTCGGCGGCTCCCGCACTCTGCGGAGCGTAGGTGAAAATATCTTTTCCTAAGTGGGGAGCTTCCCCCAGGGCAATGCTCTCGCGGATGAAGCTATTCAGCACTAATTCCGGGTACTGAGCGCGCATCTGTTCGGCGGTTTCCCGGCGCAGCACCTTACGGCCATCGTGGCGCGTGAAGAAAATCCCGCCCACCGACAACTCTGGATTCAGCCGCCGCTTTACCCGGCCCACTAGTTCCAGCACTTTCTCAACCCCGTCCGTGGCGTAGAGCTGCGCTTCCAGGGGGATGTAGAGCGACTGGGCACAAGCGTAGGCGTTGAGTGTAACCAACCCTAAGGCAGGCGGGCAATCCAGCAGAATGTAATCGCATCGCTCACGTATCGGCTCAAGCAGCTCTTTCAACAGGAATTCGCGGTCCAGGTCATCGCCCTTGGCTTTCTCAAAGCCCGACAGCGCCGACGAGCCGGCGACCAGGGCCAGGTTTTCGTGGAGAGGGTAGGCTCTGAGCCGGTATTCCCCCAGCAGCGCCCCGTAGACGTTCTGCTCCGCCTCGACTAAGCCGAGTCCCTTGGTAAGGTTGGTCTGCGGGTCCAAGTCAACCAGTAGTACCCGTTGACCAGCCCGGGCCAAGCCTGCCCCCACATTAGCGGTAGACGTGGTTTTGCCTACGCCTCCTTTTTGGTTTGTAAATGCCAGAATCTTCCTCATGCGGCAAAAGTAGCTATCCAGAGAGATATTATCAATGTTAAGGCTATTACAAGTATTTATA
>CAXUKA010000144.1:0-14216 GCA_964251335.1 uncultured Hymenobacter sp.
GCATCAGGTGCTGCTGCGGCAGGGTTTCGCGCACTTCTACCAGCTCCAGGCCTACGGCTTTCATCTCCTGAGTGGCCTGCGCAACGGTCATCTTGTGAATGGGCTTGATGGGTACCTTCGGGTCTTCAGCGCGGTACTCTACCAAGGCCAAGCGGCCGGTGCGGGGCCGGAGCGCATTGCGAATAGCGCGGCCCATCTCACGGGGGTGGTCAAACTCATGGTAAGCATCGACCAGCAGCACGACATCGACGCCGCTGGCGGGAAGGTGTGGGTCAGTGGTAGTGCCCAGGATGGGCTCGACGTTGGTAATATTCTTTTTGGCTTTGCGCTGGTTTAGCTCGGCTATCATTTCGGGCTGAATGTCTTCGGCCAGTACCTTGCCCTTGGGCACCAGCGGAGCCAGCCGAAAAGAAAAGAAGCCCGTGCCTGCGCCCAGGTCGGCCACTACGTCGGTGGCCTTGAGGTGCAACTCCTTCACCAGCAACTCGGTGCCTTCTTCTTCGCGGCGGTCGTCGCGCTCCAGCCAATCGGCCCCTTCGTGGCCCATTACGTGGGCAATCTGCCGGCCCAGGTAATAGCGGCCGATGCCGCTAGGGTCGCGAGGCGGGCGGGTTTCATAGCCTGCCGAGTCGGCCGGGTGGGCCGTGGACACATCCGAACGCAAGAAAGCCTGCGAGGCAACGTTTGACTCCAACGGAAGCTGGGTGCAGGCTCCCGTAGCAATGGCAGTGCCCGCTACCATCCACCTCACAACGGCATTTTTCATACGTAATCCTAACCTTATCCTTTGTAAACTGGGCAAGCAACAGCGCTGAATGCCTAGGCGTTCAGTATTGGTAGTCAAGGCACCAACCTGCGGGCGCAAACAAACAGTGCGCCAAATGCAGCTAGCGAAGCAGCCAAATTACTTCCTATAACGTAGGGAAGCCTGTTTTCTTTCACTCTACACCTTTTTTCACCTGATGAAAAACCTGACTCTTTCCCTCGGCCGCCTAGCAGTAGTGCTTGCTAGTGCGCTTTCACTGGGCGCTTGCAGCCGGGCCGACTATGCCACCAACTCCCGGGCGACTGATAATCCACTCAACGCCTCAGTAGCTACCAGCACCCAGGCCGCGCCCTACGTGCCGGTGGCCAGCGAAGAATCGGCCACAGTAAAAGCACCGGCCACTGCAACTCCTGCCCCTGCGGTAGCTGCCCAACCTGCTCCAGCCGCTGCTGCCCCCAGTGTGGTAGCTACAACACCAACTGCAACTGCTGCCCCAGTAACGGTTGCCCCCGCTGCCAAACCTGCTCCTAAGCTTAACCTAGCACAGCGCCTGGCTCTTCATAAAATCACGAAGAAGCTCGACAAGCTGACTGCTCAGATGCCGCAACTGAAAAAACAGGATGCCAGCGCCGCTCGCGGTGGCCTCGATAGCAACCTGCGTAGCGCGATACTATTCGGACTGATAGGTCTGATTCTACTATTATTCAGTGGAGTAAGTGCTGTCTTCTATATTGTGGGCACCATTTTACTTATTATCGGTCTGGTGTTCTTAGTATTGTGGCTACTCGACCAAGCATAGTCTGATTCAACTAATTGACCGTACAAAAGAGGCCCCGACTGCACGTGCAATCGGGGCCTCTTTTGCGCGAACGCAGGCATTACATCGGGTCTACATCGACCACCAGTCGGGCTTGGCGGTATTCTTTCTGGTCGCGCACTACATCCAGCGCGGCGCAGATGTCCAACTTGGCTTGCTTGAGCACCGTATGCTCGCGGCTGAGTTTGATGACGATTTCCTGCAAAAAGAAATTGCGAATGCGAAAAATGTACGGCGCTTCCGGCCCCAGCACGATGTTGCGGCCCAGCCGGTCGGCCAGCTCTTGCGTGAGCAGGATGGCGGCTTTTTGGGCCAGCTCCTGGTCCATGTGCTTCACCGTCAGCTTTATCATGCGGGTGAAGGGCGGATATTCGTGCTCGCGGCGCTGCGTTATCTCGTACTCGTAGAATTCGATATAGTCGTTGCGGATAACCTTGTCAAAAATCACTTGCGTCGGGTCGCCGGTCTGGATTAACACCTTGCCTTTCTTGCCCTTACGCCCCGCCCGGCCGCTCACCTGCACAAACATCTGGTAGGCGCGCTCGTGCGCCCGGTAGTCGGGGTAGTGGATTATGGCATCGGCATTGACGATGCCGACCAGGCTCACATTTTCAAAATCCAGCCCTTTGGTCACCATCTGAGTACCGACCAGCACGTTGGTTTTCTGCTGCTCAAAGTCGCCGATAATTTGCTGGTAGGCATTTTTGGCGCGGGTCGTGTCCAGGTCCATGCGCTGCACGTTGGCCTGCGGCAGCATGATTTTCAGGTCGTCCTCCAGCTTTTCGGTGCCGAAGCCCTGCGTGCGGAGTGCCCGCGAGCCGCAAGCCGGGCACTGCGTGGGCATGCCCTCGTGGTAGCCGCAGTAGTGGCAGCGTAGCTCGTGGGCGTGCTTGTGGTAACTGAGGCTCACGGCGCAACTCTGGCACTTCGGGATGTAGCCGCAGTCGTTGCAAGCCGTGACGGGGGCGTAGCCGCGCCGGTTCTGAAAGAGGATAACCTGCTCATTCTGCGCGATTTTACTTTCCATCGCATTCAGCAAATCGGCCGAGAAGTGGTTGTGCATCTTCTTGTCGGCGCGCAGCTTGCGGGTATCAATCAGCTCAATCTCCGGCATGCCTGCCTCGCCAAAACGCTTGCTGAGCGTCACGAGTCCGTAGCGGCCCAGGCGAGCTTGGTAGTAGGTTTCGACGGCCGGTGTGGCTGAGCCCAGTAGCACTTTAGCCCCCTGGAAGTTGCCTATCATCAGCGCCACCTCGCGGGCATTGTAGCGCGGCGCGGGGTCGTACTGCTTGTAGCTCGACTCGTGCTCCTCATCTACGATAATGAGCGACAGGCTATCGAACGGCAGAAACACTGCCGAGCGTACGCCTACCACCACCTGGAAGCGACCCGAGAGCACGCCATTCCATACCTCCACCCGCTCGTTGTCCGAGAACTTGGAGTGGTACACGCCCAGCCGCGAGCCAAATACACGCATGAGCCGCGTCACAATCTGGGCAGTGAGCGCGATTTCGGGCAGCAGGTATAGCACCTGCCCACCGCCCTCCATCGCCTTGCGAATGAGGTCGATATAAATCTCCGTCTTGCCCGAGCCCGTGACGCCGTGCAGCAGCACGATGTTCTTCTGGCCAAACAGCTCCATCGTCTCATCGCGGGCTATCACCTGCGCCTCGTTGAGCTGATAAGGCATGTGTGCCACCGGGTTTTCATCCAGCGGAAAGCGCGATACTATCTGGTCGAACTGCTCCAGGATGCCGTTCTTTATCAGCGTGTTCACAGCCGAAGCCGAGAGGTGCGGTGAGCTGGTGAGCGCCGCCTTTTCGATACCCACGTGGTTGAGGTGCTCGTTGTGATGCACCGGCACGCGCTGCAAATATTTCAGCAGCACATCAACCTGCTTGGGCTTGCTGGCCAGGTCTTCAAACAGCTGCTCGACAGCCGCCGTAGTCACGAAGTGCTCGGCCAGGCGCACTTTCTTCACCACTTTGGGCGAATATTTATCCGCCATTTGCTCAAACAGAAAGATGACGTCTTTCTGCATCAATGACTTGATAACCTTGTGAAAGGAAGCTACTTCCAGTAAGTCGCCCACTTCCGTAAAGGTCAGCGCCTTGCCATCCTCACTGCTCAGTGCGTCCACTATGCGTTGCTCCTTGTCATCGAGCGGGTAGGGGCTGCCTTCTGCGATGTAAGCCGGGTGCAGTTGAATGCGCGACTCCGAGCTGAGCTTGAGCGCCGAGGGCAGCGCCGCGTTTATCACCTCGCCCAGCGTGCACATGTAGTACTCCGCCATCCAGCGAAATAACTTGAGTTGCGGCTGGGTCACGACGGGCGCATCGTCGATAAATTCCAGAATGTACTTGGCTTGGTAGTCCTTGGGCGGCGTTTCGTGCACGGCCGCCACGATGCAGCTCAGCGTACGCTTGGCCCCAAATTGCACGATGACCCGGCCCCCGATTACCACGTTGTCATTCAGCTCGTAGGGCACGCGGTAGGTGTATAGCTTGGGCAGCGGCAGGGGCAAAATCACGTCCACAAACAGCGTTACGCGGTCGGGCGCGGGCGCTGGTGTGGGGGTAGGCGAAGCAAATTCGAACGTAAGAGACACGGTAAATAACTAGCGGCAGGCGAATAGTAAAGATAACCCCGACCGGCCGGCAGATGGTTTAATAACTGCGCCTTATCGCTCGACCAGCGCCAACTGGCCCAAGGCCTCGCGCACCGTATGCACCGGCAGCTGACAGGCCCGGTTGCGACACACGTAAATAGTGGTTTCAGCCCTGCCAGCGCGGCCTTCTAGCAGCGGCAAAGTGCTAGTAGTTAAAGCGCCAGCTACTATATCATTCGGCAAGAAATACTGGCTAAGCTCGCGCCGAAATGCCTCGACTTGCGGTCCCGTAATGGCGACCTCAGCCCCCGGCCGCAGCAGCGCCACGTAGAGGCTGGCCCAGTTGGTGAGGTGTTGCGGCTCCTTCACCACCAAGCTTTGCACCTGGCCCAGCATGGTAGCAGCTAGCTCTTGGTACTGAGTATTTTCCAGATGCCGGCCCAGCCGCAGCAGGTTGTTCGCCATTACCGAGTTAGAGCCGGGAATGACGTTGTCGAATAATTCCTTTTTACGGGCGATAAGCGGCTCGGCGCTGGCATCCGTGTAAAAGAACTGCTGCTCGGCGGGGTCGAAGAAATTGTCGAGCACGTAGGCCGTCAGTGTCTCAGCCTCATGCAGCCAGCTTTCAGTGAACGTGGCTTCGTAGAGGCTGATATAGGCTTCAATGACCAGTGCATAGTCTTCCAGAAAGCCGTTGATGGTAGCCCGGCCGTTTTTCCAGGTGCGGTAGAGGCGGGGGCCGTTGCGCAGGTTTTGCTGCAAAAACTCGGCGTTGCGCAGGGCTAGTTCCAGTAGTTCAGCTTCGCCGAATGCGCAGTATGCCGCCACCAACCCACTAAGCATAAGCGCATTCCAGCCGGTCAAAACTTTGTCATCCAAACCCGGCCGAATGCGGTGGGCGCGGGCCGCCAGCAACTCTTTCTGCCAGCCGTGAATAAGTTTGGCCAGTACGTGCGGCTCCAAGCCATGCTCCTTAGCAAAGTCGGCATCCGACTGCCGCCGGTGCAGAATGTTATTGCCGTGCTCCCAGTTGCCCACCCCCGTGCAGTTGTAATAAGCGGCCGCTATGGGCTCCTCATCACCTAGGATTGCCTGCAATTCTTCCCGCGTCCAGACGTAGAATTTGCCTTCCACACCCTCGCTATCGGCGTCCAGCGAGGAATAGAAGCCGCCTTCAGGATTGGTCAACTCGCGCCGCACCCAAGCCACAGTCTGGAAAACTATCTCACGGTATAGCGGGTTACGCGTCACTTGATAAGCTTCGCTGTATAAGCTGAGCATCTGGCCATTATCATAAAGCATTTTCTCGAAGTGCGGCACCAGCCACTCGCCATCGACCGAGTAGCGCGCAAAGCCACCGCCCACTTGGTCGTAGATGCCGCCCCACGCCATTTCGCGCAACGTAAGGTTGACTTGGTTTAAAATATTCTGGCTGCCCGAAATGTGGTAAGCCCGCAGCAAAAACCGCCAGATACTAGGCATCGGAAACTTTGGGGCGCGGTTGGTGCCGCCGCGCTCGCGGTCGAAGCGCTGGCTGAGGTTATACGCCAGCAGCTTAAATTCCTCATCGCTCACGCTCGCGCTGGGGCCGTCGCCCGCCGCGCCGTATTTCTCTAGCTCGCTGGTTTGCAACACTTGCGCAAAGCGCTCGGCCGAACCTTCCAGCTCGGCGCGGTGCTCGCCAGCATAGGCTTGGGCGATGTTTTCGAGTAGCTTCACCCAATTGCCGGAGGGGAAATACGTGCCGCCATAAAAGGGCTTGGCCTCGGGCGTCAGCATCACATTCAGCGGCCAGCCGCCCTGGATGCCCATCGCCTGCACCGCGTCCATGTAAATCTGGTCGACATCGGGCCGCTCCTCGCGGTCGACCTTGATGCATACGAAATACTCGTTCATTACCCGCGCTACCTGCTCGTTTTCAAACGATTCGCGTTCCATGACGTGGCACCAGTGGCAGGCCGCGTAGCCGATACTCACAAGGATGGGCTTCTGCTCGGCCTGCGCTCGTGCCAAAGCCTCTGGCCCCCAAGGGTACCAGTCCACGGGGTTGTGGGCGTGTTGCAGCAGGTAGGGGCTGGTTTCGTGGGCTAGGCGGTTGGCCGGCTGGGTAGGGGAGGAGGCAGACATGAAAAGGAGAAGGCTGGGTAAAACAAAACCCAGCCGATGGGGCTGGGTTTTGAGAAAGTTAAGCGTCGGGTGCCTCGGTGGCTGGCGGCGTTTTCGTGCCCGGCGGCCGACCCCGGCGCTGGGTGGCCGGCTTAGCGGCTGGTTTAGCCGTCGCCTTTTTGGTGGTGGCGGGCTTGGCGGCTGCGGCCGCTGGCTTTTTAGCCGCGGTTTTTTTGGCCTTCGCTGAGCTAGGTGCAGCCTTTTTAGCGGGTTCTTTGGTGGGCTTAGTAGCAGCTGCGGCTGGCTCGGCTACGGTGGGGCTGGCTGGCTCAGGCGCTACAACAGGCGTTGGCTCGGTAGCTGTAGATGCCGTAGCAGCCACGGCAGCAGTTGCTGCTTTAGGCCGTCCCCTTTTGGGTGGCGTAGCGGTGATAGTTTTCGGCTTAGAAGAATATAAGCCTAGCACGGTCGCGGCCAAGTCTGGCTCCGCAGCTGGCTGCGGGAAGTCTGCAAAATCATTAGCCGGTCGTTCCAGAAATATTTCGGGAATAATCGGCGACGAAATAATGGGGGCCGATGCGGGTGCGGGCGTAGTAGTCTCGTTAGTTTCGGGGGCCGCCCGGTATAGGCTGCCCCGTTGACCGCGCTTCACCAAGCCCGATTTAGTAATAACCTTCGATTTCTTAGGGGTGGGGCCGGTGCCGCGCTTGCGCGTTGGCTGCACGGCTGGTAGCGTGTCGTTAGTAGAAGCATCTACCGAGCCAGTGGCCGGCTCCGCGTCAAAAGCAGGCACCGCTGTAACCAGTTCCTCAACCGGAACCTCAGCAGCAAATTCAACGCTCGTAAAGTCGTTATCTGCAAATGACTCCGCTTCAGTCAACGAAGTTTCGTCATCCGAAGTAACCTGACCATTCTCCAGCTCAGCCGCTTGCCGGGCCGCGTTCTTACGGGCCGTGCGCTTAGCACCACCACGCGAACGCCGCTTTTTCTTCTTGGCTGGATAGCCGGCTTCTTCTGGCGTGGGTACCAAAAGCTCCGCTTCTGGATGAACGAGCAAGGCTTCTACCGATGCCGCCACCGATTCGGCGAGCTCCACCTCCGCTGCCGTTACTTCTAACGCTGGCTCTTCAGCAGCTGGCTGCGGCACTGGAGTTGGCCGGTTATCGCGGCGGTCACGGCCCGAGCGGTCGTTGCGGCGGCCATCGCGACGATTGTCGTTGCGGCGATTTTGCGACGCGTTATTATCCGCTGGCTGCGTGGTAGAAGTTGCCTCTACCGCAATGCCATCCCCGATATCGATGCGCTCTTCGTCATCGTCGGGCTCAATCTCCGGCACGCGTATCGGGCGGGGTGGGGGCAAGGCCGCTAGCTGCCGTTGCACGTCGCGCAGTTCTTGGCGCACATCCACGCCTTGGCTGGTCATACGCTCTAGGCGCTCGCGCGTCTGGTCGAGGAAAGTGCGGTGCTCGGGTGCGCCGATGTGTAGCGGACGGTGACCCAGCGATTGCCGCACAGCCGCCCACTCCTTGCGGAAGCGCCCAAAATCCGCATCAAAATACGCCCGCGCAAACCGCTCCCAGATATAATCTTCCGCTACCTCCGACGGATGCAGCATATCGGCCGCGTAGAAGCGGTAGTCGCGCAAATCGTCGGTCAGCAACTCGTAAGCCGGGAAGTAGCTCACATTCGGCAGCAGTTCGCTCAAATAGTGGCAGGCTACGCGTAGCACCGACTTACTCACCGCATTGAACGGCAGCGTGTCTTTGATGTGCCGGACCGGGCTTACCGTGAGTACAATGCGAATATCAGGATTCACCCGCCGCAACAACGCATGAACTTCTGCCAAGCCGTTGACTATCTCATCGGCCGTCAACAGTTCCTTCTCAAACAAGCCAGCTGGCAGCTTGTGCAGGTTGCTCACCAGTTCACCGGTTTCGCGCAGGCGATAGGCCCAGGCGGTACCCAGCGTGAGCACCACCGTATCGGCCGTGCGAATAAACTCGCCGACCTGGCGCACTTTATCCTGGATGGCTTGCAATAGCTCGACCGGCGACTCAGCCCCGATGGTACTATGAAAGTCGTAGCTCTGCCAACGGCCGCGTGCTTCCACCACGTGCTGCTGCCAGTCCTGCTCTTCGCCGGCGGCGGCGCGTAGTAGCTGCGCCAGCGCCAACGGCTGGAACACCGTGCCGAAGGGATTGACCAGCGCGTTTACCTTATTCAGGCGCAGCCGCTCGCCGATGCTGTCGGCAAAACACGAGCCCACCGTCAGCACCCGCGCCGTGCGCGGTAGTAGCCGCTCCTGCGGCGCAATAGTTAATTCAGTCCGAAACATGAACTACAAAGGTAGGCGCAAAAAAAGACGCCCCACCTTACGGCAGGGCGTCTTTCGAATAGGTTGATACCTAGCACTTAGGCAGCTACCACACGGAAATTAATCGTGTGTTTAACTTCTTTGTGCAGGTTCAGGGTAGCGGTATAGTCGCCAGCCGTGCCGGGCTCCTGGTCGAAGCTCAGGCGCTTGCGGTCTACGTCGATGCCTTTGGCTTTCAGAGCGTCAGCCAGTTGCAGCGTGGTTACGCGGCCGAAGATTTTGCCGGTTTCGCCCACCTTAGCCGGCAGTTCGAATACCTGGGCACCGATTTGGTCAGCCACGGCTTGCGCGTCGGCTTTCACTTTCTCGGCTTTGTGAGCGGCTTGGCGCACGTTCTCGGCTACGATTTTCTTAGCCGATTTGTCGGCCAGCATGGCCAGGCCCTGGGGCAACAGATAGTTGCGGCCGTAGCCCGACTTTACCGTTACGAGGTCGTTTTTGTAGCCCAGGCCCTTAACGTCGTCTTTCAGAATGATTTCCATTGCTTTAAAGTCTATTTCAGGGCGTCAGTTACGTAGGGCATCAGGGCCAGGTGACGGGCTTTTGCCACGGCCTGGGCCACTTTGCGCTGGAATTTCAGGCTGGTGCCGGTGATGCGGCGGGGCAGCAAGCGGCCCTGCTCGTTCACAAACTTCAGCAGGAAGTTCGGGTCTTTGTAGTCCACGTACTTGATGCCGTTTTTCTTGAAGCGGCAGTACTTGTTGCGCGTGTCAACGGGCTTATTGCCGTTGTCGCGGTTATTGTTGCGGTTGTTCGAGGTAGCCATCGTGATTACGTACTAACGGGTTACTAAGCAGCAGCTTCGGCCGGAGCGGCTTTGGGCTGGTTCATTTCGCCGTTGCGACGGCGCTCGTTGTAGGTCACGGCGTGCTTGTCGAGCACCGTAGTCAGAAAGCGGATTACCCGCTCGTCGCGGCGGAAAGCCAGCTCCAGTACGTCTACGATATTGCCCGAACCGTTGTAGGTCAGGGTAAAGTAGTAACCAGTGGATTTCTTTTGAATCGGGTAAGCCAGCTTGCGCAAGCCCCAGGCTTCAGTAGAAATGAGGTCGGCGCTATTTTCCTTAAGCACCTGCGAGAACTTCTCGACCGTCTCTTGCACCTGGCCCTCGTTCAGCACGGGGGTGAGGATGAAGACCGTCTCGTAATTTCTTACGTCCATTGACGGGGTTGATTTTGAAATGTGAAAAAATTAATTGGGGTGCAAAGGTACTGATTTTCCGGCGCATTACCAAACCGATTCCATTATTGGGTGCCAGCAAGCTAATTGCTAAGCAGCGCTGCTTACTAGCAGATGCAGTACCTATATAGGGGCCTCTGGATAAGCCCATAATGGGCAACAAGTAAAGTAAGCTCGTGCTTTGTTAATTCGTCTATCCACCAATACCTTTAGTATTGTCAGCTCAGTAGACGAAGAAAAGAAGCATTCTAAATACTTATTTAGCTTAATTCTAAATAAGCTAGCAAGCTTCCCAAATGCCCTTTTTGCCTTTGCTGCCCACAATTCCTAGCCTACATTTGTGCCCCGGAACGGGTACGCCCGCCCTCCGTTTTACTGGTTCGTTTAGATGATGAATAGCTTCCTATCGCGCACTAAATATTGGGTGCTAGCACTATTTCTGACGTTGGCGGGCACCGCTCACGCGCAGAGTCCAACGGCAGCAGCCCCCGTAAGTCAGCAAGGCGTAGACCCTAAGGGTACGGCTGGCGCAGCTCCGGCTACTGGTGGCGGCGATGCAGCTGCCATTGCTGCTGGCGATGCATTGTTCAAATCAAACTGCGCGCAATGCCACGCCGTTGGTGAAAAAGTAGTTGGCCCAGCTCTTGGTGGTATCACCAAGCGTCGTCCTATCTCTTGGATTATTCCTTGGGTCAAAAACTCTGCCAAAGTTGTAGCCAGCGGCGATGAATATGCTGTAAAGCTGTTTAATGACAACGGCAAGCAGCAGATGCCTTCTTTCGGCCTGTCCGACAAGGAGATTACCAGCATCGTAGCTTGGGTTACTTCGCAAGAAGGTGGTGCTACTGCTGGCGCTACTACAGCAAACGCTCCGAAAGGTGATGGCCAAGAAGCAGGCACCGGTGGTGGTGCTGACGCTGGCGCTGGAAAATACATGGATGTGCTTCTCATCGTCTTGGTAGTTGTGCTGATTGTGCTGGTTGTAACGCTCGCCATCATCGCCAACCTGATGAAGGATGTGCTGCGTGGTCGCAAAGACCTCGACGGCCGCGATGTGGAAGTATTGAACCAGCGCTTTAACTGGGCTGACCTGTACAACTCGGCTGCCCTACGTGGCATCGTTGGGGTAGTGGTAGCACTGGCGCTGCTTTATGCCGGTGTTCAAAGCGTGATGGCTGTTGGCCTGACGCAGGGCTACCAGCCCACGCAGCCGATTGCTTTCTCGCACAAGCTGCACGCTGGTGAAAACAACATCAACTGCGCCTACTGCCACACTTCGGTGTACAAAGGCAAATCGGCCAACATTCCGTCGCCGAACATCTGTATGAACTGCCACTCGCAGATTAAGACGGAGTCGCCTGAAATCAAGAAAATCTACCGAGCCATCGAGCGCAAGCAACCCATTCAGTGGGTGCGTATTCATAACCTGCCCGACCTCGCTTACTTCAACCACTCGCAGCACACCCAAGTGGGCGGCATTCAGTGCCAGACCTGCCACGGCCCCATCCAAAACATGGAAGTGGTGTACCAGTATTCGGCCCTCACCATGGGCTGGTGCATCAACTGCCACCGCGAGACGCCCCTCAACACGAAAGGCAACGCCTACTACGACAACCTCGTGAAACTGCACGACAAGTCGAACAACGCAGTTCCTTTCACCGTGTCGTCGAACGGCGGTACCGAGTGCTCGAAGTGCCACTACTAAGTTTTTTTAGCTAAGCTTTATATAGAAAGACACGAGGTAGCAAACCGGAGTTGGCAGAAGACTATTCTTTTCTGTCGCTTCTGTTTCCCGTCTCACTTCGACTGTCTCCTTACTACCTACAATGAAATACTGGAAGGGAATTGAAGAGCTGGACAATTCGCCGGAGTTCGCCAAAGGTGCCTTCGCCGAGTTTCCCGACTTTCTGCCGGTGAAAGAAGGCCGCGCCGGTGACGCCGACGATGCTTTGGTAGCGCCGCGCCGCGACTTTCTGAAGCTCATGGGCTTTGGCGTAGCAGCTGCCACGCTGGCCTCGTGCGAAGCGCCCGTTCGCAAGGCTATTCCGTATCTCAACAAGCCGGAAGAAGTCGACCCGTCGATTTCCAACTTCTACGCTTCGACTTATTTCACGGGCTCCGACTACAACGCGGTGCTGGTGAAAAACCGCGACGGCCGTCCGATTAAGCTAGAGGGCAACCCCGAGTCGCCGGTAACGCGTGGTGGCCTCTCGGCCCGCGCCCAAGCTGCCGTACTGAGCCTCTACGACGGTGGCCGCTTGCAGCACTTCATGGCGAAAGGCCAAAAGGCTGACTTCCCGGAAGTTGATAAAGCTATTCGCGCTGCGCTGGCTGCTAACACCGGCAAAATCGCCATTGTATCGCCTACGATTATCAGCCCTAGCACCAAGCGTGCTATCGCAGTTTTTGCAGGTAAGCATCGCAACGTCGAGCACATCATGTACGATGTAAACTCGGCTTCGGGCATCCTGCAAGCCAACGGCGGTGTATTACCGGCTTATGATTTCAGCCGCGCTAACGTTATCGTTAGCCTCGGTGCTGACTTCCTCGGTACCTGGATTTCGCCAGTTGAGTACTCGCGTCAGTATATCACCAACCGCAAGGTGAGCACCGACAAGCGTACCATGTCGCGCCACTTCCAGTTCGAGACTAACCTCTCGCTGGCTGGCTCTAACGCTGACATCCGCGTACCAGTGAAGCCCTCGCAAATGGGCTCGATAGCTGTCTACCTGTACAACGCTGTTGTAGGTGGTGGCGCAGCTCCGACGCTGGATGCTGCCATTAAAGGCAAGCTTGACACCGCAGTTAAAGAACTGCAAGCCAACCGTGGCGCTTCGCTGGTGGTAGCTGGCTCGAACGACCCGGCCGTGCAAGCGCTGGTAGCCGCCATCAACCAAGCCCTCGGCAACGTGGGTACGACGGTTGACCTGACTAACCCATCTTACGTGCGTCAGGGTGATGACGCACGGATGGCGCAGTTTGTGAGCGAGTTGAACAGCGGCGCAGTGAGCGCGGTGTTCTTCTACAACGCTAACCCGGTGTACAACCACCCCCAAGGCGATAAAATCAAAGCTGGTATTGCGAAAGCTGCATTGAGCGTTTCGCTCAATGACCGTCTCGACGAAACCGGCTCGCTCTGCCAGTACCAGACTCCCGATAGCCACTGGCTGGAGTCGTGGAATGACTACGAGCCCAAAAAAGGCTTCCTGAGCCTCGCACAGCCGGCCATTACGCCGATTTTCAAAACCCGTCAGGGGCAGGAAAGCTTCCTGCGCTGGGCTGGCTCGAACGAGAACTACTACAACTTCCTGAAAGCCGGCTGGCAAGGTGTACTAGGCGGCAATGGCTTCCAAGCTGCTTGGGACAAAGCTGTTCACGACGGTGTTGCTACTGGTTCGGCACTGGCTGCCGCTCCGGCCTTCACGGCACCTGCTATTGGCGCTGCTGAGGCTGTGAACCGTCTGCGTAACGCTCCGGCCGCTCCGGCTGGCTCGGTAGAAGCAGCACTGTATGAGAAAGTAGGTATCGGTGAAGGTGGCGTAGAAGCCAACAACCCCTTCCTGCAAGAGCTACCCGACCCGGTTTCGAAAGCTACCTGGGGCAACTACGTGGCCATCTCGCGCAAAATGGCAGTAGCCAACAAGTGGGAGCAAGGCGACGTGGTAAGCGTAAGTGCTCCCGGCCTGGCTAAGCCGCTTGACCTGCCGGTGCTCATCCAGCCCGGCCAAGCCGAAGGCACGGTAGCTATCGCTGTAGGCTACGGCCGCACGATGGCTGGCAAAGTAGGTAACAGCGTGGGTGAGAATGCTTTCCCGCTGGCCCAGGTTGGCCGCGATGGCATCATCTACACCAACAATGTTACGCTGAAAGCCACCGGCGCGAACAGCCCGATTGCCCAGACGCAGACGCACCACACTATCATGGACCGCCGCGAGGTGGTGCAGGAGGCCAGCTTGGCGCAGTACCGCGAAAACCCTAAAGAGGTAACCGAGTACGAGAAAATCGCTACGCCCGAAGGTTTGGAAAAACCCAGCCACGTTTCGCTCTGGCAGGATTATCAGTACAACGACCACCATTGGGGTATGGCTATTGACCTCAACTCGTGCATCGGCTGCGGCTCGTGCGTGATTGGGTGCCAAACCGAAAACAACATTGCCGTAGTGGGCAAGCAGCAGGTTATCAACCGCCGCGAAATGCACTGGATGCGTATTGACCGCTACTATAGCTCGGACGCACACGAAGAAGGTGGTTTCGAAAAGGATGGCAAGCTGGCCACCTACGCCAAGATGGAAGACCCCTCGGATAATCCGCAGGTGGTATTCCAGCCAATGATGTGCCAGCACTGTAACCACGCGCCTTGCGAAAC
>CAXUKA010000145.1:0-14209 GCA_964251335.1 uncultured Hymenobacter sp.
ACCCAGCACCAGCGGCGCGTAGGCCAGGGCCCACGACTTGGTATTGTGCCCCGCCGCCAGGATGGCAATGTTATAGCTCGACAAGCCCAGCGCCACCGCGCCAGCCACCGCCACCAGCGGGCGCACGCCCAGCGCCACCAGCAGCACATAGCCGCAGAGCAAGGCCACAAACAAATTGCTCACCACGCCGGGCAGGCCGAGAGCTACCGCCTTCTGTACGTACACAAACAAGTCGCCGGGAAAGTGTACCGAAATCAGGTACGTCGGCATGCCCGAAAACATAGAGTTGGTCCACAGCGGCTCGTGGCCGTGCTCGGCGGCCCACTGCTGCGTCTCGTGCGCGCCGCCCTGAAACTGGGTGATGTCGTGCTGCGCCAGCGTCTGGTGGTTGAACACGATGGGCGCGAAGTAGGCCACAGCCAGCACCACAAAAAACAACACGGCCAGCACGTGCGGCCAGGCCCGCTGCCACAGCGGCGCGGGCGGAGTAGAAAGCGAAGAAGAAACGGCCATCGGGCGGCTTTTAGCGATTGGGCAAATGAAGCCCGAAGGTAGCGCCGGGGCGGGGAAGGGCAGAAGAAGCCATAAAATCAGACAGTGTGAAAATTAAACACACCAGCTATCTATTTCAGGGGGAACAAGGCCAGTCATTAGCTATAGCAAGCGTACTAAAGTACGGAGCCGGGTCAAACAAACCACCCCCGCCTCACGTCTTATTAACGCCATTTCACGAAGCTACCTCATGCCTAAAAATCAAAAAACCTGGTTTATCACCGGCGCCTCTACTGGCCTTGGTGAAGCCCTGGCCACCCTACTGCTCGACAAAGGCGACCGCGTGGCAGCTACCTTCCGCCAGTCGGAGCAGGTGCAGGAGTTTACCAAGAAAAAGCCTGGCCACAGCCTGGGCGTACTGGTCGATGTCACCGACGGTGCGCAGTTGCAAGCGGCGGTGCAGCAAGTCATCAACACCTTCGGCCACCTCGACGTGGTGGTGAATAATGCCGGCTACGGCTCGCTCGGCAGCATCGAAGAAATAACGGAGGAAGAAACCCAGCGGCAGTTCGATGTAAATGTGTTTGGGCCACTGCGCATCATTCGGGCGGTGCTGCCGCACCTGCGCGAGCGCAAATCGGGCCATATTCTCAATATTACCTCGGTGGGTGGGCTGCTGGGCATCGCCCACGCGGGCATCTACAACGGCTCCAAGTTTGCGCTGGAAGGCTTGGGCGAGTCGCTGGCCGCGCAGCTCAAGCCGCTGGGCATCCACGTGACCAATGTCGAGCCGGGGCCTTTTCGCACCAAGTGGGCCGGCGAATCGGCCACTTACAAGCAGACTGAAATTGCCGATTACAAACCCACCGTGGGCGAGGGCTTGAAAGCCTCGCTGGGCCGCGATGGCAACCAGAAAGGCGACCCCGCCAAAGCCGCCGAAGCCATGTACCAGCTCGTGCGCCTGCCCAATCCGCCCGTGCACCTGCTCCTCGGCGGCTTCGCCTACCAGATGGTGCGCGAAAAGCTGCAAGGAATGCTCAAGGAAATCGACGATTTTGCCTACCTCGGCGAACCGACGGATTTTTAATCGTCATGCTGAGCTTGTTGAAGCATCTTGCTCGGTGAACTAACTCCTTGCATTTTTCGGGAGTACTGCACCAATCGAGATGCTTCGACAAGCTCAGCATGACCAACGTGGCTATTTCAGCAGCACGTTGGCTACCACCGGAAAATGGTCGGAGGGATAATGACCGCGCATGGAGTCGGTGAGGACGGCGTAGTTGAGCACGGTGCTGCCTCGGCTCACAAAAATGTAGTCGATACGGTCTAGCAGCGGTGCATCGAGCTTGAAGCCAGTGAACGTGCCTATCGGCCCGTAAGCCGGCCGTTGCGTGAGCTGGTAGGCATCGCCGAGCAGGGTTTGCATGGTTTTAATTTGCTCGGTGTCGGGCGTCGAGTTGAAGTCGCCTACGCACACCACCGGCGCATTCTGGGCGAATTCCTTGATTTTCTGCACCATCAGCTTGCCCGACTGGCGACGCGCCTCCACGCCCTGGTGGTCGAAATGAACACTGAAAAAGAAAAACTCCTGCCCACTCTGCAAGTCCTTGAACTTGGCCCAGCTGCAAATGCGGTTGCAGCACGTGGCATCCCAGCCCAGCGAGGGGCGGTCGGGCGTTTGGCTTAGCCAGAAGTCGCCGGTTTGCAGCAATTGCAAGCGGGCTTTTTTGTAGAAAATAGCCGAATGCTCGCCGGCCTCCTTGCCATCGTCGCGGCCGTGGCCCACGAAGATATATTCCGGCAGCTCCGCAATGCCATCGAGCTGGCTGCGAAACCCTTCCTGGGTGCCGAAAACGTCGAAATCGTGGTAGCGCACGAGGTTCTTTACTAGCTCCTTGCGGTTGGGCCAGGCATCGGGGCCGTCGCTGGCTACATTGAGGCGCAGGTTATAGGTGGCAATGCGGAGCGGCATAGGCGCTTTACGGGCCACGGCTATCTGAGCAAAGCATAAGCTGCTCAGCAGCAAGCAAATTATCAGGCGCATAATAGGGTGGGTTTAGAGATAGGAGAATTGGTGGGCCAGAAATTTGAGTTAAAGTAAAGTATGCCAGCGGCTGCTTATCGTGTTGAAGCGTAGCCGCCCAGTCGCTACGCCCGACCTTTGCAGGCGTTATGCCCATCCGTTTTTCCGACCTGCCCGCCCTGCTCGGCGGCACCCTGCTGCAAGCCCCCGCCACCGATGCCACCATTGCCACACTGCTGCTCGATAGCCGCCGCGTGGGCCTCACCGAAGGAACCATTTTCTTTGCCCTGCACGGTCCTAATCACGATGGCCACCATCACCTGGCGGCGCTATATGCCAAAGGTGTGCGGCTGTTTATGGTGAGCCACGCGCCAGCTAGCTTGGCCCCGTTCGAAGGTGCGGGCTTTGTGCGGGTAGCCGATACGCTGGTGACCTTGCAGGCGCTGGCCGCTCAGCATCGAGCAGCGTTTGGCGGGCCGGTCTGGGCCATCACTGGCTCCAATGGTAAGACTATTGTGAAGGAATGGCTGGCGCAGCTGCTGGCCCCCGATGAGGACATTTGCCGCTCGCCCAAAAGCTACAACTCACAAGTCGGTGTACCGCTGAGCGTGTGGGAATTGGCCCCCGGACGCCACACATTGGGCATATTCGAAGCCGGCATCTCGGAGCGCGGCGAGATGGAAAAATTGGCCGAAATCATTCAGCCTACGCATGGCATTTTTACCACTCTGGGCACCGCCCATGATGCCGGTTTTTCTTCGGAAGAAGAAAAGCTAAGCGAAAAGCTGCATCTCTTCGAGCAGCCCGGCTTTAAGCTGCTGGTATACTGCGCCGACCAACCCGCCGTGCATGCCGCCGTGCAGGCGCGTATCCTACCCGCCCTGGCCTGGACGCGCCACGACGCACCCGGCGCGGCCCTACGATTCCGCCTCAAAGTCACCGGCGCGGGCACGGCCAGCGTGCGCGTGCGGCTGGGCGAAACACAGCTGGATAGCGGCCTAGCCAGCAACCAGCCTGCTCTGCTGACAGCCTCGCGCTTCACACTGCCTTTTGCCGATGAGATAGAGCTGGAAAATGCCTTGCACTGCCTGGCCGTGCTGCTCTGGCGGCAGCTCGACCCCACCACCGCCATCGCCCCAGCCGAGATACAGCGCCGGCTGCTGCGCCTCCAGCCGGTGGCCATGCGCCTCGAAATGAAGCAGGGCCGCCACGGCTGCTACCTCCTCGACGACACGTATAACAATGACCTCGCCGGCCTGGCCCTGGCCCTCGATGCACTCAGCCGCCAGGCTCGGCCGGGCGGCCGCACGCTCATTCTCAGCGATGTACTGGAGTCAGGCCTCAGCGGCCCCGAGCTGTATGCCCGCGTGCTGGCCCTGGTGCAGGCCCACGGCGTCACGCGGCTCATCGGGGTAGGGGAGGCTATTTCGAAGGAATTAAAAATGAAAAATGAAAAATTAAAAATTGCAGAGCGAAAAGAACAGGAGCAGTTTTTAATTTTTAATTCTTCATTTTTAATTCAAACCTACCCTTCCACCGAAGCCTTGCTGGCTGACTTGCGCCCAGCTGATTTTCAAAACGAAACCATCCTCATCAAAGGGGCGCGGCGGTTTGGGTTCGAGCGGGTGGTGGCGGCCTTGCAGCAGCTTCAGCACGGCACGGTGCTGGAGGTAAACCTCGACGCGCTGACGCATAACCTCCAATACTACCGCCAGCGGCTAAGCCCCAGCACAAAACTGATGGTGATGGTGAAGGCGTTTGCCTACGGCAGCGGCTCTTACGAAGTGGCCAGTCTACTTCAGTTTCAGCGAGCCGACTACCTCGCCGTGGCCTACCCCGACGAAGGCCAGCAGCTGCGTGAAAATGGTATCAGCTTGCCAATCATGGTCTTGAACCCCGGCCCCGACAGCTTCGAGCAGCTGCGCCGCTACCGCTTGGAGCCCGAAATCTACTCGCTGGAGCGCCTGCACGACTACCTCCAAGCGGCCAAAGAGCCAGCCGAAGGCACGGCCCCGCTGCCGCCCCTGCACCTTAAGCTCGACACCGGCATGCGCCGCCTGGGCTTCGATGAGAACGACTTGCCCGCGCTACTCGAAATGCTGGTGACGCATCGCGCCCAACTGCCCATCGCCAGCATTATGACGCACCTGGCTGCTGCCGATGCACCCGCGCACGACGATTTCACGCGCCAGCAACTCAGCACCTTCCAGCGTATGGCCACCGCCATCGAGGCCGTGTTGGGCCGCTCGGTGCTCAAACACGCACTGAACTCGGCTGGCATCCGGCGCTTTCCCGAAGCGCAGTTTGACATGGTGCGGCTGGGCGTGGGCCTGTACGGCGTGGAGGCCGGCGATGAAACCAGCCACAACCTACGGCCCGTGAGCACACTCCGCACCACTGTGTCGCAGGTCAAAACCCTGCCCGCCAATACCACCGTGGGCTACGGCCGGCGCGGCGCGGCTACCGCTCACGAGCGCCGCTTGGCCACGCTGGCCATCGGATATGCCGATGGCTACGACCGGCGCTTTAGCGCCGGCGCGGGACTGGTGCTGCTGCACGGCCGCCGCGCGCCTGTGGTAGGCTCAGTGTGCATGGATATGGTGATGGTCGATGTAACCGATATCCCCGAAACGCAACCCGGCGACGTGGCTGTGCTCTTTGGTGAGGGCCTGACTATCAATGAGCTGGCTGAGCGAATTGGCACTATTCCGTACGAGCTGCTGACTAATGTAAGTGAACGAGTCAAGCGCGTATTTGTCAGCGAATAGGTGCCATAAAAAAGGGGCTACTCTTTCGAGCAGCCCCTCGGCTTAGTCGGCGCGCTAATGCATCGCAGGTAAGCTAATCGTTTATTATTTCACGTAGGCATCGACCTCAGCGCGCATCATGGCATTAAAGCGCGAGTTGCCGTTAGCGAGTGTCACCAGGTTCCAGCCACGGCCGATGGCGTAGCTCCAAGTGCGGCTGTCTTTAAACTCGAACGTGGGCCGCAGAATCTGGCCGTAGGGCGTGTAGTTGTCCATGAAGTTGGTGGTGTAGAACTTATCACCGCTCACAATCCACTCCATCGCCACGTAGAAGCCCTCCTCGGGCGCGGGGATATTATAGCTCGTCAGGTCTACCGTGAACCACTCGCCGCCACGGGCGGCCGACACGATTACGCTCTCGCCGAGCATATCCGAGTTGGGCGCGTTGTAGTTGCCGTCGGCTTTGTAGAGGCGTACCCGGAAGGGCTCGCGGGGGAAGCCGTTTTCGCCGATATAAAACGCCACTGAGCGCACAAAGCCCAGCTTTTTAGCTTTCTCATTCTTGCACAGGAAAGCGTACTGGCTACCCGGCATACCCTGAATCATGCCCGCGCCGGGCGAGTTGGAGTGTGCGCCTAGCATGAGCGGCTTCACCTTGCTGGCTTCCACCACCACGCTGGCCAACTGAATAGGCTGCTTCGGAATCTGGAGGATAACTTCCTCCATGTTGGCCCCGCGCTTCACGAATAGCGCCGTCCGCTTGTAGCCCAGCGCCATCACGATGATGGAGTCTTCGGTTACTTTGGTCGGCATGGCCAACTGGAAATAGCCATATTCGTTAGTGAGTGCCCCAGTCTGCTCTTCACGCAGGTTGATAGAAGCAAATGGGATAGGGCTTTGGGTGGCGGCATCGACCACGCGGCCGGTAATGCGGCCCTCCTGGGCGTGGCTAATGATAGGCGATAGCCCGATAACGGATAGAATAAAAAGTAGTCGCTTTAGCATATTGGTAAAAGCTAAAAAAGAGGCTTAGTCCACAAATTTAGTACAGGGTTAAATGAACTTCCACACCTTTGAATAAAAATAACCGCGAAGTAGGCTTTAGGCTGAAATAATTTATTTATTGACTACGTAAAATCATATTATTACTTGTTAAGAATGATGATAATCATTTGTAAACACTACTATTATGCAAATTTTAAGTAACTTGCAGTCATTCTGTGGAGAGAGGTATTATCTAAGCTAAGTGAAAAATAGGTATCTACTTGCTATGCTATTATGGTGGTGCGCCATAGTACCGCGCAGCCGGGCGCAAAGCCCCGATGCGGCGGTGGTCACGGCGCCTGCGCCACCAGGAGAAAAGTCTGTTGGCCCGGCACCTTCGTTAGAAGGCCTGTGGCACGGTCCGCTACCGCTGCCAGGTGGTAGCTTGTCATTGACATTGAGCGTAGTAACGCTAACAGGCACCGGCTATTTCGCCGCGCTTGATGTGCCGATGCAGAAGCTAAGTCGCGTGCCTGCCGACCTGCAAGTCGTGCCCGGTACCGATTCGGTACGCCTGGAGGTGCCGCAACTCGGCAGCCTCTTGTTGGCCCGCCTAGACTCGGGTGGCTTGGTACTGCGCGGCATCTGGACGCAGCCCGGCTTGCGGGCTCCGCTGGTGCTGCGGCACGCGCCATTGCCCGCCGCTGCCACCAATGTGGCGACATTGAGCCGACCATATAGAGAAGAAAAAGTAATATTTTCAAACTTTGCGGCGCGGCTCAAGCTGGCCGGTACGCTCACCGTGCCAGCTGGGCCAGGGCCGTTTCCGGCCGTGGCGCTACTCTCCGATTTGGGGGCGCAGGACCGCGACGGCCACCCCGCCGAGCAGCCCGAAGGTGGCCTTGCCTCTCAAACTTACCCGTTGCTGAGCTTGCTGGCCGACTACCTCACCCGCCACGGCGTGGCCGTGCTGCGTATCGACGACCGAGGCGTGGGGCAGTCAGAGGGTAACAATGCCACCGCTACCCCTGCTCAGCGCGTGGGCGACGCCCAGGCGGCCCTTAATTTTTTGCGCACACGGCCCGAAGTAGACCTGTTGCACCTCGGCCTCATTGGGCACGGCGAAGGGGCCAACGTGGCCCTGCTGGCCGCGTCCCAGCCCCTGCCGCCCGCCTTTGTGGTGAGCCTGGCGGGCTATGGCTTGCCAGGTTTCGAAACGCTACAAGCGCAGCAAACGGCCGCCTTGCAAGCTCAAAAACTTACCCCGGCCCAGCTCGATGTACGCCTGCGCCGCCTCACGGCCTTGGCCGAACTGGTGCGCTATTCCACCAACCTCGACCAGACCCAGGCCATGGTAGCCAACCTGCTGCGCCAGGATGAGCCCGACCTGACGCCCGCCGCCGCCCAAACCCGCGCCGCTGCCCAGCTTACGCCCTGGCACCGCGCTTTTTTGGCCTTCAATCCCCTCGAAAAGCTCGAGTCGGTGCAGGTGCCGGTGCTGCTACTGAGTGGCCTGGCCGATGAGCAGGCCCCGCCCGCCCAGCACCAGGCCGCCCTCGAAAAAGAGCTGCGCGACAACGGCAACCGTGCCGTGACCAGCCAGCGCCTAGTGGGCGTCAACCACCTGCTTCAGCCGCCTACTACACAGTGGATAGTGCTCGATGGCCAGCCGCGCCCCATTGTGGCCCCGGCCCTGCTCGAAGCGCTGAAGCTGTGGCTGGGCACGCAGACCAAGAAGTAGCCATCAACTCATTTTTTGAGTTTACACTCTGTGCAATTCTGCGGGAAATCAGCGCCTGCCTAGCCGGCTGTTGAGATGGAAGCCTGCATGCGCGCTATCATTGTCGGTCGCCAGCGGTGGCGAAGAAAAGTCAGCCAGAGGCGGCAAGCTTACGTTATGCCGCAAAAAGTTATCCGACAATAGGTTAGGCGCGCATGAAAGGAGAATATAACTTCGACTTGCTGATAGCGGGGCCGCTGGTCATGCTACTGGTGCTGGCTATGCGGCGGTTTTTCAACCTGCCCGAGCGCTTGCCGCGCTGGAACCGGGTGTTGTCGTGGCTGTGGCTGCCGGCGGTGCTGGTATTTGGCATCACCGCCGCTGCCAACTACCGCAATCCGCTGCTCAAAGATGTGTACCAGCTTTTTGCCTGGAGCATAGCGCTGGTTACACTGCTGCTGCTGATGCGCTATCGCCCGGCGCGGCCGCTACTGCTGGGCGTGGCGCTGGTGGTGCTCGGTAATTTGCTCAAAATTGGGTTGGCGGTGGGTGGGTACAAGCTGCTGCCGCCATATGCAGGCTATTTCAAGTTATGGAATAACCTGTCCACCACCTTTCTGCTGGCTATGTACGTGGTGGCCAACACTCAAAAACGCAGCTTAGCCAAGGAGGAAAAGCAGCGCGAACAAGAAGCCCAGGCCCGCCGGCTGGTGGCCGCCCAAAATGCCGAGCTGGAGCGCCTGGTAGCCGAGCGCACCGCCGCCCTTACCCAGCAGGCCGAAGCTTTACAAGAAGCGCTAACCGAGTTGAAAACCACCCAGTCGCAGCTCATTCAGGCCGAAAAAATGGCGAGCTTGGGCGAGCTCACGGCGGGCATTGCCCACGAGATTCAGAACCCGCTCAACTTCGTCAATAATTTCTCGGAAGTATCGGCCGAGCTGCTCGATGAGTTAACCGAGGAGCAAGCCAAGGCCAGCCCTGATGTGGCACTGGAAGTTGACCTGCTGGCCGACCTTCAGCAAAATCTGGAAAAAATAACCCATCACGGACAACGAGCGGCCAGCATCGTGCGGGGCATGCTCGAGCACAGTCGCGCCAGCAATGGCGAGCGCACACCCACCGACCTCAATGCCCTGGCCGACGAGTACCTGCGCCTGGCCTACCACGGCCTGCGGGCCAAGGACAAAGGCTTTAACGCCACCTTGCAAACCGATTTTGCGCCCGCACTGCCGCTAGTCGAGGCCGTGAGCCAGGATATTGGACGGGTGCTATTGAATCTGTTTACCAATGCCTTCTACGCCGTGCGCAAGCGCCAGCAGGCCGGCGAAGCTGGCTACGCCCCCACAGTACGCGTGCAAACTGCCCAGGAGGAAGATGAGGTAGTAGTGCGGGTGCGCGACAATGGCACGGGCATCCCGGAAGAAGTGCAGCAGAAGATTTTTCAGCCGTTTTTTACCACCAAGCCCAGCGGCGAAGGAACTGGCCTGGGCTTGTCGCTCAGCTACGACTTGGTGGTGAAAGGCCACGGCGGCACCTTGGAAGTGGACAGTCAAGAGGGTGAATATACCGAGTTTGTGATGCGGCTACCGCTACAGGCCAGTAGCTAGCACTTGGATGCAACTCTTGGTTAAATATTTGCAAATAATTAAGATAAGTATCTTAAAAATAGTAAGATGGCTAGCGGCGAGGTTTACACAGATACTATGCTCGGCTTGGGGCTCGTGTATGGGATGCGCAAACTGCTGGATACCCCCAACCGACTGCCAGACTGGGACCGCTGGCTAGCTCGGCTGTGGCTGCCCGCAGCGGTATTTGTAGCGCTGGGTATACTCTGGGGTGGGTCGGTCATGAACTGGTTTGATGACCTGCTGCTGGCGGGGGCGTTGGCGACAGCTGTCGCCGTGGGCTGGCAGCTACGGGCCTACTCGCCAGCAGTGTGGGTGGTGGCAGGCCTGGCACCTTTTGCGGCCTACCACCTGCTGGAAGTACTGTTGCGGCTGACGGGCACCAATCTGATACGAAACCTCGACAAGGGCGGCAACCTCGAAGTGCTGCTGTTGTGCTGGACCGGGGTCTGCTTTTTGATTTTTAGAAGCAAGAAAAAAAGCCTGGATGCCGAAGCCAAGCGCCGCCTTGAAGCCGAACAAGAGCAGCGTCGTATCGAAAGCCAAAACCACACCCTAGAGTACGAGGTGAACCAGCGCACCGCCGCCCTTTCCCGCCAAACCGATGCGCTGCGTACCACTCTGCAAGAATTACAAGACACTCAGGACCAGCTTATTCAGGCCGAAAAAATGGCGAGCCTGGGCGAGCTCACGGCTGGCATTGCCCACGAGATTCAAAACCCGCTCAACTTCGTCAACAACTTTGCCGAGGTCAGCAGCGAGCTGGCGCAGGAACTGGCTGAGGAGCGCGCCCGCCCCACCCGCGACCCCGAGCTGGAAGCCGAGCTACTGGCCGATTTAAAGCAGAATATGCAGAAAATCAGCCAGCACGGCCAGCGGGCAGCCAGCATCGTGCGGGGGATGCTGGAGCACAGCCGCGCCAGCAACGGCGAGCGCACGCTCACCGACCTCAATGCCCTGGCCGACGAGTACCTGCGCCTGGCCTACCACGGCCTGCGAGCCAAAGACAAAAGCTTTAACGCCACGCTGCAAACCGATTTCGCGCCCGTGCTGCCGCTGGTCGAGGCTGTGAGCCAGGACCTAGGGCGGGTGCTGTTGAACCTGTTTACCAATGCCTTCTATGCCGTGCGCAAGCGCCAGCAGGCCGGCGAAGCCGGCTATGCGCCTACCGTGAGCGTGCGCACGGCCTTTATCAACCGGGAGGTGAATGTGGTGGTGCAGGACAATGGCACGGGTATCCCGCAGGCGGTGCAGGCCCGGATTTTTCAGCCTTTTTTCACGACTAAGCCTAGCGGCGAGGGCACTGGCCTGGGTTTGTCGCTGAGCCACGATATTGTGGTGCAGGGCCACGGCGGCTCGCTCGATGTAGCCTCGCAGGAGGGTGTGGGCACTACGTTTACAGTGCGGCTGCCGGTTTAGTGGCTACGCTACATCACGGCATTTCTTACCTTTACTCAGATGAAAATCCTGGTTGTTGACGACGAAACCGATGTGCAGACGCTGTTTGAACAGCGCTTCCGGCGCGAAATCCGCAGCGGCGCGCTGAGCTTTTCCTTTGCCTTTTCGGGCGAGGAAGCCCTGGACTACTTGCATGACCATCATTCTGAGGTCGTGCTTATTCTCTCCGATATCAACATGCCCGGCATGAGCGGGCTGGAGCTACTGCGCCGCGTGCGCACCGAGCACACGCCGCCCCCGCCGCCCCGCGTGATGATGATAACTGCCTACGGCGACGACGCCAGCCGTACCCAGGCCATGGCCCTCGGGGCCGACGACTTCCTGACCAAGCCCGTCGATTTTGCTGCCCTCAAAGAAAAGCTGCTCTCCCTGCCCGCATGAAAACGAAAATACTGGTCGTGGACGATGAGGCCGACCTCGAACTACTTGTTAAACAGAAATTTCGCCGCAAAATCCGCGAAGGCGAATACGAGTTTGTATTCGCCGCCAATGGCCAGGAAGCGCTCGTGCGCGTGGCCGAGCACCCCGACACGGCCATCGTGCTCTCCGACATCAACATGCCCGTGATGGACGGCCTGACGCTGCTCACGGAGCTGCACGCTACCAACCCGGTTATCAAAACCGTTATCGTGTCGGCCTACGGCGACATGGCCAACCTGCGCGCCGCCATGAACCGGGGCGCGTTTGACTTTGTGTGCAAGCCGGTGGATTTTAGCGACTTGGAAGTCACTATCGAGAAAACAATTGTGCAAGTGCAGCAGCTACGCGACACGCTGAAGGCTATGCAGGAAAACAATATCCTGAAGATGTACGTCGACGAGACGGTTATCAACTTCATGTCGCGCCCCGATGTGGAAAACCGGCTGCTAGCCTCCGAAACGATACAAGGCACAGTGGTTTTCATCGACATCTGTGGCTTTACCTCGCTCTCCGAAAAGCTGCCCGCCGCCACGGTAGTCGGGCTGCTCAATAACTATTTCGACCTGATGGTGAAGGAGATAATTGCGCAGGGCGGCTACGTCGATAAGTTTATGGGCGATGCCGTGATGGCCGTATTCCGGGGCGAATACCACCTCGACCGCGCCGTAGATGCAGCCCTAGCGCTGCGCACCCGCCTGATGGCCCACGCCGACGAGAAGATACCCGGCACCGAATACCGCCCCGCCGTTAGCATCGGTATCAATACCGGCGAAATGGTATCGGGCAACATTGGCTCAGCCTCCCTCAAGCGCCTGGACTACACCGTAATAGGCGATACCGTAAACGTGAGCCAGCGCCTGCAAGGTGCCGCCAAGCCCGGCCAGATTATCGTGAGCGAAGCCGTCTACGAGCAACTAAAAGAGTCGTTCCAGTGCCAGCCAGTAGGAGAGGTGCTGCTGAAAAATAAGGAGTTGCCCGTGATGACGTATGAAGTGCTAGCGTAAGCACTAAAGTTGTCATTGCGAGGAGGCACGACGAAGCAATCGCACCTGAACGGCTCGTCCTGATGCGATTGCTTCGTCGTGCCTCCTCGCAATGACAGTTTTACCGCTTACGCTTCATTCTGCCGCCGCAGGCGTTGGCACAGCACGCGCAGGATATTGCGCAGCACCTCACCGCGCTCCTCCATCACATCATAAAAATCGTCCTGGTCGAGTCGGAAGGCACGCACCGCTCCCTGGGCCACGGCGGTAGCCGAGCGCGGCTCAGCATCGAGCAACGCCAACTCGCCGAAGAAATCACCTGAGTGGAAGGTCGTCAAAAGCTGCGGCCCATTGAAGATGCCTACTTCACCCTCGTACACGATGTAGAGCGACGCGCCCAGGTCACCCTTGGCAAAAATCTGGTGCCCAGCCGGGAAGCTAACTTCCTGCATGATGGGCACGATGCTACTGAGTACATTCTCAGGCGTTTCGGCAAAGAGGGCAGTGTGGCGGAGCAGGCCCACCCGGGCCTGGGCCGGCAGATGGGCAGCGGCAGCGTGGTGGCTCATAAGCAAATGGCGAAGGGCTGGAGCCAGCTGGAGCGCCGCCTCGTAAGTAGCGGGCTGGCTGGTAGCCAGGTGGTTGATGGCTGTAAGGGCGCTTTCTTGCAGCAGGACATCGGGGTTGTCGAAGTAGGGCCGCCAGTCGGGCAGCTCGGCGGGCGTGGGCAGGTGCTGGCGCAAAGCCGTGGCAATAGTCCAGTCGCTAAACGTGGCTTCACCTGCCCGAATGATGTAGGCGGGCAGCGCCTCGGTCGTATCGGCGGGTCCGAGTAGCTCGTCGAATAGCTGCGCTTTCTCGGAGGCCGGAATGATGTCGAGCAGCGCTTGTAGGCCCCGGTACCAGGTACGCGGAATTAGGTTATCGAGAATTTCGAGGGCGTTAGCCTGGCGCTCGCGGGCGGCGTGGGCCACTCCGCGCTGCGCATCGGCAATGAGCTGGGGCGGGTAAAGCTGCTGAAGCAGGCCAAAAATCCGCTGCTCGGCGCGACCCAATTCGTAGTCGAGTGCCCGGCCCCACTCGCCCACTGCGATAGGGCGGGACATGCCATGCACCAGCCGCTGTGCCAAGCGCAATTCGTCTTCTACTAAGTTTTGAAAAATGGCCGCATCGGTCGCCACGGGTGCAAAGCCGCGCAACGCCCGCAACGCCGCCTCGCGCCGGGCAGTGTGCGGCTGTTGGGCCAGCATCACCAGCGCCTGCCGACTGCTGGCCAAGCGTAGCTGCCCAGCTACAGCGGCCGCCCGGCGAGCCAATAGCTCGTTGGTGCCGGGAGCGAGCGCGGCAGCTAGGGCGGGCACAGCGGCAGCGCCTAATTCCAGCAGGCGAGCGGTGGCGGTAGGCCGCTGTTTCTTATCAGTCAGCAAGCCTACTAGCTGTTGGGCCTCGGCAGTTTGGATGGGGGCTTCTACGGCAGCTGTTGCCTCGTCGGTTTCGATGGGTAGCTCGGTGCGAAGTTCCTCCGCCAGCGAGAAGCGATGACTGAGCGCGTGCTGTAGCTCAGCTAGATAATGTCGGTAGGTTCGAGCCAGGAAATACAGCGCCCCAGCCATGAGCAGCGCCATCCAGACGAAGGGTAGCCAGTGGGCAATTTCCTCGTGGCCCATCAATAAGTACAGCAATAGGCCCGCCAAGCCCATGCCCATCATCGCCACCGACGCCGGCAGGGAGGGGGAACTCGTCGCCCGGTGGATCTT
>CAXUKA010000146.1:0-14167 GCA_964251335.1 uncultured Hymenobacter sp.
GGACCTAGCCGCCTGCTGGTGGCCTTCGGCTTTGGACTGGTACATGGGCTGGGGTTTGCCAGCGGGCTGCTCGCGCTGTTGCACCAACTGCCACGCGAAGTGCTACTGCTGGCCCTGCTCGGCTTTAGCCTGGGCCTGGAAGCCGGGCAGCAGGTGGTGCTACTACTGCTGTTTGGTCTGCGGCAGCTCATTAGCCAAGTGCAACGCCAGGCTGGCCGGCCCGTGCGGCTCTCCCCAGCCTGGCAGCGGCTGGGGTCGTGGAGTATCGCCGGGGCCGGCTTGTACTACCTCTGCCAAGCGGTTGTGGCTATTTTATGAGCGCAACTAGTCACGCTCTCCTCCAAGAATAATTAAATTACATAAGATGGCTTCTCGGACAACCCTTAAAAAAGTAATGGTTTTGGCCCGTCCGGCCGCTACGCCCGGCGTGGTACTTTATGGTTACTCTATTCAAGAATGGACTATTTGGCCTGAGAGAACTTAGCTACTGATGCCCGTGCATTATACGTCCCCCCAATACACCCTTGTATACTCTCTACTTCTGGTAACTCTTGGAAAACCGTTTCTATCCAGTGCGCCATTTGTGGCTGATTGGAGAACAAGTACTTGTGCATCAAGTAGTATTCGATAGCTGTTAATCTACTCGCTGGGTTCACCGCATGCATCAGCAGAAAGACTTTCTCTGGTGATAGGCTGTCCTGGATTGCTACAAAATTCTTTCTGTTCTGAAGCATCGTGAAGGCGACCCCCCCATAATCGCCATAGTCCAACCCGGATGCAGGGGACATATACTTTCTAATCGCTTCTGGCGCACTACCAACTAAATAAGGCTCTCGATAAGTTGACAAGGGCTTGCGCAGCGCCGCATCATTGTAGTAAAACGGACTTACCTCCTTCAAATCAACCCGAAAGCTCGGCGCATACCATGCTGCGTACGTGCGCTTAAGCGTCGGTTCGTCTGGAAATCGAGGATAAACAGTATAGCTAATGAGCGTATCGTTACGATAGTAAAAAGTAGCCTGGAGGGAGATGTATCTGCCCCCAACAGCACCCTCTTTTGACGTCCAGCCAAAGCCAAGGTTATGCACGTTAGGACTACCCTTTACAAAGTATCGTTCTACAGCTGCAGGACTGGTTTTGATAACGGCGTTAACCTCGCCTATTATTTTCTTATCCTTTCTTACCCACAATGAATTAATAGCCAACACTGGTAAGCTTAAGAACAAGAAGAACAGCAGATGAAAGGCGGATAATCGCATATTCTTCGGGTTATAGAGGCTAAGGTGAATGAATTTACTGCTATAGCAGTGATTTAAGAGGAGTAAAGAGTGCTTTTACGTATGGTAATTAAATATGGGGCTTAGGAAGCAAAAGTCAGAAAACAGGGCATAACTTCCTGCTATGCCGCCCGTTAACCGCTATTATAAATGCAGCAAACTTTCTGAGGTCAAATTTCGCTACTTGCTGCGCCTGTTTGCCCTGGATTTGACGGCCTCGGATGCGGCCCGCCTGACGGGCTTGAGCGGGCGGGCGGTCAACGACGTGTACCTGCGTCTGCGTCGCCGCCTGCACCAGCTCTGTCCGGTGCCAGTCGAGCTGGGCGGGGCGCTCGAACTCGACGAATCGTACTTCGGCCCACGCCGAGTGCGGGGCAAACGGGGCCGCGGGGCGGGCAGCAAAACCATCGTCTTCGGCCTGTTCAAACGCGGGGCCAGGTGTACACCGAGATTGTGCCCGATTGCTCGAAAAAGACGTTGCAGGGCCTTATTCGGGGCAAAATTGACCCCGCTGCGATGGTCAACACCGATGGTTGGCGCGGCTATGACGGGCTGGTGGATGTCGGATTCGACCGGCACTACCGGGTGCTCCATAGCCACGACGAGTTCGTGCAAGGGGCGGCACACATCAACGGCATCGAGTCGTTCTGGAGCTTCGCTAAAAGGCGCCTCCACCAGTTTGCGGGCGTGCCCAAGCATACCTTTCTGCTACAGTTGAAAGAGTGCGAATTTCGGTTCAACCATCGCTAGCAAGACCTCTACAAGGTCCTGCTTAAAGAGCTTCGTCAACAACCCCTAAATTCTAGCTCTGCTTCCTAAGACCCAATATTAATGTCAAGCTACTCTACAAGTGGCAAAAAGAAGCACTCACGCCGGTGGCCGCCGCGCGCGGGACAGCGTTGGACCCGGCAACAGCCGCTGAACTGCGCCAATTGCGGGCCACGAATCGACGCCAGGCGCAGGAGCTTGAGATCTTAAAAAAAGCCATTGCCAGTTGCCTGCTATAGGCGCAGGCTCTCGGTGACCGACAACCAATGAGCCGCTATCGCTTTATCGAAGCACAGCGGAGTCAATACTCCGTGCGCTTGGTTTGCCAGGTGGTGGCGGTGCCAGTTAGCGGCTACTATGCGTGGCAACAAGCTCAAGAACAAGTAACTGATAAACAGGTGCCTGCTTGGAAAGAGGCGCTGGTCAAGGTTTTCGGCCGGCACAAACGCCGCTACGGCACGCGTCGGCTACAGGTCGCCTTGCGCCGCAAAGGCTACCGCGTCGGGCGCCAGCGTCTGCGTACCGCTATGCGTCGACGAGGCCTACACGCGCTGCAACCCAAGGCCTTCGCTCCCCGCACCACCGACTCGACGCACGGGCTACGCTGCGCCCCGAACCGCCTGCTCAACCAGCCCAAGCCGATGCAGGCGAACCAGGTCTGGGTCAGTGATATCACTTATCTGCCGCTGGCCAATGGCGACTGGGCTTACCTGTGTGCTTATCAGGATATGGTTAGCAAGCAGGTAGTTGGCTGGTACGTCATGGCCACCATGCCCGAGGAGCTGATTACCACCGCCTTGCAGCGCGCCTTCTGGGCCCATCCGCCCACACCCGGCCTACTCGTTCACTCGGACCGCGGCGGGCAGTACTGCGGCAAGGTGTATCGCAAACTACTGCACGACCACGAGGCTCTGCGCTCGCAGAGCCGACGCGGCGACTGCTATGATAATGCCCAGGCGGAAAACCGCCTAAAGGTTTTTGTGCCTCTGGTCACGCCTCAAAACGGAGGTGCTCGAACTGCGTGAACGGCCCGTTTTTGCCGACCTAGCCGACGCGCAGACCAGCGTCGCCGACTATTTTGATTATTATAATCACGAGCGCCTGCACTCCAGTATCGGCTATCAGACACCCTATCATATTCACCAACAACTCTTTCAACTTAACGCCCTAAACTGTCCAGCGTAACTAGACCACCCCAAAAAGGCCCCCAAAACCTGCGTTTTCGGGGCCTTTTTGGCCTATTCCAAAAGCATCCAGAAAACACCCGTTTCGTGGACTAGTTTTGGAGCAGCAAGATTCCTTATAGCTGGCTTCTGCTTCTATGACCGATAAGCTCAAATCTAGAATAACTGGAGTGATGCGGCACTATTTGACATCCTATGGATTAGGAATAGATGCATTAAGAGCCGAGCTACTTGCCGTGGAAGTAGCACAGTACGTTTATCTGCCCGACTCTTATTTACTGTTGTTAGTGGGCTATGTATCAACAGAGCTTGGCGTTTATCAACATGCCTGCTACGCCGAACCTGCAACCGTTTATAAGATAAGGGTACTATCGCAGACGTCGATGGTGCTCTTATTCCGTGATGCAAGGTTTGTGGCTGGTAAAGCAGTTTATAGTGATGAAGAGCTTGCTGCCTTTTTATTGAAGTACCAGTTCCCTGCGCCCCTATCCCTATGCGAGTAGCCATCTACGCCCGCGTCTCAACTAAGGACAAAGGCCAGTCCACCGACAACCAACTGCCCGGCCTGCGCCGCTATGCCCAGCTGCTCGGCTGGGACATCTATAAGGAGTATGCTGAGGAGGAGTCTGGCAGCACGGCCAACCGTACCGAGTTTAAGAAATTCTTCGCCGATGCCCACCAGCGCAAGTTCGACCTGGTGCTGTTCTGGAGCCTCGACCACTTCAGCCGCGAGGGTGCCCTGCCTACGCTTCAGCACCTGAATTTGCTGGAGAGCTACGGCGTGGGCTACAAATCCTACACCGAGCAGTACCTCGACTCGACGGGCATTTTTAAGGATGCCGTTATTTCCATCCTGGCTATCGTGGCCAAGCAGGAGCGTGTGCGGCTGAGCGAGCGCACCCGCGCCGGCATCGAGCGGGCCAAGGGCAAGGGCACCAAGCTGGGCAAGCCGGGCCTTGCGCAGGAGCAAATCGACCAGGTGCGCCGACTGAAGGGTGGCGGCATGTCGAACTACGCTGTTGCCAAGGCGTTGTGCGTATCGGCCAGCACGGTAGCAAAGTATGTAACTCCTGCTAAGACAAGCTAGAGAAAATCAAAACGGGACAGTAGCCTGTTGTTGGCTTCGGTGCTACTAATTAGGTGCCGGATATACTATATATTTGGCCTGTAGCTCGTTCTCGTATGCCTTTCTCACACTTGCCGCTCTACTTTGAAAACGCCGCTGGGCAAATACGGGAGCATCCAGCCGGGTATGCCGTTATCTGCTATTCGGTAGGTAAGCGGCAGCCGGAGGCCTTCGAGGCGCTGGCCGTGCAGCTCGGCCGGCTGCTGCTGCTACGGGGGTGGCACCGCCTACTCAGCGACCAGCGGGAACTGGCTCCGCTTTCGGATGCGGAAAAAACATGGATAACCGAGGAGTGGCTGACGGGTAAGGTTCTGCGGCCGGCCGCGCTATGGGAGGCCATACTGATACCCAGCGATGTATTTGCCCGCTTATCCGTAGGGCAGATATTTAACCAGACAACGGCGGCGGCGGGCACCATCACGCTGCAATCCTTTACGGAAGAGGCCGCCGCGCATGCTTATCTGCTCGGAGTGGGCAACAAGCCTAGCCGTAGGGCGTACTAGTTTTATGTTAGAACAGGTGATTTTGGACGAGTTTTATGCACGGGTCTGGGCAGATAAAGCCGTGCCCTGCCTCATTGTCCAGCTCCACACGTTTGCCAACCGCGAGCAGTTCAAGCACCTCATGACGGTGGGCCTGGCGTACTACCGGGCGCACAGCCAGCCCGAGCAGCCTTGGGGCTGGATAGCCGACACGCGCAACATGAGCGCCATTCCCAAGGAAATACAGCAATGGCTGGCCCAGGACTGGAACGCGCAGGCAGCCGAGGCGGGCCTACGCGAGATGAGCATCGTCACCTCCAACAACATCATGGGCAAGCTAGCCACGCAGCACTACACCGAGCAGGCTACTACCCAGGCCCATAAGTATCACCTCGACATGGTGTATTACGAATCGCTGGAAGCCGCCAAGCTTAGTATTGCCCAGCGTGCCCACCGGTAAATAAGCAAGTAGGCAGCTACGGCTACTCACAAAAAAGCCCCGCCAGTAGCGGGACTTTTTTCTGTCCTTCGTGGGCGGCAATTGCCGGGGGAATTTTCGGTCACATTCCGATTTCTCCCACAATTGCCACATCATGAATAAAAGACTTTTACTTGCCAGCGCGCTAGTAGGCGCGGCATTCGCTGGTGCTACCACCCAAGCCCCCATGCTCACCAAGTCGAGGACGTTGCGCGTAGCATCGAGCAGCCGGCCAAAGCCGCAGCTCGCAAGCCGGCACCCGCCCAGCCCACCAGCCAGCCAGTGGCCCAGCAGAAGCTGGTAGTGCGCCAGGCCCCGCTGGCCTCGCTCGGCTTCACCCGCTTCATCGAGAAGCCGCACCTGCGCAAGGTCAAGTATGGCAAGCGTCGGTGGGTGATGGTGTAACCGATAGTTTTTATAAGTGAAAAAGCCCCGACCGGTTAGCGGTTGGGGCTTTTCTGTTGCGGGTAACTGTTGAACGAGCCTGTGGGAATTTGAATAGTAGCTAATGCTTTATGACTTGCGTCACAAAAGGCACTTATGCTTATTACTGTCGGCTTTTTATTTTAACTATTCAATAGAACTTCGAGTAGGCAATATCTACCTCATCAATTGGGGCAAGACTACCAGCGAACTATATATTCTCGAACTAACTGCCGACGGGGTAAGGGGTACGTTAACTAAAAACAAGAACAACTTGGGGGCTTGGTATTTCATGGCTGATTTAGAGTCCCGCGTAGTCAAGCAGCTAAACCAGAGCCTGCTCTAGCCAATCAGACGCGGCTTATAGCACTTCCTTATGCTGCCTCCTGCGCATCGAGCGTTGCCACGGCCGCGCACTTCATGGCATCATCGACGTGCACGTATTTCATGGTCGTAGTAATCTTACTATGATTCAGTAGTTTTTGTAAGACTTCAACCGAGCCGCCTAGCCGGATGAAGTTGGTGGCGAACGTTTCGCGGCCGACGTGGTGATGCAGCTTGGTTTGAATGCCCAACTGCAACCCAATAGCCGTCAGCGCCCGATTCTCATACTGGTCGGCGTAGTCGCGGAAACCGGCAGTGCCTTCCTCTTCCTGCGCATCGCTGAGGTAGGCCAGCGCCTGGCGCGTGAGCGGTAGCATCGTTTCCTTCAGGCTCTTACTCCAGCCTTTTTGCATTTCGAAGGTGAGGCGGTTGCCCTCGAGCTTCGAGTTGCCAATATTCTTGAGGTCGCTCAGCCGCAGACCCGACTTGCAGCTGAAGAGAAACTGACCTCCTCCCAGTAAACTAGGCCACTGTAAAGTAGAGAAAATCGGGCACTTGACCCCCTCCCAATTACTGAGCCGGTTGAAAGTAAAGCATCAGGCGTTCTGAAGCTCGACGGTAATGGCGGCCGCCACTACCTCATCGGGCGTTAAATTATGTAACGAACTGTGTGGTCGGAAGCCGTTGTATTCTTGGCGCCAGTGCTCAATTTTCTCCTGCGCATCGGTCAGCGACAGAAACCAATGCACGTTCAAGCACTCGCCCAAGGAAGCTACCGTTAAACGACTCAATGTACGGATTATCGGTCGGTTTACCGGGTCGGGAAAAGTCGAGTGTGACGTGCTGGTCATAAGCCCAGCGGTCGAGCGCCTTGCTGCTAAACTCACTGCCATTATCAACTTGAATACGCTCGGGCACCAGGCCTAATTGCTGGTGTAAGCGCTGCATTACGGCCACGACATCTTCCCCTTTGAGCGACTGGCCGACGTGAATGGCGAGGCACTGGCGACTAAAATTATCGACTATCGTTAAGGCCCTGATTTTGCGGCCGTCAAAGAGGTTGTCGGCCACGAAGTCCATGCGCCAGCTCTCGTATGATTGCATGGCCTCAAGGTGAGGCCAGCCAGACAAGGAGACGGGGACATCACCCAACTCTAAGCGCGGGGCCCTGGTGGCGTTGACGCTGAGCACCAGAAACGGGGCACCGTTTCCCGTTTTGCCTGAAGACTGCACAGTATGGAGGGAGCTACCGAGTCGCAAGGCGAGGAGCATCCCGCATTTGCACGAGAAAAGTTGCGGTAAAACCTAGCCTGGCTACGTCTATTTCCCCTTTTTATTCCTGTTCGCGTATGGCTGCGCTCCTTTCTCCCACTGCCCCCCTTAAATGCGTCGTCGGCATCGACATTGCCAAAAATAGCTTCGTGGCCTGTATGGGCCACGCGACCCTTAACCAGCAGCTGCACTTCGGCAAAGAGACGACCTTCGCTAACTCGACAAGCGGCTTCGTGGCTCTACTCAGCTGGGTGGCCAAACAGCACCTTAGCGGTAGCCCACTCTGGTTCGTGGTGGAAGCCACCGGCGTTTACTACGAAGAGTTGGCTTACTTTCTAGCCGATAACCAGCAGCTGCTGAGTGTACTACTGCCCAATAAGGTCAAGCATTTTGCCCGCAGCACCGAACTCAAGAGCAAGACCGACCAACTGGATGCGCGTTTGCTCTGCCGCCTGGACCTGGAGCGGGCGCTGCCGGCCTGGCGGCCGCCCACGCCTGCCCTGCGTCAGCTGCGTGCCCTGGCCCGTGAACGGCAAGTGCTGGTGCGGCAAGCCGCCCAACTCAAGATTCGGGTCCACGCCTACCAGCATAGCTATCAACCGGATAGCCGGACCTTAGCACGGCTAGCAGCTCAGCAACGACTACTGGTCAACCAACTCAAGTCGCTAGACCAGGATTTGGCTGACCTGCTGAAAGCGGAGCCCGAGCTGGCCCGCAAACTAGGCCACCTGACCAGTATTCCCGGTGTCGGGCTGACCACGGCCATCGTAGTGGTGGCCGAAACCAACGGCTTCAGCCTGGTGGAAAACGAGCGACAACTGGCCTCCTATGCCGGCCTGGATGTGGTGCAGCGTCAAAGCGGGCTCTCGGCTCAGGCCACGCGCATCTCGCGCCGAGGTAATGTGCGTTTGCGCACAGCTCTGTATCTGCCGGCTGTCAGCAGCTTACGCTATAATCCGCAGCAAATGGCCTTTTACGCCCGACTGCGGGCACGCCAGCCTAGTGGCAAGCCGGGCGTAATTGCCGTCATGCGTAAACTGCTCGTGCTCTGCTACTCGCTCTGGAAGAATGATTGCGCCTATGACCTGCACTACCACCCAGCGCACCTGGCTGAAAAAGCTGAAAAAGAAGTAGCCCCGACCGCGTGAACGGGCCGAGGCTACACAGGATGAACCCGAAGGCTCTCCTTTTGGAAGGCTAAAACTACAGAAATTTTACCCAATAGGCAACCCTTTTATCACAGTATCTGGTGCAGCCGACCCAGCGGGAGCTGTTCTAACCGGTGGGCCGCAGCGCGATTACGCCGGGGACGTTTACTGCGTAAGTTCAAGCCCTCTAAGCAATAAAGGCGATGCACGCGTTTATGATTGTCTAGCCAGCCTTCTCGGCGCAGCAGGACATACAAGCGCTGACTACCGTAGCGCACGCGCACTTGCGCCAACTCGCGCAAGCGCCGGCGTAGGACTGTATCATCGCGCCCACGTGCTTTATAGGCGAAGCTAGCGCGCTGTAAGCCAATGACTCGGCAAGCTCGCCGAGCCGAGATGCGGTAGGCGTCAAGTAAGTGGTGAGCCGCGTGCCGACGCTGCACGGGCTTCAGAAGGTTGTTTGAGCACGTCCTGCGGCATCTGTTTGTCGAGACTTAGGTCCGCTACGAGCTGTTTGAGGTGCTGATTCTCCTCTTCCAACTGCTTGAGCCGCCGCAGCTCGGGCACCCCCAATCCGCCGTATTTTTTCTTCCAGTTGTAGTAGGTGGCCTCGCTGACGCCCCTTTTACGGCACACCTCGGCGACGGTCACGCCCGTGTCCGCCTGGCGCAGGGCGAACACGATTTGGGCCTCGGTAAACTTGGTCTTTTTCATGACACTGTCTAGTGGTTTAAGGTACGACAAGTGCCCGATTTTCTCTACTTTACAACGGCCTAGTTTATTGGGAGAAGGTCACCCTCGTACACCGCGCGCAGCAGCACCGGGCGCACGGGTCGGCCGACGGCCATCTCGCGCCGGGCCTTGTCGAGGGCGTACATATCCCCCTCGAAGGCCAGCGTCGTGAAGCCCAGCGAGTCGTGCAGGTAGCGCACCAAGTGAATCTTGGCCGCGAAGGTGGCCCTGTCTTGGTGGGTCTGCTCGCCGAGCATCACCACCCGCACACCCGCCAGCGCCTGCCGTAGCGGCGCGTAGGCCCCGGGCGCGGTCACGGACAGACAGCGCAGAGGCAGTTTAGTGGGCGTTTGGGCCCCGCTGGACCAAGCCGTCAACAGGAACCAGCACAACAAAGAAGAAAGGCGTAGCATGGGGTACTCGGAAGAAAAGACGGTCCAGTAACACCTGCTAAAGAATACTTTGGCCCGAGAACGCAGTTTGGCGTACTTTTCTACAAAGATTGAGTGATATTCAGCAAATAGCCTTTGAAAGGCAGTAAAGCAGTACCGGAAGTACCTGCTTCATCTGGGTTTCGTCCCTTTGCATAATGCCTGTTATATCCCTGCTCTTGGAAAAGTGACGGGTTTTGGTCATTCACAGTATCAGGACAGTGTAGTATTTTTCCGAGTGGATAACTATAGTTGGAGCCAAAAAATTACTGAGCACTGCTGTTCACCTAACAAGTACCTTATGCGCATTCTGTTAAGTCTGCTCTTTGCGTTTTCGATGATTCAGCTAGCAAAAGCTCAGAACAGGCTGGGACTGAATGACAATCCAATCTTAACAGAACAGGAAGGTCAGTTTTTAGACTCCCTGCTTCGAGGGCAACGCGGCAGGTTTGAATTCCCCACCAAACGCGTTGCTTTTCTGGATGGAGGCAGCACCGGAAACGCCTTTCAATCCAAAAGCACTTTCTTTCACCAAAACGTATTGCCTTGGACTACTACAGGCCGTACCCCGGTCTTACTCTTGGTTAAGCTGACGGAGACAGAAAAAAAAGCGTCTGGAGGCTACGATGCGCTGGTTGTCGCCTGGGCAAAAGTGTTTACAGCAAGGCAAAAGGAAAAGATGCTCAGAAGACTGGCACAGCAGGAAAAAAACTTAGGTAATTAAAACCAGCGTTTTACATTCTAATAACGACTCTCTTAATATGTAAAACGGCTGCTGCGCCTGACTAACCAAGCCTCTTTTTAGAAGTGTTCGAAAAACAGCATTTTCGGGGCGTGGCTGTTGCAGAACTCAACCGAGCACTTCGCGGGAAGCTACCAGAGACCAAATTGGGCAAGTAGACCGGTGGCAAGGCTGCTTTTTAAGAGTTTTTTTGAGCGCTGCTACCCGTTCTCCCTTGATCGGAAGAGTTCTGCAACAGCCACGGGCCTTTATTGGACTAATTTACTCTGATAATTAATCAGTTAATCACCTTGCAGAGTGTAAATAGCGCCACCCAAGAAGAGGCGTGAATAGGTTGTTTATAAAGTGATTATGTAGCAGTCAGCGTGGTTAGTAGTTGGCTGAAAGCAGTCTGGTAGGTTGTGGCAAAGACCTAGGTGCCTCAATCTGCTTAACCATACGAAGCAGGTGCTACTGCAGGGCCTTCAAAATACTGAGCACTGAAATGAGCCAATAAATCCGTATTTGGGGGGCAAAAGCATAGTTCACAAACCCAAAAGGCAAAAACTTTCGGAACCTATTTCTTGACTCGGCAGAAAGTGCGCTTTGCTCACTTGGTAGGGGTAGGAGAGGGGTAGCAGTATAGCACACCTTTTAACTTAGGCGCGGTTCTTTTATAGATGGGTTTCAATAAGATTTAAACTTTATCACAAACCTTTGTATTTAGCTGGATTGAATTACTTCCCATCCGTACTTAGCTCTATACTAGCAGGTGCATCTCCTGTCATTCACCTTCTATGCAGCCTTCTGATGCTACGCTTTGGGCCAGTTTTTTGGGAGGTGATGAGCGGGCGTGCGACCAGTTATTTTTAAGCCACTACGATATGCTTTACCGTTATGGCCTGCGCCTGACGGGCGAGGAGGAATTAACGAAAGACAGCATCCAGAATGTGTTTCAGCAGCTATGGCAGCGCAGGGCAGCTTTGGGCCTGGTGTCATCAGTAGGCCCCTACCTGCTCACGGCTTTGCGGCGGCAGCTGGCACGCGACCAGCAGGCGCAACGACGACAGAATGAACTGGCTAGCGTCTACGAGATGGAATTTGAGGTGCAGTACACACCCGAGGACTTTGACCTGCCCGAAACACAGCACCAGCAATTGCTGGCAGCTTTAGCGCAACTCTCCGACCGCCAGCGTGAAGCGGTATACCTTAAGTTTTTCGACGGCTTATCCTACGAGCAAGTTGCTGAGGTTATGGCACTGAACGTACAGTCGGCGCGTAATCTGGTGCACCAAGGACTGAAAGCAATGCGCCAGCGGGTGGGGCTACCCATATGGCTCCTGATAAGCAAGTTGACATTTTTAAAGTTTTTATTACTGTTTAACAAGTAGTTACAAAATACTGAAAAGTTTTTTTACGAGTAGGCGAGTATAAAAAGCCGGGTGCCTCCCCTTAGGAGATAGACTGCCGCTTCTCCCGCCCCGGCCATGCCCCACACGCACTACTCGCTCGACGACTTTCTCCTCGATGAATCCTTCCAGGCCTACGCGGCCGGCAAGGATGAGCAGGCCGTGCGCTACTGGCAGCAATGGCTGGCCGAGCATCCTGGCCAGCAGGCCGATGCACAACAGGCGCAGGCGCTACTGCAAGATTTGGCTCATACTCGCCCCCGGTCCGTGCCCACTGGCCTAAAAGAGCAAGAGCTACGTAAGTTTCAACAGGCTCGGCGAGTGCTGCCTACGGCGGCTCCCCGCCTGCGCAGCCAGCGTCGGGCGTGGCGCTGGACCGCGAGCCTCGCGATGGTACTGCTGATAGTAGGTGGCCTGGGCTGGTGGCTGCGGCAGCCAGATGCGCCAGTTGGCGCGACCCACTATGCTACTACCACGGGCCAGCAGCGCACGATTACCCTGCCCGATGGCTCTGTGGTGACGCTCAATGGCAACTCGACGCTGACCACGGCTGCTACCTGGACGGCCAATACGCCCCGCGAAGTGTGGCTGACCGGCGAAGGCTATTTCCAGATAACGCATCGCGCTACCCAGCCGGTAGCTGACATTAATGCCGCACCGGACAATATCAAGTTTGTGGTCCATGCCGGTAAGCTCAACATCGCGGTGCTGGGCACCGAGTTTGACGTGAGCACCCAGCCTACCACTACCAAAGTAGTCCTCAACTCGGGCCGCATCGCCGTGGAGCGCCAGGCGCTGCTAATCCGCGAAAACCTGCTCATGCAGCCCGGCGACCTGGTCGAAACCTCCACCGCCGAACCAGGCCTGAATCGCCGCCACGTGCAACCAACCCTGTATTCGGGCTGGATACGGGGACAACTGGAGTTTCACCAGACGCCGGTGAGCGAAGTGGTGCAGCTGCTGCGCGACAAATACAACCTACAAGTAGAAGTAACCGATTCGGCCCTGCTGCACCAAGCCGTGACGGGCGACCTGCCAGCCGCTGCTCCTGAGTTGCTGCTGCCCGCACTAGCCAAGTCGCTCGACATTCGGGTAATGCGCACCGGCGACACCGTGCGCCTGCTGCCCGCCGCCCGCTAGGGGCGGCCCCCTGTTCTGCCATCCTCTTTTTCCCACCATTTATATGGCAAAATTTACTCGCTTTGTGCGTTTAGCACTAGCATTGGGCTCTTTGCCCAACGGAGCCAGCCAAGCGCAGAGCCTGTTGGCGCTGGTTCAGCAGGATGCGTACCGCACTACTACCGAAGTCGGCGACACGTCGCAGCAGCAACAGTCGCTGGAAAGCCTGTTGCAGGAAATTAAGGCCACGTATAAGGTCAGCTTCTTCTACCGCAGCCAATTGACGCAGGGTAAGGTAGTAGCCCGCCGTCACGCGGCCTTCAAGTCGCTAGCCGAAGCGTTGTACTACGTGACGCAGCAAAGCGGCTTGCGGTTCGAGCCACTAAAGGACGGCGTGTACGTCATCGTGCCCGAGAAAACGGTGAGTCGGGCTGACTCTGTGCACTCAACTTCTTCTCCGCTCACTTCGCAATCGATTCCAACACCAGCGTCGGCAGGCGAGCCTTTATTAGCGTCCAAGGCAGTTAAACCAGGCTTGTTTGCGGCGGCCGGGGTGACGGTGGCGGGCCGGGTAACGCAGAAAAATGGTGAGGGCTTACCCGGCGTAACGGTCATTGTGAAAGGCAGTACGACCGGTACGACCACCGACATAAATGGCAATTTCTCGCTTAACACCACGGTGGGCAGTACGTTGACGTTCAGCTTCGTGGGGTACTCGGCCAAGGAGGTAGTGGTGACAGGCGCAACCACTACCCTCAACGTGGTGCTGACCGATAGCCCGCAGGGCCTCAACGAGGTAGTGGTAGTCGGCTACGGTACCCAGCGCCGGGAAGACGTAACCGGCTCCATCGCCTCGGTGACGGAAAATGAAATCAAGACTACCCCCGTCACGGGCCTCGACCAGGCCATGCAGGGCCGGGCGGCCGGCGTGCAGGTGTCGCAAAACAGCGGGGCACCGGGCGGTGGCGTATCCATCCGGGTGCGGGGCGTGGGCACCGTGACGGGCAGCGCCGAGCCGCTGTACGTGGTCGATGGCATTCCCTTTTATAGTGACCCGGATGGCTCGAACGGCAACCTGCTCAACACCCTCAACCCCGCCGATGTCGCCTCGATTGACATTCTGAAGGATGCCTCGGCCACGGCTATCTATGGCTCGCGGGGAGCCAACGGCGTGGTGATTATTACCACCAAGCGCGGCAAGGCTGGGCGCACCAACGTGACGCTCGACGTGTACGGCGGCGTGCAGACTATTGGCCACAAGGTGGACTTATTG
>CAXUKA010000147.1:0-14146 GCA_964251335.1 uncultured Hymenobacter sp.
AGCGAGTGGCCGTGCTTGCGCAGCTCAGCTACGCCGGCGGGCGTCAGGCCCACGCGGTTTTCGTTGTTTTTAATTTCCTTCGGAACGCCGATAATCATAAGGTAGGAGGGGAGATGTTGACGGAAAACCTGCCGCGAAGATACGCCGCCGGTTGCGCGGACTTTGTAGTCCGCGTTTGTTGCGCAGACTAAACACGGGCTACAAAGTCTGCGCAACCGTTTATTCAGCCAGGCGCAGCAGCCCCGGCATATCGAGCGGGTGCGTATACATCGTCAGTTCGCCGGTGGGCGTAGTGGGCCACTCCTCGCGGGGGCGGTCCCAGTACAGCTCCAGGCCGTTGCCGTCGGGGTCGTTGAGGTAAATAGCCTCGCTCACGCCGTGGTCGGAAGCGCCGCGCAACGGGTAGCCCGCCTGCATGAGCCGCTTCACGATGGTGGCCAGCTCGGCGCGCTCCTTATACAAAATAGCCGCGTGGTACAGCCCCGCTACGCCTTGGCGCTGCGCCGGCCGGCCGCCCTGGCTGTGCCAGGTATTGAGCCCGATGTGGTGGTGGTAGCCGCCCGCCGACAAAAACGCAGCCGTGCCCACGTTCATCATGATTTCAAAGCCCAGCAGGCCGTGGTAAAATGCAAGCGCCCGGTCGAGGTCCGTGACTTGCAGGTGGATATGGCCGATGCTGGTACCAGCGGGGGCGATGTAAGGCGTGGCCGCAGGGGCCGCAGTTGCAGGGTTCATGAGTAAGAGGATTAACAGTTGATGCAAAAATAATGTATGTACATTAATTTGTTTCGTTGCTCTCGACCAGATTGCTGGTAATACCTATCTTTCTCAACCCAAAATTGATGCGCATTTTACTTCATTGCTATGTTTTTCGAAGTTGAAAGAGAATTGCTAGATGACAGATTGCCACTATGGCTGTGGGCTCCCGATATACCGCGTTATTCCATCGGCTGGCGAATGGGAGAGGGAGATTCTTACTCTTGGGAATTTTCAAAGTGGTGGGAAACACTGAGCCCCACCGCGCAACAAGAATATCAAAAACGCTACCCTGAGCCGGTGGGCTGGCGAGGCTGGTACGTCGAGGAGGACTGGGACGAGGAAGAAGGCGAACCAGGCAGAGTGGATGGCTATGAGTTAGATGGAGTTTGATAAAGCAAAAAGCCCTACCGTATTGGCAGGGCTTCTGAAAACGTGTGGGTTGCTACTTGGTGGCTTACTTAAACGGCACCGACGAACCGCTTTCCTTCACCAAGCTAGTCGGCACCAGGTCCTTCACCACGGTGGCTTTCAGCGTCAGCTTGGCGTCGCCGTTCAGGTCATTCGAGGCCAGTTTTATCTCCTGGGTATCGGCTCCCACGCTGCGCTGCGAGTACACCAGTTCGATAATAGTGCTCTGGCCGGGTTTGATGGGCGCGGGGGCCGTGCGGTAGCCTACGCAGTAGCAAGGCGCGGTGATAGTGCTCAACACCAAGTCCTTAGGGCCAGTATTTTTAATGCTGATACGGGCCACGGGCGACTGCCCGGCTTCGACGCGGCCGAAGTCGTAGCTGCTGCGCTCCAGCACCAGGCGGGGCGAGGCGGCCAGCTGGGCCGGCGTGAGCGTAGCCCGAATTTCTTCTTTGGTCAGCACCTGACCCTTGAGGCTGAGGACTTTGCTGCCCTCAGTGGCATTGCTGGTCACGGTCACGGTTTTGGCAAACACGCCGGGGCGGCCGGCGCTGTTGTACACGGCCTTAATCATGCCCATTTTACCGGGCAAGATGGGCGTTTTGGTCCAGTCGGGAGTGGTGCAGCCGCAGCTGGCCTGGGCATTGGCAATCACGATGGGCTGGTTGCCAGTATTCTTAAACTTGAACTCGTAGGTAGCCATTGTGCCCTCGGGCACCTTGCCAAAATCGTGGTCGGTGCTCTCGAAGGTAATGACGCCCTGGGCGCGGGCGGCCAGCGCTAACAGGCAGAAAATAAGGGTAGAAACAATGCGCATAGCAGTGGTGCCAAGCGCCAGCTTGGCGAGTAAGGTGAACAAAGACAAGCCAACAATTGCTTTAACAGCAACCGGTACAAAGCCACGCCCGCGCTAAGCCGGGGCTGGCCGCTATTGGCAAATATACGGCCCACCCCCGGCCGCTTCCGTAGCTTTGCACTACTTATTCTGCCCCCGATTTCCCACCCGCTCACTCCAATCTTGCTGCCATCTATGTCTGTGCCCCTGCTTGCCGCCACCGAAGCCCCTGCGCTACTGGCCCTCACCAAAGCCGACATTCTAAACGACTACCGCCTGGGCTGGGAAAGCCGCCACGCCTCGCTGGCCGGCCGCCGCGAGGTGTTTATGGGCAAGGCCAAATTTGGCATCTTCGGCGATGGCAAAGAGTTGCCCCAGCTGGCAATGGCCCGCGCCTTTAAGGCTGGCGATTTTCGCGCCGGCTACTACCGCGACCAAACATTCATGGTGGCCATCGGCGAGTTGACCTGGGAGCAATACTTTGCCCAGCTTTACGCCACGCCCGACCCCGAGGCCGACCCCGCCACCGCCGGCCGCTGTATGAACGGCCACTTCGCCACCCGCCTGCTAGACGAGGATGGCCAGTTTAAACCCCAGACTACCAGCAAGAACTCGTCGGCCGATATTTCGCCCACGGCTGGCCAGATGCCTCGCCTCGTGGGTCTGGCCTACGCTAGCAAGCTCTACCGCCAAAACCCCGAGCTGCACCAGTTCAGCGACTTTTCGGTGAATGGCAACGAGGTGGCTTTCGGTACCATCGGCAATGCCAGCACCTCGGAGGGCATGTTTTTCGAGGCGCTAAATGCCGCCGGCGTGCTGCAAATACCCATGCTTGTGAGCGTATGGGACGACCACTACGGCATCTCCGTGCCGGCCGAATACCAGACTACTAAGCAAAGCATTTCGGCTCTGATGGCCGGCTTGCAGCGCGAGGGCGACGGCCAGGAAGGCTTCGAAATCTACGTGGTGCGCGGCTGGGACTACCCGGCCCTACTCGATACTTATCAAAAGGCCACTGCCATCTGCCGCGAGCAGCACGTGCCAGTGCTGCTGCACGTTACGGAAGTGACGCAGCCGCAGGGCCACAGCACCAGCGGCTCGCACGAGCGCTACAAATCGAAGGACCGCCTGCACTGGGAGGAAGAGCACGACTGCCTGGTGAAAATGCGCGAGTGGCTGCTTACCGAGAGCATCGCGGGCGAGGATGAATTAGCTCAGATTGAGAAAGATGCCGCTGCCGTCATCAAGCAGGCGCGCACCGCCGCCTGGGCCGCGTACTTCAATCCAATTCAGGAAGAGCGCGACGAGGCGGTAAAAGTGCTCAACCAACTGGTGGCCGACAACGGGGCCGAGCACCAGCTGGCCGAAATGGTCAATGGCCTGCAAACCAATGTGACGCCCATCCGGGCCGATATTGTGCGGACTCTGCGCAAAGCCCTGCGTCAGGTGCGCGGCAACCGGCCCACCGCTGGCCGCCGTGCCGGCCAGCGCCTACTCGAAGAGTGCCTGGCCAACAGCTCCGACAAGTATAATTCTTACCTCTTCAGCCAGAGCGAAGAGGCCGTGGGCAACATCGAAGAAGTACCCGCCGAGTACGCCGACGATGCCCCGCAGGTCGATGGCCGCGAGGTGCTGCAAGCCTGCTTTCGCGCCAACTTCGAGCGTGATGCGCGGGTGCTGGCCTTCGGCGAAGACGTGGGCCAGATTGGCGATGTAAACCAGGCTTTTGCGGGCTTGCAGGCGCAGTTTGGCGAACTGCGAGTGACGGATACCGGCATCCGCGAATGCACCATTATTGGGCAAGGAATTGGGACGGCGCTACGGGGGCTGCGGCCCATCGCCGAGATTCAATACCTTGACTACATGCTATATGCCATTCAGCCGCTGAGCGACGACCTGGCCTGCCTGCAATACCGCACTAAGGGCGGCCAGAAGGCTCCGCTCATCGTGCGCACGCGGGGGCATCGGCTGGAAGGGGTGTGGCACTCGGGCTCGCCTATCCAGATGATACTTGGGGCCATTCGGGGCATGCATTTGTGCGTGCCGCGCAACATGACCCAGGCGGCGGGATTCTACAACACGCTGCTGCGCAGCGACGAGCCAGCCATCGTGATTGAGTGCCTCAACGGCTACCGCCTCAAAGAGAAAATGCCCGTCAACGTGGGCGAATTCACCCTGCCGCTGGGCCGCCCCGAGGTGCTGCGTGAAGGTGAGGACATCACAATAGTGACCTACGGCTCGATGTGCCGCATCGTGCTCGACGCGGCGCAGCAGTTGGCCGAGGTTGGTATTTCGGTGGAAGTAATTGACGTGCAGACACTGCTGCCCTTTGATACCGACCAGCTCATTGCCGATAGTCTGCGCAAAACTGGCCGCGTGGTATTTGCCGACGAGGACGTGCCCGGTGGGGCCACGGCCTACATGATGCAGCAAGTAGTTGACAATCAGAATGCCTACCAGCTGCTCGATTCGGCTCCGCGCTGCCTGTCGGCCCAGGCCCACCGCCCGCCCTACGGCTCCGATGGCGACTACTTCTCCAAGCCCAATGTGGAAGACGTATTCGACGTGGTGTATGAGATGCTGCGCGAGGCCGACCCTGAGCAGTATCCAGCCATTTATTAGCCTAAAAACAATAATGCCAGCCCCTTTGATAGAGGGCTGGCATTATATAAAAGCAAATTGTCTTTGCGAACTTCTAAGGAATAATAATGCTGGTGGTTTCTATCTCGTTGCTACGGTGCAGTGCCCGGTCGTAGATGCTGACTGTGAACCTCACTTCATCGCCGGGCAAAAACTGGCTGCCGGGCACAAAGCGGTAGGAACGGGTGAGCGTGCCGCGCAGCGGGGCGGCCCGATTATCGGTAGTAGTTGAAATGTGGTCGAACCGCTCATATAAGTAGTTCTTTTTCAATTGCAGCGTGGGCCGGTAGGTTTTCAGCGAGTCAAACCGACCACTCTGGGTATTCTTTACAAAAGGCGTAGCGTAGAAATTGGCCCCGTAATAAGTTGGCGTGTAAGGCGCCGACGTGCCTTCGGTCGAGCTCAGGCCGAGGTCGCCGTCACCATCCTGAAAATTAATAGTCACGTGTACCGAATCGACGAGGCCCCCATTAATGGTATAACGCTTGTGGTCGATGCTTGCAAACGAAATTTCCGGAGTAGTAGAATAGCTCGGCTCTTTGAGGCAGCTCGTGAAACCGCCCACTGCCAAGCTCATAACTGCTGCTGTCCGTACCAGTCGAAACAAATTCATACTCAGGGATAAATGATGGTGGTGATGCCCGAGGCCGGGGCCGAAGATACGCTACTTCCCAACGTTGTGCCGCCTCCGATTGTTGTGCGTCCTATTAACCCTGGTTGCATCCTATGAGTTTCCGCGACGATTACCTTCGGCAACTGCCTGCCCTCACAGTTGCCTCTGCCGAGGCTACCGCCCTGCAATTATTTCAGTACCAAGCCTGGCACTGCCCACCCTATGTGGCCTATCTGGCCGCGCTGGGCTGCCAGCCCGCGCAGGTGCGGCGCATGGTCGATATTCCCTTTTTGCCCATCGAGTTTTTTAAAACCCACGCCGTGCGCACCGACCCGGCCGAGTGGCAGCCTCAAGAGGTTTTTCAGAGCAGCGGCACCACGCAGCAGCAGCGCAGCCGCCACCTTGTACGCGAGCCGGCCCTGTACCGTGCCAATGCGGCCCGCATCTTCGAAGCCACCTACGGGCCACTCACCGACTGGATTTTTCTGGGCCTGTTGCCCTCATACTTAGAGCAGGGTGAATCGTCATTGGTGGCGATGGTGGCTGACTTCGCGCAGCGCTCGGGCCAGCGGCAGGAAGCTTTTTTCTTGCGCGACCACGCAGGATTATTGAAGGCGCTGGCCGAGGCCAAAGCCCAGGCCGGCCGCCGCGTGATGCTATTCGGCGTCACGTATGCGCTACTTGACTTGGCCGCCGAAGTCGGTGCCGCACCCGAGCTACAAGGCATCACAGTGCTCGAAACGGGTGGCATGAAAGGCCGTCGCCGCGAGATGATTCGCGAAGAGCTGCACCAGGAATTACAAGAGGCATTCGGCCCCGCGCCCATCCACTCCGAATACGGCATGACCGAGCTGCTGAGCCAGGCCTATTCGCCCGGCGAAGGGCTGTTCTACGCCCCGCCGCAGCTGCAAGTGCTGCTGCGCGACCCCGCCGACCCCTTCTCAGTAGGGCAGGAGCGGGCCGATGGAGCCATCAATGTCATCGACTTGGCCAATGTCGATTCCTGTGCCTTTATCGAAACTAAAGACCTGGCCCGCCGCCACGCCAACGGTGCGTTTGAGGTGCTGGGGCGCATGGATAATTCGGATATTAGGGGGTGCAGCCAATTGGTGTGATTCAGTGCTATAAGCAAGTGAGCTATTTTATGGAAAATACCCAGCTTGTTTTACTGATTATTCTTGTTGCCTTAGCGGGCTGCAAAACGCTGCAAGAGAAAAGCTCAAAGGCTTCGTTTATTGCTGTTAATAATAGTCAAGTTTTTGCTCAAGGCCAAAAACTAGTGACAGCATCCGTAAACCCAGCGGGGTTAGAAAATATCAAAACATATACGACTATTGCAGAAGCCATGCAAAGACCTGAAGAGGTTTTTGCATTGGATTTGTCTTCTCGTTCGCTAGCAGTATTTCCAACTGAAATCAGGCGTTTTAAAAATTTAAAGCGCTTAGATTTATCTTTTAATGAAATCAGCGAGCTGCCGGACTGGATTGGTGAGCTTGGGGACTTAATTGAGTTAGATTTAGCGAATAATAAGTTAGTGAAATTGCCTTCTGCGTTTATGCAGTTAAGGAGCCTGACTCACTTATCAGTGGAAACGAATCAACTTGAGAGCTTGCCAGAAGACTTAGGCAGGTTGCAGAATCTAACTGTGTTTAGCTGCATGAATAATAAGCTTTCCAAACTTCCAGAGTCGATAGGGGAGTTGAAAAAGCTCTATCTTTTAGAAGCTTATAGCAACGACCTGACAAGCCTGCCGGAGAATATCACTAACTGCTATAACCTTGTTAATTTAAATATTTCATATAATAAGGTAACAAAATTGCCGGATAGTATTGGTAAACTAAAGGAATTAACCTGGCTTTATTTTGATGAAAATCAGATAGAATTCTTGCCTGGCTCATTTGTGGAATTATCAAGTTTGCACTACTTGGGTGGCGATGACAACGATATTGAAAATCTGCCCTTTGATATTGGAAGGCTAACGAAGCTTATAGTATTTGCTATGAATAAGAATAAGCTAACTTATTTGCCTAAATCATTTTATGAAATAAAGCTTCATGATATTCATTTAGAAAATAACAAATTGAATAAAAAATCTAGAATAAAATTAAAAAGAACGTTTAAATCAGTTCCACTCTATCTATAAAATAGTCTTTTATAATATCTGCATAACAGTACCGTGTGACTAGATATTAGACTACATTTATATTAAAAAACAGCGTTGGTACTGGTCAGTGCCAACGCTGTTTTTTAACGGCTTACCGCATTGAAGCGAATTATTTGCCCGCAAACGCCTTTGCGTCGCTTTCCTCAATCGTGGCGTCGCTCATAATCACCAGCCGCTCGACTACGTTGCGCAGCTCGCGGATATTGCCGCGCCAGTCTAGGCCTTGCAGGTATTTGAGCGCGGCGGGCGAAATTTTCTTGGGCTTGTCGCCGTAGTCAGCGGCGATATCCTGCAAGAATTTCTGCACCAGGTCGGGAATATCATCGCGGCGGTCGTTGAGTGCCGGCACCTTGATGAGGATGACCGAGAGGCGGTGATACAAATCTTCGCGGAAGTTCTTGTCGGCAATCTCTTGCAGCAAGTCCTTGTTGGTGGCGGCCAGCACGCGCACGTTCACCGAAATTTCCTTCTCACCGCCCACGCGGGTAATTTTGCTTTCCTGCAAGGCGCGCAGCACTTTGGCCTGCGCCGAAAGGCTCATGTCGCCAATTTCGTCCAAGAAAAGTGTGCCGCCATCGGCCTGCTCAAACTTGCCGATGCGCTGCTTTATGGCTGAGGTGAAGGAGCCTTTTTCGTGGCCAAACAACTCGCTTTCAATTAACTCAGAAGGAATAGCGGCACAATTCACTTCCACCATTGGCCCATTGGCGCGGGGGCTGAGCTGGTGCAGCTGCCGGGCTACCATTTCCTTGCCCGCGCCATTAGGGCCGGTGATGAGCACGCGGGCATCGGTGGGAGCCACTTTTTCGATGGCTTTGCGCACCGCGCCCAGCTCGGCCGAGGTGCCAATCATCTCGGAGCCTTTGCCGGTGCTCACGGCCAGCTTTTTCTTGAGCGTCTTGGTTTCCGTCACCAGCTTGCTGCGGTCAAGGGCATTGCGCACGGTCACGAGCAGGCGGTTGAGGTCGGGGGGTTTGGGTAGAAAATCGAAGGCACCTTTTTTGGTGGCTTCTACCGCCAGTTCGATGTTGCCGTGGGCCGACAGCATAATAAACGCTGCGTCGGGCGCAATTTTTTGGGCGCGCTCCAGCACTTCCATGCCATCCATACGGGGCATTTTGATATCGCAGAGCACCACGTCGTACTTCTGCTGAATGAGCAGGTCCAGGCCCGTGGGGCCGTCCTCGGCTTGGTCTACCTGGTAGCCTTCGAGCTCAAGTATGTCCTTGAGGGCAAAGCGAATAGCCTTTTCGTCGTCGATGGTGAGAATGCGGGGCATAGCAGTAGCGCGAAGCTCTGCTTCGCGTATCGTCGAGGTGAGAAAAAAGTGCGACCGGAACGCGAAGCAGAGCTTCGCGCTACTAAAAACGGCTGCCTCCTTGCAGAAGCAGCCGCCGAAATTAGGCAACGAGCCGATAAGCCGGGTTCTGTCCGCCCTTCCGTGTTTCCACGGGCGGCGGCCCCACCATTTATCTAGGCCCCGCCTCGCGGCGGGGCTCAAGCGACCTACCCGCGAACCCGAGCGGGCCGCCCGGTGCCGCTCTCCGAAGAGCACGACGTGTTCGCTTATTTGGTCTTGCAACCCCTGAGGTTTACCCAGCCGGCATGGTTACCCAGCCGCTGGTGCGCTCTTACCGCACCTTTTCACCCTTACCAGTGAGTGAATGGGTGAGTGAGCGAATGAGTGGATGACTCGGCGGCCACTCATTCATTCACTCAGTCACTCAGTCACCACTTCGGCGGTTATTTTCTGTGGCACTGGCTGTCCTGGCCCGATTGGCCAGTCCTTCCCGTTAGGAAGCAGGGTGCCCTACGTTGCCCGGACTTTCCTCCCCGCCCGCATTTGCGTTGGGCGCGGCGGTGGGGTGGCTCGCTGCAAAGGCAAAGGTAAGGCTCAGGAAGTGGTGGGCAGGAAATCGAGCCGCACCGGGCTGAACGAGTCGAGCAGCACGCCCGCCTGCCGGGCCACCACGCCGTGCGGCACGTTGGGCGCAGCGTAGAAGGAATCGCCGACTTTTAGTATGCGCGTTTCATCGCCTACGGTGGCTTCAAACTCACCGCTTTCGACGTAGGTAATCTGGCTGTGAACGTGTTGGTGCAGCGCACCCACGGCTCCGGTTTCAAATTCTACTTTCACCAGCAGCAGGTCATCGTTGTAAGCTACCAGCGTGCGGCGCACGCCGGGAGCCATTTCTTCCCACGTGAGGTCGGTGGCAGGGCGAAAGGCGGGAGTTGAATGAGTCATACTGACTTTTTGGTTATTGAATAAAATCATCATGCTGACCGTAGGGAAACATCTTGGTCGCTTCGTTGAATTACTAATCCTGACGTGCCCAGCCAAGATGTTTTCCCTGCGGTCAGCATGACGACCAAAGTTTCTACTCCACCCACACCAATTTATCAGCGCTCAGCACGGCCTCGCCATCCCAGCGGTAGCCCACTAGCTGGCCGCCTTTGGCCACGCTGTAGTCGAGGCACACGGCGTGGGGCTGAAGAATCTGGGGCGCGCCGCGCAGCCAGTAGTGGCCAAAAAACACGGGCGTATCGTCCTGATAATAGCTCGGGTCGAGGTTGGCAAAATCGACGGACTGGCCGTGTAGCTCGGGCAGGTCTTCGAGGTAATAGTCGGCGTAGCTGGGGGCCGTGGCGGGGTTTTGCCACCAGCGCACGCGCATATGGTCACGCGGGTGGCCATCTTTATCGTGGAAAATGAGGCCACCGGGCAGCGATATTTCGCGGCCTTTCAACGTCACTTCGATGGCTTTAAACTCGGGCGTGCCGCGCCGGCTGGCCCGCAGCATAAACTCGCGGGTGAGGCGCAAATCGGGCAGCTCGCCGCGCAGGTAGTCGAGGTGCTGGGGTTCCCAGCAGGCGTGCACGGCGCGCAGGCCGGGCAGTTCCAGCGCCACCGGCAGGGTCAGAAACCAATCTAGGTAATCGAACCATTCCGCAAACAGCTCTTTGGTTCGAAAGGCCTTAATCGTTTCCAGGTGCTGCAAAATGTGCAACGGCTTGTGCGGCCGCAGGTGCCCGCCATCTGGATGAAATTGCCAAAAAGCCAGGGCGTTGTACTCATGGTTGCCTAAGATGGCTAGGGCCGCGCCACCATCCACCATGCCGCGCACCAGCTGCAAAGTTTCGCGGATTTTGGGGCCACGGTCTATATAATCGCCCAGAAAAATGACTTGCCGGCCGGCTGGGTGGCGCGGCACGCCCGCCGTGTCAGGGCGGTAGCCGAGGTAGTCGAGCAAGGCCCGTAGCTCGTCGGCGTGGCCGTGAATGTCACCGATAAGGTCGTACATAACTGTGTTTATTACTTCAGCCGCACTAGCGTTGCACCGTACCCAAACTTCTCCTTTTGCGCTTCTTCAAAGAACTTAATGTCCTTATTCCGGCTCAGTTGGCGGTGAATTTCCTTGCGAAGCGTGCCATTGCCCGCGCCGTGGATGAAGATGATTTCGTGCATGTTGGTAGCCAGGGCACGGCTCAATGCATCCTCAAACGCATCAAGCTGGAGGCGCAGCATGGCCGTGTTGCTGAGGCCCTCGGCACCTTCGGGGCGCAGGGCTTCGATGTGCAAATCAAGCTCGTGGGGTGGGGCTACTATGGCAGCGGCCGGCTTGGGAGGGGCCGGGGCGATGGCGGCGGGCACGGGCGGCGCGGGCTTGTCACCGGCCAAAGCCTGCTGCAATACATTGGCCTGCTTGGTGTCGAGCACCGGGGCGGGCTTGGCGGCGGCTTCAAAAGCGGCCTCCAATGCTGCTTCGGCCTGGGCTAGCTTCTCAGGGTTGAGGGCGGGGGCCGGCTTTTCGTCGAGCTGGAAGAGGTAGGCTTCTTTGCCAATAACCGGCGCGGGGCGACGGCTGGTGTAGAAAGTAGTAGCCTTGAACGACTGCCGCTTGGTGAGCAGGTCGTAGGCAGTGTCGCTGTTCAGCTTAAAATTCAGCAGCTGGAACACCACGGCGGGCCATTGCTCAAAGTCCTTGAGATGCAGGTGCGTAAGTGCGGCGCTGGCGGCTTTGGCCTTGAGCTTGTCGGCAGCCAGGGCGCGGTACTTGCCCTGGCGCTCCTCGCCGTAGGTAAATACTACCTCCGCCTCGGTGTTATTAATAAGGTGCAGAGCCAACAGCTCGGGGGCCTGATGCACCAGGGCTAGGTAGAGGCCTTTGGCGGCCGGGGGTGGCGGGGTGGGGGAGGCCGGGCGGGCGGGCATGGCGGCACTAGGGCCAGTAGGCTGCGCCTTGGCCGGCGTGGGCGCGGGCACACTGGGGCGGGCTACCTTAAGCTGGCCACCCTGGGGCTTATTTTTCTTGCTGCCGGTGTTGGGGCGGGCGGGCTCGGGGGCCGGGCGGCGGAAGGCGTTGCCTTCCTCGGCGGCTACGGGCACCAGCTCGCGCAACAGTACCGGGATGGTAAAGTCGTTATCAATAGCAACTTCGACCAATTCGCTGTCGAGCAGACGGGTGATAATTCCTTCTTCAGTGCCTGTGAGCAGGCGGACGCGGTCTCCAACATTCATAATAACTTACAGCTACGATTTCTAGCAAATACCAAGGCTTACGCAGCCGGGCGGCAAAGGTAGGGGCATAGCCGGGCGGCGGCGGAATAAGTAAGTGAACACTAATTGAGACGAAATCGATTTCGGAAGTGTTGCCTGTGGCGTACCTTAGCGGCTTCTTAGCCGGCCGGGGCGGTCCTGGCGGCGAGCGGTTTGTGTTTCTTTTCCCCACCCATTTTATGAAAAAACCTCAACTCTGGGGGCAGTGGCTACTGGCCATTCTGCTGTTGGTAGGTGTGGCCCCGGTAGCGCGGGCGCAGTCGCCGGTCACGGTTAGCCCGGCGTATTTTACCGATACCACCCCCATCACCCTCACCTACGATGCCACGCTGGGCAACGGGGGCCTGGCCAGCTACACGGGCGACGTGTATATCTGGACCGGCATTATCACTAACCTGAGCGCCAACGATTCGAACTGGCGCTATGTGGTGGGCACCAGCTACAATAGCCCCCTGCCAGCCGAGAAAATGACCTCGCTCGGCAACCATAAGTACAGCATCACGTTTACGCCGCGCACCTATTATCCGGGCTTTTCCAGCTCGGGCGAAACGCTGCGCAAGCTGGCAATGGTGTTCCGTGCATCGGGCGGCTCGCCCGAAGGCAAAGGCGTGGGCAACACCGACATCCTGGTAAACGCTGGCTTGCAAGTGGCCTTCACCAGCCCCGCCGCTGCCACTACCACCGTGGCCGCTGGCACCAGCCTGACGGTGACGGGCACGTCTAACGTGGCCGCTACCCTGACGCTGACGCTGAATGGCACCCAAGTAGCGCAACAGACCAACGCTACCTCGCTCTCGACCAGTGTAACCATCAGCCAATCAGGCGTAAACACGCTGGTGCTCACTGGTAGCGATGGCACGAATACCACCACGGCCACAGCCACCGTACTCGTAGCGCCCACCGTGACTACGGCTGCCCTGCCCACCGGGGCCAACCTCGATGGCATTACCTTTATCAACGCCGGCCCCTCGGCGATTCTGAGTGTGACGGCCCCGAACCAGAGCGCTATCTACGTGCTGGGGCAGGTCAACAACTGGCAGACCACGGCGGCCGGCTTGATGAAGAAAACCTCGGACGTGAACACCAGCAGCGCCACCGGCCGCTGGTGGGTGCAGGTCGATAACCTCGTGCCCGGCCAGGAATACACCTACCAGTTCTTGGTTGATGGCCAAATACGCATTGCTGACCCGTACTGCGAGAAAATTCTTGACCCCAGCAACGACCAGTACATCCCGGCCGTGACGTACCCTAACCTCAAGGCGTACCCCACAGGCAGCACCACGGGCATTGTGTCGGTGCTGTCGCCGGGTGCGCCGGCCTATACCTGGACCACGACCAACTTCCAGCGCCCAGCCCGCACCAACATGGTGGTGTATGAACTGCTGCTGCGCGACTTTGTAGCCCGCCACGACTACCAGACCCTCAAGGATACGCTCAACTACATTCAGCGCCTAGGCGTGAACACCATTGAGTTGATGCCGATTAACGAATTTGATGGCAACGATAGCTGGGGCTACAACCCCGCCTTCTACTTCGCCCCCGACAAGTACTATGGCACCAAAAACAACCTGAAAGCGCTGGTAGATGAGTGCCACCGCCGCGGTATCGCCGTAGTGCTGGACATGGTACTCAACCACTCGACTGGCAACAGCCCGATGGTGCAGCTGTATGGCAACATCAATACCGGCCCTACCGTGGACAACCCGTGGTTTAACCTGACGGCCCCGCACCCTTACAGCGTATACTTCGACCTCAATCATGAGAGCCTGTATACCAAGTACTTTACCAAGCAGGTGATTAAGTTCTGGATTCAGGAATACCACATCGACGGCTACCGCTTCGACCTGGCCGGGGGCTTTACCCAAACCCCTACAACCACGGCTACCTACGGCAACTACGACCAGTCGCGCATCAACATCTGGCAGGATTACTACAACTACCAGATGAGCATTGACAATGGCACGTACCCCATTCTGGAGCACTTTCCTGACAACACGGAGGGCAAAGTGCTGGCCGATGCCGGCATGATGCTGTGGGGCAACCTGAACTACAACTACAACACGGTCTATGTCGGCAATACCTTCGCGGGCATCGACAACCTGACCTGGCTGCATGGACGGAACACGTTCAAATTCGGCGGCGAGGTCCGCCGTGTCCAGCTCAACCAGC
>CAXUKA010000148.1:0-12412 GCA_964251335.1 uncultured Hymenobacter sp.
TACTCAGAAAAATGCTCCGCGGAATGACGCGCTGCGGCTCTACTATCTCGGCCCCGAGGTGGCACACGTTGTAGTAGCCGAGGTAGGAGTAAATGGCTTTCACCGCCGACTGGCCCATGGCGGCCGAGATGAGCAGGCCCGGCAGTGCCCCCATCCCACCGGCCGGCAGCAGCGCCACCGAATGGTTGGGGTGCGTGAGGCCGCCGAAAATCAGCCAAGCCATGAGGCCTAGCACGCCCACCCAGAGCGCCACGCCGAGCTTACCGATGTCTTCGATGCGGCGGTATAGCAGCACGATGAGTAGTAGCACCACGGTGCCGGCTACCAGCTTGGGCTGCCACCACTCGGTCAGGGGCACAAGGTAGCCGAAGTATTGGGCGAAGCCGATGGCCCCCGATGCCAGCACCAGCGGCGACTGAATAAGCGTTTGCCAGACGTAGAGAAACGACATGTAGCGGCCCCACTTCTGCTCGCCGTAGGCCAGCTTTAGGAAGCGGTACGAGCCGCCCGCCTCGGGGTAGGCCGCGCCCAGCTCGCTCCAAATAAGGCCGTCGATGGCGGCCAGGGCAGCCCCCACCAGCCAGGCCAGCAGAAAATTAGGCCCCATAAACCCCATGATGAGCGGCAAAGTCACGAAGGGGCCAATGCCCACCATGTCAATCATATTGAGGGCAGTGGCTTGCACCAGGCCCAAGCGGCGCTGTAGAGATGGTTGGGACATAGGCGGCGAATGTAGCGCGGACTTTTAGTCCGCGAGTGTTGGCAGCCAAACGGCCGATACCACTCGCGGACTAAAAGTCCGCGCTACACAACCCCTAGCGCAGTCCTACGGTTTGGGCGGCGGGAGTCAGCCCTTCGGCCAATTTTACCAAGCGCACCAGCTCGGCGCGGTAGCCATCGGCATCCGACCCACGGCCGGCCTGGGCAAGCTGGGCGGCTGTGGCGTAGGTTGCCGTGCCGCGCTCCTCGCTTTGGCGCAGCAGCAGGCCAAACTCGGCCACGGCGGCGGCAAACTGCTGGTCGGCCGAGGCCTGCGTAATGGCTACGGCGGCGCCGGCCAGGGGCTGGGCCAGCAGCTTGCTTTTATTGCCCTGCGGCTCTTTGTAGCGCAGCTTCACGGTGAGGACTTCATCGGCCACGCTGCCGGCTTTGGGCTGCGGCAGCTGGTACTTGAGTGGGTCAACCAAGGGCTTTTCGGAGCCGACGGGCACCAGCTCGTAAAGGGCCGTGACGGTGTGGCCTGCGCCGAGTTCGCCAGCATCTTTTTGGTCGTTGTTGAAGTCTTCGTTGGCGAGCAAGCGGTTTTCGTAGCCAATGAGGCGGTAGTTGGCCACGCGGGCGGGGTTGAATTCAATTTGCAGCTTCACGTCTTTGGCCACCGTGAAGAGCGTGCCGCCAAATTGCGCCACCAGCGTGCGGCGGGCCTCGTCGAGGTTGTCGAGGTAGGCGTAGTTGCCGTTGCCTTTGTCGGCCAGCATCTCCATGCGGCTATCGCGCAGGTTGCCGCGCCCGCAGCCCAGCACGGTGAGGAATACGCCGGTTTCGCGCTGCTGCACAATCAGCTGCTCCATGGCCTCATCCGAGCTTTCACCCACGTTGAAATCGCCATCGGTGGCCAGAATCACGCGGTTGTTGCCTTCTTTCTTAAAGTACTGGCCCGCCACCGAATAGGCCAGCCGCAAGCCCGCGCCGCCCGCCGTAGAGCCGCCCGCCGTGAGCTGGTCGATGGCATTAAGAATAACTTCTTGCTGCGAGCCAGCCGTGGGCGGCAGCACCAGGCCGGCCGCGCCGGCGTAGGCCACCAGGGCTACGTGGTCCTGGGGGCGCAGCTGCTTCACGAGCAGGCGTAGGCCGGCCTGTACCAGCGGCAGGCGGTCTTCGCCCATCATCGAGCCCGACACATCAACCAAGAAGACGAGGTTGGCGGGGGGCAGGCTGGCGGTTTCGATTTTCTTAGCCTGAATGCCGATGCGGGCCAGCTGGTGGCCGGGTGCCCAGGGGCATTCGCTCAGCTCGGCGCTGATGCGCACCGGGTCGGGGCTAGAGGCGGGCGGCGCGGGCAGCTGGTAGTGGAAGTAATTCAGCATTTCTTCGACGCGCACGGCATCGCGCGGGGGCAGCTGGCCTTCGTTGAGGAAGCGGCGCACGTTGGTGTAGCTGGCGTTATCGACATCGAGCGAGAAGGTGCTTAGCGGCTCCTTAGCTACGGGGTGGAAGGCATTTTCCTGAATTTTGGCATAGGTATCGCCCGCGCCGGCCTCGGGCTTGGCGGGGTAGGCCAGCACGGGCGGCGCGGGGCTGGCTGCCATATCGTAGGTGTAGGTATTGCCTACGGCTTGCTTGGCCTTGCGGCTGCGGCGCTCGGCTTTGCTACTTATGGCCACACCGGCCACTTTGCCTTGCAGCCCTTGCATGGGGGCGGCCGAAATGGTCGATACCGAGCCCGTCACGTCTTGGCGCTTTTGGGTGCCGTAGCCCGTGACGACTACTTCGCTCAGCGACTTTTGGTCTTGGCGCAACACTATGTCTACCGTGGTGGTACCGACGGGCACCGCGTGCTCCAGGTTCAAGTAGCCTACCAAGCTGAATACCAACACAACTTGCCGGGTGGGCACTTTGGCCAGCGTGTAATGTCCGTTCACATCAGTGCTGACGCCGATTTGGGTACCTTTCAGCAGCACCGTCACGCCGGGTAGCGCTTGGCCCTGGGCATCGGTGACGCGCCCGCTGATGGTGCGCGTGGCAGCGTTGGCTTTGGTGGCAGAAGCGGTAGCCTGGGCAAGTGTAGGCTGAGTGGCACCCAGCAGCGCCAGCGGCAGCAGCAAGGCAGGAAGCAGGTTTTTCATGGGGCAGCGTGGGGTTAAGTGAAAGACTTACCCTGCTGATGCCACCGCCCCGCGAATTGCACAAGGCGCAAAAACTTATCCGTTCACTTTCTACCCGCTACTCGCCACACCCACCACATCAGCAGCGGCTGCAACGGCAGCCGCGCCCACGCCACCCACGCCGGAATGTGTAGCTGCTCGTGAATTTGCAGCATATACACATTGGCTGGAAATACGGCCAGCAGCAGCACCAGCAGGCCCCACGCCGCCCAGCGCCGGGTAGCGGGCAGCAGCAGGCCCAGGCCGCCCACTACCTCGGCCACGCCGCTCAGCAGCACCAGCAGCCGAGGCGCGGGCAGCGCCGGCGGCATGATGCGCAGGTAAGTAGCGGGGTGCACGAAATGCAGCACCCCTGCGCCTATAAAGAGCGCGGCTAACAGATAAAGCGACCAATGCGGGCGATGGGGCATAATATTTATTTTCAATAATTTACCCTATAAGCTACAGCTTATACTAACTGAGTGATTTGCCAGCAAGCGCCACTAAATATACCCAACCCTGAAACACCAATCGTGCGTTATAGTTGTGCTTATATAGCTAATCGGTTGTACTTTGCTGGTACTATAGGACGCGTTTGCACAATCTGCATACGCAGTAGCAATTCTCTTAGCTATTGTCGCTTTTTTCCTCTAAGCCTCCGCTACCGGCGAGGTTATGCAGGCCTCACTCTACCTCTCCTTTCGTGAAACAGCTAAAAAACAAACGATATGTCGCCTCTACCGCTACCTGCTGATAACGCAGAAGGGGCGCGCAGCTTTGTCATTATCAGCTCGTGCCCCGATGCCTGGGGTGGCAGCGAAGAGCTATGGCACCGCGCTGCGCTGAACCTGCTGCAGGCCGGCCACGCCGTGCATTTATTTAAAACGCACGTGGCCTGGATGCACCCGCGCATCGTGGAGTTGCTGGCGGCGGGCGGCCTCATTACCGACCTTATAAGCCCCGTGCCCATTCATCGGCGGCTGCTTAGCAAGGCGCTACCCGCCCGCTGGTACCCCGCGCAGCTGATGCCTGAGCAGCTACTACGCCGGGCGTTGCGCCGCCTGCGGCCGCAGCTGGTGCTGGTGTCGCAAGGGGGCAACCTCGATGGGATGGACTTTGCCCAGGTGTGCCGCCAGCTGCACCTGCCCTACGCGCTGGTCGTGCAAAAAGCCGTCGAAATATTCCTGATTTATGATGTGGCCCGCCGGGCTACCAAGCAGGTGTATCAGGCGGCGCTTCATTGCTTTTTTGTATCGCGCCACAACCTGGAGCTGACGCAACGCCAGCTGGCGCTGGAACTGCCCCAGGCCAGCGTGGTACGCAATCCGGTGAATGTGCCCATCGAAGGCGAGCTGGCCGCGCCGCCGCTCACTGATGGCCGCTGGCACCTGGCCTGCGTGGCGCGGCTCGATATTATGGATAAAGGCCAGGATATTCTACTGCAAGTGCTGGCGCGGCCCTACTGGCGCAGCCAGCCGCTGCACGTCACGTTTTATGGCACGGGTCCGCACCGACAGGGCTTAGAAGAAATGGCTGATTTTCTGGGGGTAGCCGACCAAGTGAGCTTTGCCGGGCAGGTGGCCGATGTGCCCGGCATCTGGCGAGCGAGCCATGCGCTGGTGCTGCCTTCGCGCTACGAGGGGCTGCCGCTGGCGCTGGTCGAGGCCATGCTGTGCGGCCGCCCCGCCATTGCGGCTAATGCGGGCGGCATGGCCGAAATGCTGCTCGATAACGAAACCGGTTTTCTGGCGGCCGCCGCCACTCTCGATGACTTCGACGAGGCCTTGCGGCGGGCCTGGTCGCGCCGGGCTGAGTGGCCGGCCATCGGGGCGCGGGCCGCGCAGCACGCCCGCACTGCTGTGCCCACCGATGCTGGAGCCGAGTTTGGCCAGCAGTTGCTGGCGCTGGCGCACGCTACTGCTTTTCAAGCCATTGCTTTATGATTGTGCCGCTCGTTTCCATTATTATTCCGACTTATAACCGGGCCGACTTGCTGGTCGATGCGCTACGCAGCGTACTAACCCAAACGCACACGCACTGGCAGCTTATCGTAATAGACGATGGCTCAACGGATGATACTAGGGCGCAGGTGGCAGCTTTTGGTCAAGCGCATAGCCTAGCCATTGAGTACCATTACCAAACCAACCGGGGGCAGGCGGCGGCCCGCAACGCGGGCCTGCGCCACTGCCGGGGCGAATTTGTAGCTTCGCTCGACTCAGACGATACGTGGCACCCCGGTTTCCTGGAAGCTGGCTTGGCGCAACTGCACAAGCACAACCTGGATTTCGTGTTTCTGAACTGGACGGGCACGTATGACACCGACGGTTTCACGCCGTTTTATGAGCGGCCGGCCACGTATAAAACCTACTGCACGCAGCCCGACAACGACTGGTGGCTGCTAAGCCCCGCGCAGCTGCGCCGGCTGGTTATCGAAACCTGCCCCGCGCCTTCGTCGGCGATGGTGCTGCGGCGCTCGGCCCTGGCTGGTGGCTGGAACGAGCAAATGCACATCGCCGACGACTGGTGCCTGCTGCTCGATATGGTGCTGAGCCGGCAGTGCCAGGCGGCCTTCACCCTGACCCCGCACTGGCTCAAGCGCGTGCACGACACCAATATCTACGACGGGCGCTTCGACATTGACCTGGTACAAAAGCTGGGCCTACACGACGAACCGCTAATGGCCAAGCGCTTCCAGTATCAGCTACAACCCAACGAGAAGCGCATGTTTCGGCAGCGCATCGCCACACACCACTTCAATTTTATGTGCCTCGACCGGGTTAATAATCCCGGCTGGGCTAGCACATTGCGGCATGGGGCTAAGGCTTTATCCTTGGCACCTTGGGATACGATTCAGGCGTTTTTTGAGCGCGGCACGGCATTGCTCCGCAAGCCCGAAGGCGTTGCAGAGGCAGCTTAATGCCCCCTATTTCGAGAGCTAGCGGCGGCTAAAACGGCGGGTAACTACGCTGGCATAGAGCTGCACTTCTTGCACCAGCGGCCAAGCGGCCGGCCCAAATAGCGCGGCGTGCAGCAGCAGCACCAAACCATCGGTGGGATAATGCAGGGCTTGGGGCAGCAGGAAAGCCAGCGGATAAAAGAACAGGTAATAGTCAGTGAGCACGATGCGGCTATCGGGGGCCAGTACTACGGGCCGGTAGCCCCAGATGCGCCAGCGGCACCACTCCAGCCCCGCATACAGCCCCAGCAAGCCGAGCGACCAGCTAGACTGGCTCAGTCCCAACATTATGCTAAAAGCTACCACTTCCAGCGGGAATACCAGGGTCTGGCCCAAGTGCTGGGTGCGGCCAAAGCCCCAGCGGCTTACCAGGGTATCGACTCCGGCCTGGGCATCGGCCGCCGCGTCGCCGAGCTGGTGCCAGATGATATTGCGAAGGCCGCAGGCCAGCGCCCAGGTGCCCACGGCCACCCACCAAACGTCCGGCACCACCCGCCCCAGCCACGCCGACACGGCCGCTATTACCAGCAGCTGTGGCAGCAAATGGGCCCCGCTGGCATCAGCCAGCACGCCAAGTAGGCCACGGGTTTTGAGCCGCACGGGGGGCAGCGAATACAGCGAGTATACCACCCAGGCTGCCAGGTACAGCCAGGCGCTCACCTTGCTCAAGTGCCAGAAGTACCACCCAAACGCGCCCCCCACCAGCAGGCAGCCACCGAGGGCCGCGCCGATAAAGAGGGCCGACCGGCCGGCCAGCCGGTTTGCTTTGCCACCGGCTTCGTCATCGGCCAGGTCGGTCCAGTCGTTGAGGATGCTCACGTAGATGGCCCCCACCAGCAGCGCCACTACCAGCACCAGCAGCTTGCCCAACAGTGGCAGCAAGGGGCCACCCAGCAGGCCCACGGTGGCATACACCGTGGCCAGCAGCGGCGAAAACTTATGCACCCACCATTCGCTCGCCCGCGTCGTAGCCAGAATTCCCGATTTACTGCTGAGCTTTGTAGTAGTCTCTGGCTGACTCATAATAACCTGGCAGCAATTACTGACTAGCTTTTCAATGAAAGAAGCAATTTACACCCCACACTCGCCGCTGCAAGCCCCGCGCCGGTTTGTGCGCGAGATTGGGTACGACATGCGGGTGGTATACCACATTGGCTGGCAGCTATTCCTGCGAAATATGAAGGTGCAGCTGCGCCAAAATATGCTGGGATACTTCTGGCTAGTGCTGCCACCTATCATCACGGGCCTGACCTGGACGTACCTGGGTAAAAACCATATTATTCAGGGTTATAACTCGACATCGGCCCCATACCCGGCCTTTGTGCTAACGGGTTTGTTTCTGTGGCAAGGCTTTGTGGAGGCCCTCAACTGCCCAATGCAGCAGCTCGGAGCCGCGCGGGGCACGCTCGCCAAAGTGCAGGTGCCGCACGAGGCCTTCATCGTAGCCGGCGTAGGGGGGGTGCTGTTCAACCAAGCCATTCGGATGCTGATTTTGGCGCTGGTGCTAGTGTGGTTTCGGCTGCCCTGGCACAATACGGTGCTGCTGGTGCCCCTAGGGTTAGCTGGGCTGCTGGTATTGGGTGTGGCGCTGGGCTGGCTGCTGGCCCCAGTGAGTATGCTCTACGCCGATATTTCCAGTGCGCTGGGGGTGGTGCTGGGCTTTTGGTTTTTGATTACGCCGGTGGTGTACACGGCCCCTAAGTCGGTAGCTTGGCTTATTGCCCTCAATCCTGTAACGCCGTTGCTATCTACTACTCGCAACTGGTTGCTCACGGGCGAGGCCACGCCAGTGGCTGGCTTCGGGCTGGTGGTGGGTTTAGGGTGCGTGCTGCTGCTCGGCAGTTGGATAATCTACCGACTGGCCCGGCCCCACCTCATTGTGCGACTGTGAGCTGCGGCTTTAATATTTTGAAATACAATGTCTAGCCAGCCTATTCTGACCGTCGAGAACGTTTCCAAGAAATTTTGCAGCCGCCTCCGCGCCTCGCTCTGGTACGGGGTGCGCGACATTGTAAGCGAGCTTTCGCCCCTGAGCCGGCCGGCAACCAAGGAGCTGCGCCGCTCCGAGTTTTGGGGCTTGCAAGATATCTCGTTTGAGTTGCGGGCCGGCGAGTCGCTGGCCATCGTGGGGGCCAACGGGGCGGGCAAAAGCACCTTGCTCAAAATCCTGAATGGCTTGCTGAAGCCCGATACCGGGCAGGTGCGCATCAGGGGGCGTGTGGGGGCGCTCATCGAGTTAGGCGTGGGGCTCGACCCGGTGCTGTCGGGTCGCGAAAACATCTACGTTCGGGCAGCCCTACTCGGCTTCACGCACCGCGAAATAGCGCCGCTCATCGACCAGATTATCGACTTCACGGGCCTGCATGAAGCCATCGAGATGCCCGTGCAATTTTACAGTTCAGGCATGTCGGCGCGGCTGGCCTACGCCGTGGCTGCCCACCTCAACCCCGACCTGCTGCTAGTGGATGAGGCCCTAGCTGTGGGCGACTATGACTTCCAGCGCAAGTGCATCAACCACATGCTGGGGTACTTGCGGGCGGGCGGCTCTATTATTCTGGTGTCACACAATCCGCATCATATTCAGGCGGTGTGCCAGCGCGGGCTGCTGCTCGAAAAAGGCCAGGTAACATTTGTAGGCACCGGCACCGAAACCTTGGACCGGCATTTTGAGCAGCAATTGCGGGCCGCCACTGGCAGCGATGGCCCACAAGCAACCCTGACGCCCGAGCACCCGGTGCGCATTATGGGGCTGGATTTTCTCCCTCTTGATGCGGCCGAGCTGCACACGGGTGGTGCCATGCAGGTGACGCTTCGGTACCAAGCGCTGCATGCCATTGCCCGTGTGGGCTGGGGCTTTCACGTCTGGACCAACGATGGCATGCACTGCATCACGGGGGCCGTCTGTTTGGAGCCCTTAGTGCTGCATGCGGGCGAACACACGCTCACTTGCACTATCCGCAAGCTCGCCCTTACCCCCGGGGACTACGGCGTGAAAGCTGTACTGTTAGAAATAGACTCACAACAGCCTCTGGCTATGCTGGGCTGGGAAAACGCCCCCCTACCATTGCGGGTACGGGGGAAAGTCAGCATCCAGAAAAACTTTCAGGCTATGCTACAGCAGCTGGTGACAGTGGATGTTGACTGGCAATAGGACCTATTCTACAGCAATACGGCATTTTATGCACGACCTTTTAGCACGGGTAAATCAGGCTATCGAGCGAAGTGTGGCCTACTTGCATCAGCATCAGTATCCTAATGGCGAGTTTTGCGTCTACTGCGCGCCCGATGCGCCCATGCAGGATTGGTGCCTGCCCGACAGTTCGGTCTTTCCGACGGCGCTGATTGCGCACTGCCTGCTGCACGTGGCCGAGCACCCGGCCGCCGAGGAAACGCTGGCCAAAGCCGCCGCTTTTTTGCAGTACCAAATGAACCACGGAGGCCTCTGGAATCACTTTACTGTGTTGCATCGCCTGCGCTACTTATGCCCCCTCGATGCGGATGACACGGCGTGCGTGTCGGATTTTTTGCGCACGCGGGGCTTCGACTATCCTTACCCCGCCAACGTGCCGCTGCTGCTGGCCAACCGCGACCAGCGCGGCTTATTTTACAGTTGGTTTTTGCTGCGTCTGCGCTGGCAAACCAACCGCACCTACTGGCGCGTGACCCTGCCCGAGCTGCGGCGGCCCGTGCAAAGCCTAGCCTTCTGGCTAGGGGTAGAAGCCAGCCGCAACGATGTAGACGGCGTGGTGAATGCGAACGTGCTCTACTACCTAGGCGACATCCCGGAGACGCAGCCCATCATCGACTGGCTGCTGCGCATTATTGCCGAAGGCCGCGAGGCCGACTGCGATTTGTGGTACCGCGATGCGCACATGGTATACTACTTTTTTTCGCGCAATTACTTCCGTGGTATTACCAAGCTGGAACCGGCCCGCCAACCCGTTATCGACCGCATTCTAGCGGCGGCCAAGCCCGATGGCCGCCTGGGCGAAACAGTAGTCGATACGGCCCTGGCAGTGTGCACACTGCTCAATTGGCGCGCTACCCCGCCCGAGTTGGAAGGGGCCATTATGTTTCTGCTCCAGGCGCAGCAGGCACCCGGCGAGTGGCCGCGCTGGCTGGTGTACTACGGTGGCCCAAAGCGGCTCCTCGGCTGGGGCTCCGAAGAAATAACTACGGCTTTTTGCCTCGAAGCCTTGGCCCGCTATCGGTCAACAGTGGCCCCAGCCGCTACCGCCTGAGGAGCACTTTCACGTAGAACTTCAGCATCTCCAGATAGATACTACGGTGCTGGCTCAGCTCCAGCGCTTGCCTGATGCGCTGATGCACCAGCGACCAGTCGCGGGTGTTGTGCAGTATTCTGTAAGCGCCGCCCATACCCAGCAGCGCAGTCCAGCGTCGGGCTTCATCGCCAACTTTTTTGCGATGCTCCTTTGGCAAGTGCCGCTCAATCAGCTTGATGGCGCGGCCTGTTTCGGGCAGCGCATGGCCCAGACGCTCTTTTGCCTCTGAGATAGAGCCTGCCCTGCCCCGGTACTCGGCTAGCAGTTCGGGCGAATAAGCCACTGGGTAGTAGCGGGCTATGCGTACCCACATTTCCCAATCCTCACCGCAGTCGGTGCCGTAGAAGCCGCCTAGGTGCTCGTACACTTCGCGGCGCACTACCACGCAGGCATATTGCAGGCACTGCGCCTCGGCAATGCGCAGCAGCCAGTTTTGCAGAATGCCTGGCTCAGGCTCTAGTGGGTCAAATTTTTGGGTGCGGCGGCCAGCCTCATCAATCGAGCCGTAGTGGCTGAACACCGAGCCTGCCTCGGGATGCTGCTCGAATAACCGGCCGACCTCGGCGTAAAAGCCCGGCAGCACGCGGTCGTCGCCGTGCAGCAGGTGCACCAGGTGGCCCTGCGCCCGGTTGAGGCACGTCTCGAAATTGCGAAGGCTGCCCACGTTGGCTGGCTGCCGGTAGTACTGCACCCGGCCCGCCCCCAGCTCGGCTACGATGGCGGCCACGTCGGCATCGGTGCTGGCATCGTCTACCACTTCTATCTGCATTTCGGCCGGCCCTATCCCTTGGGCGAGTACGCTCCACAATGCATCCTTCAAAAAAGGGGTGCAGTTATAGGTTGGTATCATCACCGACCAGCGCGGGCGGGCCGCATTGGGCGGCAGGGCAGCTATTCGGGGAGGCGCAGCAAGCACGCGAACGTTTGGCTCCTCAGTTACTTGCATACTTTTTTAACACTGAGCACTGTGCTAGCACATTGGTCTTACGTAGTTAAACTTACAATGGCTGTGCTTAATAACAATACTTTTTCATTAGCCAGTGCTTAAACACCTGCTCCACTCACTGGCTTTTTTATCGTTTTGCGAGCGGTACTTCCAAACGTTGCGCAGGCTTTCGCAACACCGAATTTCTAGTTACGCATTAGCGGCACACGCCCGGATACTTACGTCAGCTTTACTATTCACTCACAATTATTGATTCCCATTTCGTTGGGCGATGGCGGACGGCTCGCTGCCCGCCCTGCGGTTTTTACCTTTGCCCCTAGTTATGATTCTTCGCGCCGAGCACCTCGTCAAGCAATACAAAGCCCGCACCGTTGTCAATGATATGTCGTTGACGGTTTCGCAGGGCGAAATAGTGGGGCTGCTAGGCCCCAACGGGGCGGGCAAAACCACCTGCTTCTACATGATGGTGGGCATGGTGAAAGCCAATTCGGGCAATATTTTCATTGATGACGAGAATATTACCCGGCTGCCCATCTACCAGCGAGCCCGGCGCGGCATGGGCTACCTGGCTCAGGAAGCCAGCGTGTTTCGCGACCTGAGCGTGGAGGAAAACATCCTCTCGGTGCTCCAGATGACCGACATGCCCAAGAAAGCGCAGCTCGATAAGGTAGAGGAGCTGCTCGACGAATTCAGCCTGGGCCACGTACGCAAAAACCTGGGCAAGGTGCTGAGCGGCGGCGAGCGCCGCCGCACCGAAATAGCCCGCGCCTTAGCCGTAAGCCCCAAATTTGTGCTGCTCGACGAGCCCTTCGCAGGTGTCGACCCCATCGCCACCGAGGAAATTCAGGGCATCGTGGCCAAGCTCAAAAACCAGAATATCGGCGTGCTCATCACCGACCACGACGTAAACTCGACCCTCGAAATTGTGGACCGCGCCTACTTGCTTTTCGAAGGCAAGCTGCTTAAAGCCGGCACCGCCGAAGAGCTGGCCGCCGACGAAACCGTGCGCCGCGTGTACTTGGGCAAGAACTTCGAGTTCAAGCGCAAGGTGTTTGAGTAACACCCGCAATTAGTTATCTGTAATTTATACTATTATGACAACCCAATCAGACAGTGACATTATAATTAGGCGAATTTTAACGCTTATTCCGACTTCCTGGATAGGCCTGTTGCTTTTATATACGCTGGCCGCCAGTTTTTCCAGTAAAAGTGAATTGGGCGTGTTTGCCGCAGACCCCAAAACACTTGATTTTTACTTCGTACTTCCGTTGCTGATGATTTCAGCCCCAGTTGTACTCCTTGCTATTATCACCAATATCTACGTCCAGTTCGCCACTTTCAAGGCTCGTGATAAGAAGTCAAT
>CAXUKA010000148.1:12422-14134 GCA_964251335.1 uncultured Hymenobacter sp.
CAGTAGTACTATTTATCTTTTCTTCCTTGGCCTTCATTTGGCTTGCTTTTTTTTACGGCGTCCTGGACTGGATAGCAGATTAATTCGTCGTGTTTCGTCAGCTTCTTGGCCCCGTTGTCCAGCTTACTAGTTTGCCGCGTATCGAGCGAGTACGGCGCGAGCCGCTGGCCGTGCAAGCAGCAACACTACGCTACCTGCTAGGCCGGGCGCAGCACACCGTCTGGGGCCGGCGCTACGGCTACACGGCAAACCTGAGCGCCGCCGACTTCGCGGCCCGTGTGCCGGTGAGCACCTACGAGCAGCTGTATCCTGAGCTGGAAAAAATGCTGTGCGGCCAGCCCGACGTACTGTGGCCCGGCCCCGCCCCCACCTGGCAGGCCAAGAGCAGCGGCACCACCAACGCCCGCAGTAAGTTTATCCCGGTCACGCCCGAGGCACTGCGCGGCAATCACTACCGCGCCGGGCGCGATATGCTGGCCTTGAGCACGCACCTCTATCCTAGCCACCGGCTCTTGCAAGGCAAAACCCTGAGCTTGGGCGGCACCCACGGGGCCAGCCCGTTTGGCGGTAGGGCGCGGGCCGGCGATGTGTCGGCCCTCATCATGCAGAGCCTGCCCTCGTGGGCTGAGTACCTGCGCACTCCGCCGCTGGAATTGGCTTTGCTGGATGAGTGGGAAGAAAAAATCGACCGCATTGCCCGCCACGTGCTGCGGCAGGATGTGCGCGTGCTGGCCGGCGTGCCCACCTGGATGGTCGTGTTGCTGCGCCGCGTGGTAGAGCTAGCCGGCGCGCAAAATATTGCCGAAGTGTGGCCCCGGCTGGGGCTGTTTCTGCACGGCGCGGTGGCGTTTGGGCCGTACCGCGAGCTGTTTCAGCAGCTTATCCCGAGCGCACACATGCGCTACCTGGAAATTTATAATGCCTCGGAAGGCTACTTCGCCTTACAAGACCAGCCTGAGGTGGCCGACCTGCTGCTGCTACTCGACCACGGTATTTACTACGAGTTTTTGCCCGCCGCCCAGTTCGACAGCCCCGACCCGCGCCCGATACCGCTAGAAGCCGTGGAGGTTGGGCCTACTTATGCGCTGGTCATCAGCACCAGCGCAGGGCTATGGCGCTACTTGGTGGGCGATACGGTACGGTTCACGTCGGTGCGGCCCTACCGGGTGCGCATCACGGGGCGTACCAAGCACTTTCTCAATGCCTTTGGCGAGGAGGTGGTGATTGAAAACGCCGAAGCCGCTATGACCGCTGCCGCCCAAGCCACCGGCGTGCTGGTACGCGATTTCACGGCTGCGCCCATCTACTTTGCGGCCGATGCGGCCTCGCGGGGTGGGCACGAATGGGCCGTGGAGCTAGCCGGCCCGCCACCTGCCGACACGGCCCATTTTGCCCAGGTACTCGACAAGACGCTGCGCCAGCTCAACTCTGACTACGACGCCAAGCGCCACCGCGACCTAGCTCTCGCTCCGCCCCGCGTGCACTTCCTGAGGCCCGGCACTTTCGAGGCGTGGTTACGGAGTAAGGGGCCGCTCGGTGGCCAGCGCAAAGTGCCCCGTCTCAGCAACTCAAGGGAGGTGCTCGAAGCGGTGCTGACGGTAAAATTGTGAAGAAGTAAACGATTAGAAAATAAAACGTCCGTCATGCTGAGCTTGCCGAAGCATCTTGGCTGGGCACGTTAGGAGTGATTCTCTAACGTGCCTAGCTAAGAT
>CAXUKA010000149.1:0-14116 GCA_964251335.1 uncultured Hymenobacter sp.
TTCCACCCTTTTCCTTCGTGTCCATCCAAATTACCGCAGGTACGTGAACATAGGACAGTCATTAAACGAACGTTCAACGACTGTGAAAGGCAGCAAATTCATTCGCTAACTCTTGCGAGCGCCCCCCTAGCGAAGTAGAGCGGCCTCGGTAGGGCGCTCTACTCCGCTAGGGGGGCGCTGCGTTTGTGTAAACGATTACAACCGACGCTAATCGACTCCGAACAGCTCGTACTAGCCGCTTTTAGCCGTTTAAGCGCACTTCAACCTGTGTTTTAGCAGCCGTAGCCACCCGTTTTGATGGTTGGAGCAGCGGCGTGAAGCGGCCTACTCCGCTTCGGTGCAGGCCGCTTCATTCCGCTCGATGCCGGTAGGGGGCCGCTACTTAACGTAAAAGTAATTATAAGACAGCTTTTTTTTGAGCTTAGCACTCTCTTTGACATTTCACTCTTTGCTACTGTTCGCCCTATCACTTTAAATGAAACCTCCTGCAAAAGCTATCCTATCTTAGCTCACTCCTCGTTTCTACTGGCCTCTCTCACGGGCCTTTTAACCACGAACCCACTACAGAATGCCTATTAAACCAGAACTACTTACTATCGTGCGGGACCTCATCACGCAGGCGCGCCAGCAAGCGGTGCGCGCCGTCGATGCGGAACGAGTACTACTCTACTGGCATATTGGGCAGGTAATTCTGAAAGAAGAGCAGCATGGGGCTGACCGGGCCGCCTACGGGAGCAGTCTTATCAAAGGACTGGCGGCCGAATTGCAGCCGCAGTTTGGGAGTGGATTTTCAGGGCGGCAGCTGGAACGCTACCGCCAGTTTTACCGCCTCTTCCCAATTGCGTCCGCACTGCGGACGCAATTGAGCTGGACACACTATAAAACGCTTATCAGTCTCGATAATCCTGATAAGCGGGAATTTTACCTAGCCGAAGCGACCAAAAACAACTGGTCGGCTCGACAGCTGGAGCGACAGGTAAACAGTCAATTGTTCGAGCGTCTGCTACTGAGCAATGACGTGGCGGCCGTGCTCGCCGTAGCGCGTCAGGAAAAGCTACCTATAGAGGCCCGCGATATCATTAAAGACCCCATGGTGCTGGAGTTTTTAGGGCTGAGGCGGGAAGCGGCCTACTATGAACGCGACTTAGAAACTGCCCTAATTACCCATTTACAGGAGTTTCTACTGGAACTAGGCAACGGCTTTTCGTTTGTGGCTCGGCAACAACGCTTACATCTTGACGGCGATGACTTCTTCGTAGACCTCGTGTTCTATAATCGGCTGTTGCAGTGCTTCGTACTCGTCGAAATCAAGACCGATAAGCTCACTCACCAAGATTTGGGCCAGCTCCAGATGTATGTCAACTACTACGACCGCCTAGAAAAGCTGCCCCACGAAAATCCCACTATCGGCATCCTACTCTGTGCGGATAAGAACGACGCAGTGGTGAAAATTAGTCTGCCCGCCGATAATCAGACGATTGTGGCCAGCAAGTACCAGCTGTATTTACCCACGCAGCAGCAGCTGTTAGCAGAGGTTAAAAAGGAACTTGATAAGTTGGACCAGTCGTAGGTTCAGCAAGCCTTGTTGCTGATGACTGAACGTCCTCTGAAGGTTGTCGAGGTAACGGCTACAGCGCAAAGCATATTCCCTTAGGGAATCCAATCTAAAAGGCCCAAAAAAGCGCCCCCAAGTGCTGGAAAGGGCCATGCCAAAACCATCCAGAAAACGCCCGCTTATTGCAGCTGGGAGACAGAAAGAACCGCGTCAAAAATCAAGGGTGGGGGCCAATAGCATTCGGCGCTTCTTTAGGCCAAAAAACGCGAATCTGGGAGGTAAGCGCTTTATCGGCCCGCCTGGCAAATAAATTCCTACCCCGGGACCAAGGCCTTAGCCGCCTAATGCCAGAATGGCCGTGATGTGACGCTGCCGGGTAGCGGGCTGTTTCACTAGCACCAACCGCAACAACAGGTTACGCTTCGCCGTGCGGCTCAAGCTCAGGAAATGGGTGTGGGCGGCGGGCCGTTGCGCAAAAGCCAGCGCCAGGTCGGCGGGCAGACGCAATTCTTCGACCTCGTCCAGCAGCGCCCAGGAGCCGTTTTGCTGCGCAAGTTCGATACTCGCCAAGCCCGCTGGCATTATTAGCCCGGCCGCCAGTAGCCGCTGCACTTTCTCTTTGTTAACCTTCGACCAGCCGCTGCTGGGTTTGCGCCGGCTGAAGAACTGCTGGTACCTGTCGCCATCCAGCGGTTTGGCCTGGCTGTCTATCCAGCCGAAGCACAAGGCTTCGTCCACGGCTTCGCTCCAGGTCAGCGTTGGCGTGGCGGAAGTCTTTTTGTAATAGACCAGCCACACGGCCTGGTGCTGGTCGTGGTGTGCGTGCAGCCACTCCCGCCACTGCTGCCGGTCTCGCGGGCACACGGTCAGTACTGCTGGCTTACTCATCAGGGCGAAGCGAAAAGGGTAGGTTAACAAAAGAATGGGACAACCCTGTCCGCCCGGTAGCTAGCTGTGAAGCCTGGGCCACCGAGGGGCACAACCGTCTTAGCGCATTGCCGTCAGCAGGAGGCAGGTGAGCGTAATGCCGACCAAGTGATAGCCGCTGGTAATGGCGCTGTAAAGGAACGGCCGGGGAATGTTGGGGTTGATGGCGATGTTGGTGGTATTGGCTACCAAATACCCTACCCCCACGATGGCGGCTAGGCGCATTGCATCGCCGTAGGACGTGATGTGCAGCGCGTAAAAGAGCAGCGTGGTCGCCAATACCGTCGCTAGTACGCACACGCCCGGTCCCACCACAAACAAGGCCGACTCGTTATTCAGCGCTTCGTTGGCTTTTCCCAGCGACACCTTATAGGTCTGCGGAAACAAAACAATGTACCACAGGGCGCCCAGCATAAAATAAGCAGCAAAAGCGGCCAGCACGCTCAGCCAATGGATATCGGATACTACATTAAACATAAGAAAGAAGGAAAAAAGAGAGGCCAGCCAGCGCATTTCTTGCGCGGCGATACAAAATTCCGCCTGGCGTATGACAGCCTTATGTCAGCATATCCCAGGAGGAATAAAAAAGATGGTGAGGTTCCGAAGGTGGTTGAGCAATGCGGAGAATCCGATGCCTAAACAAGGGGCCTGGCTTACTGCCAAGCCCCTTTCTGCTTGACTGCGCGGGTTTTTATTTTACCACGGTGGCTTCCAACTCCACCGTCAAGGTGGCGTAGAGGCCTTTCACTTCCACCAAGGTGGTGGCTTGCTTAAGGCCGTGCTCGGCCACCCAGCCCTGGTAGAGGTCCACGCAGGTGGTAAAAAACTCCTGGATGGAGGTAGTGAAAACATTCAGCCGGACAATGCCTGCGCACTCATAGCCCGACTCTCGGATGAGTTGCTCCAGGTTCTGCAGGGTCAGCTGAAACTGGGTGCGCATGTCGGCGGCACTGGGCTGGCCGTTTACGTCGATGGCGACCTGCCCGGAGCAGTACAGGGTGCCCTCGGGCTGCTTGATTTCCACGGCTTGCACCGAGTTGGTGTGCAGGCCCCAGGGCCAGGGGTCAATGGTTCGCTTTTGCATGGTTGCAGCGGGTTAGGGTAGTAAAAAAGACGGTTGTCGTTTGACGCTACAAAAGTCCTACCCCCCTATGACAGCCCTATGTCAGCATATCAGGCGGACGCACAAAAAAAGGTTTGCACCTGCTGCGCCAGCTCACACAGGTGCTCGCGCAAGGCCGGCGGCTCCACCACGGTTACGGCTTTTCCGTAGGGCAGCAGCCAGGCAGGGCAACGAGCCCAGATACAGGGTCATTTCCACGCTGCCATCGGGTAGGGTCTGCTCGTGGGCCCAGCCGTACTGGCGCTTGGTATCGTGCAGGCGCTGAGCCAGGTTGAGTGGCGTGTCAGTTAGCTGCAGGCGCACCACCACCTTTTCGCGCTGCCACTGGCTGGCGCGCTCGGCCCAGTACTGCTGCAGGGTCTCGGGGCGCGGAGCTTATCCATCGCGGCCCCGCTGAGCTGGGCGGTGGGGGCGTCGGTGAGGCGGGCGGCCAGTTTCTCGGCCGTGAGCAGGGCCGCAGCCTCCTCGCGGGTGAACATGACCGGGGGCAGGCGGTAGCCTTCAGCCAGCGAATAGCCTATTTTTGGCTCCCCAAAGAGCGGCACCCCGGCCAGCTCCAGCGTGCGGATGTCGCGGTAAATGGTACGCAGACTCACGTCGAACTGGGCGGCCAGCGAGGGGCCGCTCACCACCCGCCGGGTTTGCAAGTGAATGAGAAGGGCGACGATGCGGTCAAATCGATTCATACAGGGAGTAGCAGCAACCAGCGAACGGTGGCCGGCACCCCGCCGTTAACTGCCACCAAAACTACCCGTTTCTTTGCTGGTATCCGTAGGAGCCAGGCGGCCGCGCCGCTATTTACTCGTAGAAGATAGGATGCAGTACGTCACGGATAGTTTTTATGCCCCGCCGCTCGTCAGTAGCGCGCCGCTGCCCTGGCAGGGCGTGCGGGTAGAGCAGTACCACCTGGAAGCCGGGCGGCTGGCGGCTCAGCAGCACGAGCATCATTTGCTGCTGCTCTATCAGGTGGCGCAGCCGCATCTGGTTCGGCGGCGCGACGGGACGCGGGTACACGAAACCGTGTACCAAACGGGTGACCTGGGCTTATTTCCGGGCGGCGAATTCAGCACGGCCATCGACTGGACGACGCCGAGCGACAACATTTACCTCACGCTGGAAGCGCCGTTTTTTCGGCAGCTGGCCAGTGAAAACGCCACCCTGACGCAGGCCGTGCTGCGCAAGCGCCTGAAATTCGCCGACCCGTTTCTGAGCCAGCTCAGCCGGCAACTGCTGGCGACCGTGGACAGTCGGCAGCCGCTGGGGCGACTCTATGTTGAGTCGCTGACGACCATGCTCTGCCACCACCTGCTGGCGCACTATGCCACTATCCGGCACAGCCCCGGTGGCCAGCCCCGGTTGAGCAGCGCAGCCCTGGCGCGGGTTGAGGCGTATCTGGAAGCCCACACCGCCGAGCCTGTGACGCTGGAAATCCTCGCCAGCTTAGCGAATCTGAGTGTATTTCATTTCACCCGGCTCTTCAAACAGGCCACCGGGCTACCGCCCTACCAGTATGTGCTGCGCTGGAAAATTGAGCGAGCCAAGCACTTACTCCGCCTGGACAGCGCGAGCGTCGCCGACCTCAGCGACGAGTTGGGCTTTGCCTCGCCCGTCAGCTTTGCGGCGGCTTTCAAGCGCCTGGTAGGCTGCACCCCCCAGCAGTTTCAGCGACGCTAGCGCGCCATAAATAGCAAGAACTTACAAACAAGCGCAAGAATCGCGAGAAGTGGCGAAAGTGGAGGCGAGACCTTTGTGCTCACTTCATTATCCCTGCTTTATGCGCTACAACCCACTGGGAAACACCGGCCTGTTCGTGTCCGAACTGTGCCTGGGCACCATGACCTTCGGCAACTCACCCGGCCAATACGCCGCCGCTTCGGGCGTTACCCAAGAGCAGGCCGAGGCCATCATTCGCCGCGGCTTCGACGCGGGTATCAACTTCATCGACACGGCCAATGTCTACGCCGGCGGGCAGAGCGAGCAGATGGTTGGCCAAGCGCTCAAGCACCTGGGCATTGCCCGCGAGCAGGTGGTGCTGGCCACCAAGGCGGAGCACGCCACCGGCGGCGGCCCCAACGATGGCGGGGCCTCGCGCTACCACCTGCTGAACGAGGTAAAAGCCAGCTTGAAGCGGCTGGGCACTGACCACATCGACTTGTACCAGCTGCACGGCTGGGACCCCGCCACCCCGGTCGAAGCCACCATTCGGGCCCTCGATGAGCTGGTACGCCAGGGACTGGTGCGCTACGTCGGGGTCTCGAACTGGGCCGCCTGGCAGATTGCCAAGGCCCTGGGCAAGGCCGACCTGCTGCACGCCGAGCGCTTCCAGTCGGTGCAGGCCTACTACTCGCTGGCTGGCCGTGACCTGGAGCGCGAGGTCGTGCCCGTGGTGGAAGCCGAAAACCTGGGCCTACTGGTCTACAGCCCGTTGGCGGGCGGCTACCTCACGGGCAAGTATCGCGAAAACAAAGACGAAGGCCGCCGCGCCACCGTGCAGTTTCCGCCCGTGGACGAGCAGAAGGGCGCCGGTGTGCTGGCGGCCATGGACAAAGTCGCCGCGGCGCACGGGGCTTCGCTGGCAGCGGTAGCCCTGGCCTGGCTGCGGCACCAGCCCGCCGTGACCAGCATCATCCTGGGTATCAAGCAGCCCGCCCAGTTGGATGATAACTTGAAAGCTACGGAGCTGAACTTAACCACCGACGACCTGCAGGCGCTCGACGCGGCCAGTGCCCCCGCGCCCGAATACCCCGGCTGGATGCTGGCGCACGGTAGCGCCGCCCGGCAGCAGCTGTTGATGACCGGGCAGCTAGCCCCCTAGTACGGCTAATCGGAACGCTAAACGAGGGTAGCCCAGTGGTTAACCGAGCTACCCTCGCTCAAGGTATAAAACCAGTTAAAGTTGCTTGTTGGATGAGTTCTTCGCGAGGGCTGCATGTTGAGTTGGATGCCGGTTCCGGGTTTTGTTTTGGCGTGGTCTACGCCATTGAGCTGGCCGAGGAGCTGCTGGCCGAGCGGGGCTACCTCTACTGCCTGGGTGACATCGTACACAACGACGAAGAAGTGCGGCGCCTGCAGCGCCGGGGCCTGCGCATCATCGACTACGAGCAGCTGGCCGTGCTGCGCGACGAAACCGTGCTGCTGCGGGCCCACGGCGAGCCGCCGAGCACCTACCGGCGTGCCCTCGAAAATAACCTGACCCTGCTCGATGCCAGCTGCCCGGTGGTCCTCAAGCTGCACAACCGGCTAAAGGCCAGTGCCGACCGGGGCGAAGCCATCGTGCTGTTGGGCCAGCCCGGCCACGCCGAGGTGCGCGGCCTACTGGGCCAGACCAGCGGCCAGGCCTTGGTTATCGAAAAGCCCGACGAGTTGTCTACGCAGCCCTTGCCCAAGGCCGTGACGCTCTACAGCCAGACGACGAAGCGGCCGGCCGATTTCTACCGGCTGCGGCAGGCGCTGGAGGCCCAGGGCCACGTGGTGCGCGCGCACGACACGATTTGCCGGCAGGTGAGCAACCGCGACCAGGAACTGCGCCGGTTTGCCCGGCGCTTCGACCAAGTGGTATTTGTGGCTGGCACGAAAAGCTCGAATGGCCGCCTGCTCTACCAGGCCTGCCAGGAAGTCAACCCGCGCACCCACTTCGTTTCGCGGGTCGGCCAGCTTACCCCCGCCTGGTTTGGGCCGGGGCAGACGGTGGGCATCTGCGGGGCGACCAGTACGCCCCAGTGGCTGTTGCAGCAGGTGCGCGCCGAGTTGATGCACTTCTAGCCGGCATCCAGCCGCGCCTGAATCCGTTAGGTATACTCCCCCTTCTCATCCTCTTTTTCTTTTCGTTATGGACAGCATCAATCAGCAGCAACCCGAGCAAAACCACCAGGACCTACAGGCCACCGACGCCATCAAAAAAATGCAGGAGCTCGCCGGTAAAACCAACACCTGCTTCTTCAGCACCCGCCTGCGCAGCAGCGAGGTGCCCGCTACCCGCCCCATGGCCGTGCAGGAGGTGGACGACCAGGGCCATTTCTGGTTTCTGAGCGCCAGCGACAGCCACAAAAACCAGGAAATTCAGCAGGACCCATCGGTGCAGCTGCTGTTTCAGGGCTCGGCGCATTCCGACTTCCTGAGTGTGGTCGGCACGGCTACTATTTCGACCGACCATGCCCGTATCAAAGAGCTATGGAAGCCCATTCTTAAAGCCTGGTTTACGGAAGGAGAAAATGACCCGCGCCTCACCGCCGTGGAGGTAACTCCACTGGAGGGCTACTACTGGGACAACAAGCACGGCAACGCCATTGCCGCGGTAAAAACGGCGGTGGGTGCGGCCATCGGCCAGACACTGGATGATTCCATCGAAGGCACGCTCAGCGTGTGAAACGCTAATTCACCTCATAACAAGCAGTTACATACGCCTACTCGCAGCCTGCGGGTGGGCGTTTTCTTGCCAGCGGGTCTTAGTAAGGCCACAGCCGCTTTTCTGAACTTCACTTTTCGGCTATGCATCGTCGTCGTTTCCTCGTGGGTGGGGCCGCTGCCACGGCGGCCTGTCTGCTCCCGTTCGGCGCTACCGCTACGCCTTTCCTATAGCTGTCTCCTTCGTTTCCAATCCGGCGTTGCCGACCCTGCTACCTGCCGACCAGTGGCCGGGCACCCCGGTGGATGCCGCTGGCAAATTCCTCAACCACGAATTTCCCTACGTGAACTGCTTCAGCACGGTCGTCAAGTACTGGGTGCAGCCCAACCCCCAGCGGGCCGAAAAAGAGGCCGACCGCTTTCAGCTACCCGTGCTGAAAACCGAGGCGTTTCTGCACGACTCGGCCGACGTCGTGGTGTGGCTCGGTCACGCCTCGTTCTTCATCCGGCTGGGCGGCATCACCTTCCTCCTTGACCCGGTACTGGGCAACCTGCCCGCCTTTGGGAAACGGCTCTCGGAATTGCCGCTGGCTAATGGCGAGTGGGCCTATCTGTGCGCCTATCAGGATATGGTCAGCAAGCAGGTGGTGGGCCCAGTCCCCGTTGGCCAGCGGCAAGTAGGTGATAGCACTGACCCATACCTGATTAGCTCGTATTGGCTTGGGCTGGTTAAGTAGTCGATTCGGGGCGCAACGCAGCCCGTGTGTGGCATCCGTGGTGCGGGACTTAAACGCTTTGGGCTGGAGCGCGTGCAAGCCCCGACGACGCATGGCGGTGCGTAGCCGCTGCCGCCCGACGCGGTAGCCCTTGCGGCGTAGTTCAACGCGGAGCCGACGCGTGCCATAGCAGCGCTTATGCACGCCAAATGCCTTGACCAAGGCTGTTTTCCAAGCTGATTCTGCCTGATTTACTGTTTGATACTGATGCTGAAGCTGTTGTCAAGTGTAATAGCCGCTAACAGGTACCTGTACCAACTGGCAGAGCAGGCGCACGGAGTAGTAGCCTCCTTGCGCCTCGATAAAGCGGTAGCGGCTCATTGGGTGGGTGTCTGCGAGAGCCTACGCTCATAGCAGGCTTCTGGCAATTGCTTTTTTAAAATTTCCAACTCCTGCGCCTGCCGCCGGTTAGCCGCCCACAGTTGGCGCAACTCGGCCGCCGTGGCCGGGTCCAGTTCTGCGCCGCGGGGGCCGCCACGGGGGTAAGGGCCTCTTTTTGCCACTTATAGATGCGTTTGAGGTAGATATTGAGGGCACGTGCCGCGGCCTGGGTCGAGCGGCTTTCACTGGCCCGGCGGAGCGCCTCGGTGCGGAAGGCGGCATCATAGCGCTGGCGTTTGGCAGGTTAGGGGCTGTCTTTCATGACGTGCGAAAGGCAAGACCCTATCCTGTCTAGATTTACCCGACCAACTCAGCCGGCCTCGTGGCCAAAGGGAGCTACTGTAGGGGGGTACCTAACGAGGAGAAACCGCCTACTTCGCCCGGCGCAGGGGTAGTAGACGGCCAAAGGTCACTCGTTCTCGGTCAAACGAAGCTTCAGCTGACCGGGAAAAGCTGTTTGGCGAATATTTTATCGTGATGCGCCATGCCCCACTCCGTCAGGTGGTCAATGATGGTTTTGAGCGTTTGGCCGTGCGCCGTCAGCTCGTACTGCACCGTTATCGGCTGGGTGTCCAGTACGGTGCGCTTTATCAGCTGATGGGTTTCCAGCTCTTTCAACTCCTTGCTTAGCATGCGGTTGGAAATCCCTTCTACATCAGTCAACATATCGGAAAACCGTCGGGTGCGGTAACAGCAAATAGAGGTGATGATGGCGACTTTCCATTTCCCACTCAGCACGTCCATCGAATCCTGGACCGCCCGCATTTCGCGCTTATACTCTTTGCGAAAATCCTCTGCCTGACACTTCATAAGGTTACCTAGTTACACCGGTGTTACTGTTATTTTTCGGTACAAAGTTACCTAAGGTAACATCATTAACCGACCTTTGTAGCACACAATTTCACTTGGAATACGAAGATGAGCAAGCTCACAAACAAAGTAGCCGTGATTACCGGCGGCAATAGCGGTATCGGATTGGGCATCGCTCAGGAGTTTAAAAACGAAGGCGCCAAAGGCGTGATTGTCGGCCGAAATCCAGAAACGTTGGCTAGTGCGGCGGCGCAGTTGGGCGCTGATTTCAGCGCCCTCAGTGCTGATGTGACCAACCTGGACGACCTGGAACGCGTGTTCAAGGAAACGGCTGAAAAGTATGGTAAAATCGACGTGCTGGTCGCCAACGCCGGTGGCGGAGCGGTGGGCACGGTGGAAACGCTGGGCGAAGCCGACTTTGACAAGACCATTGATTTAAACCTGAAAAGCGTCTACTTCACGGTGCATAAAGCCTTGCCCTACCTCAATGATGGGGCCTCCATTATCCTTATCGGGTCCAATGCCGCGCACCGGGCCTATCCGAACTTCACGCTGTATGGAGCGGCCAAAGCGGCGGTCATCTATTTTGCCAAAGGCTTTTCCAGCGACCTACTCGGCCGAAAGATTCGGGCGAATGTCATCACGCCCGGTACTACGGATACCCCGGCCTTTGAAAAGTTTGTGCCCGCCGACCAACTGGAAGGATTAAAAACGCACTTTGCCAGTGAAATGCCAATCGGCCGCATTGGGCAACCGTCGGACATTGGTAAAACCGCCGTTTTCCTGGCTTCGGATGACTCTTCCTTTTTGCTGGGGGCCGAACTCCTCGTGGACGGCGGCATGACCTACTTGTCTAAATAAGTGCTTTTACGCTGGCACGAGTTACTAGCTCGTGCCAGCAAACCAATAACCTAGTCTTTGACATGAGCAAGTCTGAGAACAACGCGGCGCGCTACGCCATTATCGGCTTCGGCCCCATCGGCCAGGCCCTGGCCAAGGCATTTGCCCGCAACGGCATCGAAGTTGCCGTGGCCACCACGCGCGAGCCGGCCAGCTTTGCCGCCGCCGCGGCCGCCATCGGCCCCGAAATTATGCCCACCACCCTAGCCGAAGCCATCCAGGCGGACATCCTCTTTTTGGCGGTGCGTTTTGAGGCGCACCCGGCCGTGGCGCAGGCGCTGCCCTCCTGGCAGGGCAAGACCATCGTGGATGTAACTAATGCCTACGGTGTGCCCCTAGAGAAGCTGGGCGGCCTGCCTTCTGGTCAGGTCGTGGCGCAGGCCTTCACGGGCGGCAAAGTGGTGAAGGGATTCAACCATTTGGGCGCGGCCCTGCTGGGCCAGGCACCGGCCGCCCACGGCGGCCGGCGCGTCGTGTTCCTGGCGAGCGATGAGGACGATGCCGCCGCCGAGGTTGGGGCGCTGGCTGAAAAGCTCGGGTTTGCCCCCATCAACCTGGGCGGGTTGGCGGAAGGCGGCCGGCTGGTGCAGGCGCACGACAATAAATGGGGTCACCTGATTTTTAAGGACCTAGTCAAGTTCAGCTAAGGCATCGGGTGCGCACCTTTTGATGTCGCTTGGGGGAATGCTGGGCGCTGCAACTGTTCGTTTTGGGTGAACTGTAGGGGTTTTAACTTTAAAAGTCTAAAAACATGCAAGACCAACTAACACAAGCGAATGTCCAGCTTGTCAAGGATTTTTTTGCGGCAATGGGCCGCGGCGACAAGCAAGAGCTGCTGGCGTTGTCTGCCGAGTCTATTGAGTGGATAGTGCCGGGCGAGGACTGGCCGCTGGCCGGCACGCACCGCGGGCACGCGGGCCTGGCGGCGTTGCTTCAGAAGGCTTCCGAAGAGGTAGAAATGACCTACCCAGCGCCCCCCGAATTCATCGCGCAGGGAGACCGGGTGCTGGTCGTCGGCACTGCTACGGGGAAAATCATTGCCACGAACAAGCCGTTTAAGGACGACTGGGTCTTCGCCATTACCGTTCGCAACGGCAAACTAACGACTATCCAGGAGTATATCGACACGCAAGCATTAGCGCGGGCCTCCGAGATGCCCACGAGCCCCAAGTCTTAGTGACCGACTAGGTCGCCGTGCTACCATCGGAAAAGGTAAAAGAGAAGCCCTAGAAGCTGTTGCTTCCGGGGCTTCTCTTTTACCCTAGCTCCGTCCTGTTCGGGTGTAATCGGTGGCCCAGCGGTAATCTGTTGCCTGGCAACCGAGGCTTTGGTAGGCGGGGGCTGAGCAGAGAAGGCGTACCCGTCAGGCAGGCTGAGCCAGCTGTTTCGCGAATATTTTATCGTGATGCGCGATGCCCCACTCCGTCAGGGTATCAATGATGGCTTTGAGCGTTTTGCCGTGCTCCGTCAGCTCATACTGCACCGTGATGGGCTGGGTGTCCAGTACGGTGCGGATGACCAGTTCATTGATTTCCAACTCTTTCAGTTCCTTGCTCAGCATTTTATTGGAGATGCCGGGGATGTCAGCCAGCATATCCGAGAACCGTCGCTTGCTGTAGCAGCAAATCGAGGAGATGATGACAATTTTCCATTTGCCGTTCAGCACGTCCATTGAATCCTGGACGGCCCGCATGGCCCGCTTGTTTTCTTCGAATTGCTGGGGAATGCACTCCATAAGGTTACTTGGTTAACTCTGGGTTACTATTACTTTTGGTTACAAAGTTGCGAAAGGTAACGCGTCAATCCTAGCTTTGCAGCTCCATTTTTCAACTGAATTAGAACATGAGCAAGCTCCAGAACAAAGTCGCCATCGTGACCGGTGCCGCCAAAGGAATCGGCGCGGCTATCGCTACCTATTTTGCCGCCGAAGGCGCCAAGGTGGTGGTGAATTATGCCTCCAGCAAAGAAAGCGCGGACAACGTAGTGAAAGCCATCACCGCGAACGGCGGCACGGCCATTGCGGTGCAGGCCGACGTATCGAATGAAGCCGATGTCACCCGCCTGTTTGCCGAAACCGAAGCCGCGTTCGGCACGCTGGATATCTTGGTCAACAACGCGGTATATCAGCAATTCCTGCCGATTGACCAGGCCACGACCGAGAAGTTTCATCAGCATTTCAACGTCAATGTGTTGGGAGCGGTGCTGACCATGCAGGCCGCCGTGAACCTGTTTGGCGAGAAGGGCGGTAACATCATCAACATCAGCTCGGGGGCCAGCAAATCGCCGATGGCGGGCGTCTCGCTCTACTCGTCCACGAAAGCGGCCCTGGACGCCCTCACGGTTGCATTGGCGAAAGAGCTGGGAGCCAAAAACATCCGGGTCAATTCGATTTTACCGGGCGCTACGGATACGGAAGGAGCTAGTGCGGCGGGCGTCACGACGGGCAGTGATTATGAAAAAATGTTTGTGGCCAACACCCCGCTTGGGCGCCGTGGTCAACCCGCCGACATTGCCAAAGCGGCCGTCTTTCTGGCGTCTGACGAGGCCGCCTGGATTACGGGCGAGCAGCTGGCCGTCTCGGGCGGCATGTATGGGTTTTAACGGGTCGTACGACTAGCCTTCGTACTGGCAAAACCGAGTGGTTAACGCGTAAATCGTTGTCGCTCGTTTGGCTGCTCCTATCCGGATTGTTTTCCGCTTGCGGCCTCCTGGGGGCGGGTATACGTCTTGCTTCTGTCTGACTTGCCTAGACCACCTCACCGCGCCGCCGTCAGTAAGCTGCGGCAACTGATAGGACAAAGGCCTGCGCACCGCTTACGGTGTGCGGGCCTTTTGCGGCATCTGCCAGCCGTGCTGCTACTGCGCGGCGGCCTGTTGCTGGTAGGCCATCAACAAAAACTCCAGCCGCTGCTGCTCCGTGGTGAAGGGCTCGGGGCGAAAGCAGCGGTCTACGGCTACATCGAGCTGGGCGGCGGCGGCACGCTCCGGCGAGAGGTACTCGCCCCAGTACGCGTACACCGGACTAGGTGACGGGTGCGGGCCGCGCCGCGCCCGCACGGTGGCCACGGCGGTCGTGACAGCAGCAATCTGTGCCGGCGTGGGCGCCGCGGGAAAAGGGAAGTTATGGTAGGTCAACAAGCTCTCGTTGCGGTAGCCGTACTTCCAGCGGTCGCACAGCTGGCGGACCCGGGCGCTGAACATGGCCGGGATGACCATCCCAAACAAATAAGGCGTGGCCTTCGGGGTGTACTCGGACCTGTCGCCGTGCAGTACCTGGGCGGCCACGTAGGCGGCGGACAG
>CAXUKA010000150.1:0-14038 GCA_964251335.1 uncultured Hymenobacter sp.
GTACGGGCCGCCCCGCCGCCCTGGGCGAGGTGGCCCACGCCCGGCAGGTAGCGCAGCTGGTAGCGCAAAGGCAGGGCCTGGAGGCTGGTGCGTTGGCCCCGTCCACGCTGCACTTGTTTCACGACGTGTTTCGGCTGATGCCGGCCAACGGGGTGCTGCTGCTGGAGCGGCGCTTGTACCCAGTAGGGCAGTGGGGCAGCCAGCAGGCGCGCCTGCGTGGGCTGCCGGTAGTGCGTTTTGAAGGATGCAGCCAATTGAAAGAATTGCTGAGTACTTACGGGCAGCAAGGCCGCACGCCCTGGCTTGTGGCCGATGGCTACCACCCTGGCCGAGGCCCCGCGCCACTGGCGCGCTACTACGCCGCATTGGCCAGTTGCCCCGGTGCCGTACTGCTGATTGATGATACCCAGGTCTTTGGTGTGTTGGGCGCGCAGCCCACCGCCGCCCGGCCGCTAGGGCAGGGTGGAGGCGGCAGTTTACCTTGGCATGGGGTAAGCAATGCCGCTATTGGGCCTGAATTGCTGACTATCACGTCTCTTGCCAAAGGCCTGGGTGTGCCGGTGGCCGTGCTAGCGGGCCGTGCTGCCCGACTTCGGCAATTCGAGCAGCGCTCCGAAACGCGGGTGCACACCAGCCCCGTGTCGGCGTGGCACGCTTGGGCTGCTGCGCAGGCGCTTCGCCTCGATGCTCGGCACGGTGAGGCTGCCCGGCTGCGGCTGGGGCAGCGCATCGGGCAGTTTCGGGCGGCGCTGGGGCGAGTGGGGCTGGGCCCAAGTGGCGGCTGGTTTCCGGTGCAAAAGCTGGTGCCCACCCGCGCTACGGCTGCGCTGAGCTTGCACCAACAGTTGCGGCAGGCTGGCATCAATACGCTGCTGCTGGCTGGCGAGCACCGGCCGGGCGTGCCCGAAATCGCCTTTTGCCTACGTGCCGACCATTCGCCAACGGCTATTGTACAGGTGGCCAGTGTACTGCGCCGGCTGATGCGCCATCATCCCGATTGGTTTTCTCCAGTGTCACTTCTATCTACCTGCCATGAACCTGACTTATTCACCCGCCCGGCGCACTAGCCGCGCCCGCGTTGCGCGGCCGGCTGCGGTAGCTATTCTGTACCCCAAAGTGGGCAATGTGCTGCGGGTACCGCTGCGCCGCACGCGCACTGGCGGCACCCAGGGCTGCGCGCAACACCCCGAGCGTCAGTTTATTCGATGGTTCAACCGTATGGCGGCTGCCCGGCCAGCTTTTCCCCTGCAAGTCAAAAGTATTTTGCTGCTCACGGGCGAGCCGCTGTGCGAAAGCTGCCGCCGCGTGCTAAATCGTTACTTGGGCCAGTACCAGCTGGCCAGCAAGCTGCGGGTGCGCTCACGCGGGGAGGCCTGCGACTGCGGGTGCGGCGGCCAGTGTAGCTCGGCCGGCCCCAACGATACCACGGCCCAACTGACAAGTAGTCTGCTGCTAGACGACCTGATTTCCAACACCGAGCTAGAAGAAGAAGGCTGGTGGAACCGGGCCAAAGACCTGGGCCGCGCCGCGTTGCTCACTGGCGCGCTGGCCCTAGGGCCACAGGGCGTGAGCAAGCCGGTATATGATGTTGCCAAAGCCGTGGCTGGTGCCTACGAGCGCCGCCGCAAAACGCAGCAAACCGTGGATGATAACACGCCCCCAAACCGCCGCCCACCTGGCCAGCAAGAGCTTGAATTTGAATGCGAAGTAGCTGGTGCGGCCTGCCCCAACCCCGGTCCTGCCCGGCCCACTCTACGGCTGGGTGCCCGTAGCGACTACGTGCGCTACCTGCAATGCCGGCTCAACTACCAGCACGCCAATCTGACGCTACCGCTAGTCGAAGACGGCGTGTGGGGACCGAAAACGCAGGAGGCTGTGCGCGGCTTTCAGCAAAGCAAAGGCCTGGTGGTCGATGCCGTGGTGGGGCCGCTCACCTGGGCAAAACTTGACGAGGGCAATGCTGGCCCCGCTGTGGTACCGCCCAGCCCCCCACCCGGTGGCCAGCCGGGCACTACCGACCTTACTCTGGTGCGATTCCGCAATGCCAACGACATCAATGCATTCTTCCGCGCCAAAACCGGGCAGGATTTCATCGACTGGTTTCGGGCCAAAGTAGGCGGACGCGGCGCATGGACGCGTACCTGGCAGGGCCAGAGCACGGCCGTGACTATGCCCGCCGATGCCGACACCAGAGCCGGCTTTCAGCAGTTTTGGGACGGTATTCCGCTGGTGTTCAAGACGGCCGATATCAACTTCGCGCAGTTTGCGGCGCTGCAAAGCATCCTCATCAACGAAACCGGCGGCCGGATGCGGCCCATTGCCGAAAAGGTGGGCACCACCGCACACCCCGGCATTGCCTACGCCTTCGACCGTATTGCGGGGCTGAAAAGCTCGTACAATGTCAGCCCTAATAAAACTGCGCTTGCCCTGTTCAACGACAACGATTTTATCCAAGCGCACGGCCAAAAAGCCCTGGGCAACCGCCTAGCCCGCACCCAGGATGCGCGCTGGGGCGGCGTCACGTACCCTAGCGCCGAGTTTCCCACCAGCACCGACCCGGCCATAGCGGGCTTTGTGCAGGAAGCTGATTTTTATAAGTTTAGGGGGCGTGGCTACATCCAGATTACCTGGCGCAATGCCTACCAGTGGCTTATTCCGTCGGTGCAAAATTATGCTGGGTCCGACCCGGTTATCCTGCGCTTCAAGGCGCAGTGGCAGGGCCTGAGCCTCGACGCTGTGGCCACTCGCTCGGGCAATGCTGACTGGGATGCGCTGTTTATGCAAAGCCCCGCGTTTGCCCTGGGCGCGCTCAAGATTTTCTTTGGCCACAAAAAAGACAGCATTAATAAGGTGCAAGTGAACGACTGGCCCAGCGTGCGCGCCGTGGCCTGCGATGTGATGTGCACCGCCAGCTACCAAAACCTATTCGAGCAGCGCGTCCGCCAGATTTTCGACACCCTGGGCGCGACGCCCGTTGGCCCAAATCCCGGTAGTCAGCCTGGCCCTAGCAAAAGCGTGCTAACCCCCGTGCCCGCCACCGGCCGCACCGAAAATGAGCTGCGCGAAGCCATCATTGCCAATGCCTTGCGCATGATGGCCGCGCCTGAAATTCACGCTAAGCTGCGTGGGCCAGATGGCTTCCGTGTGGGCTGGGAAAAGCTCAAAGCCATCTTCCAGCTCGCCGCACCGGCTTACGTGATACCCGGCTGGGAAGAAAATAGCCTCAAGCGCAGCACTGCAATTAGCAACAATGCGGGCATTCCAGACTGGTGCGCGATTTTCCCGGTGTGGGCCATCAAGGCGGCGGGGCTGCCGGTGGGCAACTGGCCCATTGGCGGGCCGCTCGGCAAGGTCAAAGGCTTCCGGCAAATCGGCGTGGCGCAGCTGAAGAAAGGCGATGTTGGCTTTATCGAAAAGAATTGGCACCACTTTCTGATTAAGGAAGTACACCCCGACGGCACTGTCGATACGATTGAGGGCAACTCTGGCCTGGACAGCACGGTGCGACTCAACAAGCGCAACCTCCGCGATAAGACCAGTGTGTTGGGCGGTTTTACGGCTTTTTAATGCGTGCTCCATGCTTATCATCGACAGCCACTGCCACGCCGGGCGCGGCGACGGCCTCACTGGCCCCTGGGATACCGACGCGCCCCTGCGCCCCTATCTGGCCTGGGCCGATGAGGCGGGTATCCAGCGCACCGTCATCTTCGCGGCCTTCCACTCCGACTATGCCGTGGCCAACCACCAAGTGGCGCAGCTAGTGCTGCAGCAGCCCGAGCGGTTCTACGGCTTTGCCTTCGTGCACGCCCAGCGCGACCGGGGCCGGGTGCTCGACCTGGTGCGCACCGCCGTGGAGGAATACGGTTTCGTCGGCATCAAGCTGCACCGCTACGATGCCCGCATCAGCCGTGAGGTGTGCGATGTGGCCCGCGCCTTCCGCCTGCCCGTGCTCTACGACGTGGTGGGCGAGGCCTCGGTGGTTGACCTGCTGGCCACCCAGTACCCCGATGTCAATTTTATCATCCCGCACCTGGGCTCTTTCTCCGACGACTGGCGCGCCCAAACCGCCCTCATCGACTACCTGGTGCGCTGCCCCAATATCTATACCGATACCTCGGGCGTGCGTCGCTTCGATATTCTCCAGCGCGCCGTCGAGCGCGCCGGAGCCGGCAAGTTCCTTTTTGGCTCCGATGGCCCCTGGCTGCACCCCGGCGTAGAATTAAGCAAAATCTACGCCCTTCATCTGAATGAGCCTGATTTTCAAAAGGTGACGTCGGGCAATTTATTGCGCCTAATCGGACGGGTGCGTCCGGCAGTGGGTGAGGGGGCCGGGCGGCGCATAGCCGTAGCGGCCGCGCCCACAGCAGAAAAGTGGCGCGACCCGTGGCTGGTGGGCGGGGAGGAGTGAGGCGTGCACGCTAATTCAGCCGCAACGACCCGCCGGGCGCGTCCTCACGCCGGTGCATCTGCAAGATGCGCTCGCTGCACCGCAGGCGCAGGGCAGCCAGCTTCAGGTTGCCCTGTTCGTGGCTGATGGCTACTTGCTTGGCGATTTCCGTTACCTGGTCCTTTATTTCCTTCAGGCCCAGGCCTTGGTTTAATAAAGACGTAACACCGGCTTCCAGCTCGTTGCTGGTCGGTGTAGGGGCACCCAGACGGGCAAAATCGGGCCAGTCGGCCTGCGGAATATCACCGATGGTGATGGGGCCTTCGCCAGGGTGCTTGCTGGCAATGCGCGTTATGAGCTGCTGCAATTCGCGCACATTGCCGGGGTAGTCACGCAGCAGTAGGAAGTCATATACCTGTCTATCTACCACTTGCTTCGGGCCGCGCAGGTGCGTGAAGAAGTGTTGGGCCAGGGGGACAATGTCTTCGCGGCGCTCGCGCAGGGCGGGCAACTGGCAGGTCCAGCCCGACACACGGTAGTACAAATCTTGCCGGAAGGTGCCGCGCTGCACCTCGGCCAGCAAGTCGCGGTTGGTGGCGCTCACCAGCCGAAAGCGCGCGTGCCGCCAGGTGTTGCTGCCCACCCGCTTATAAGTGCCTTCCTGCAAAGCGCGTAGCAGCTCAGCCTGCAAGGGTAGCGGCAGTTCGCCCAGTTCATCCAGAAATAGCGTGCCATCGTGGGCCAGCGCCACCGCCCCATCGCGGGTGCTGATGGCGTTGGTGAACGCTCCCTTCTCGTGCCCGAATAGCTCGCTGCCCGACAAGCCCGGTATGAGGTTCGTGCAGTCGACTACTATGCAGTCGCGCTTGTTGGGGCGGGCATCGAGTTGATGAATTTCTTTGGCTACCAGCTCTTTGCCGGTACCGCTCTCGCCGGTTATCAGCACTTGGCAGCTCGACATAGCCATATCGACCACTTGGCGCAGGGTGTCGCGCCAGCGCGGGCTATTGCCTATCAGGCGGCACTGTAAGTCAGCTACTTTGGTGTCAAGGTCCTGCCAATAGCGCAGGCGGTCCGTGACGGTCGCCACCGGATGCTCTACATCGGCCCACGAAAACACATCGGCCACGCCGCTGCGTAGCAGCGCCCAGGTGCTGGGGCCAGGCAGCCGGCCCAGGCTCACGGCCAGCACACTGGTGCCGGGGTTGCGGCGCACTTCGGCCAGCGCCTCCTCAATGGCTGGGAGCGACGATGTGGCATCCAGAAACAAGATTCCTGCGCCCCGCGCTTCGTCGGCATGCCGGTGCGCGCACAGGTCAAGGCCCGCTTTTTCCAGCTCCGTGATAATCTCGGCCAGCTGCGCGAGCTGACGAGTAAAAGGCAAAAACCACACCGACCAACGGGAATTCATAAGCTCAGCACGAAAAAGGATAAAAGCAAGAGCGCAGCCAATGGCGGTGGTAAAGGTATGTTTAATATTTAGTTTTGTATATACTTAATTTCGCCTAGCCAGATAGAAAATTTTACTCGCTTTGGATGGCTTGTGAAATGGTTTTTGTATCGTGCTGACTGCGGCCTTCCTGCGTTGGTAGCATACAGTATCTTGAAAAGCTCCTGAGTGAAATATATAATTTTACTCAGGAGCTTAATTTAATGAATGCACAAAAAAAGCCCTGGCCGGAGCCAGGGCTTTCTATTTTTAAGAAGCAAACTGCTTATGCCGAGAACGACGAGCCGCAGCCGCAGGTGCTCTTGGCTTGGGGGTTGTTGAAGGTGAAGCCGCGGGCGTTGAGGCCGTCCTGAAAGTCAACTTCCATACCCAGCACGTACATAGCGTGCTTTTTATCCATGATGAGCTGCACGCCGTCGAGGTCGTAGATTTCGTCGTTGTCTTTGGCTTTGTCGAAACCCAGCAGGTAGCTCATGCCCGAGCAGCCGCCACCCTGCACGCCGATGCGCAGGCCATAGTCGGCGGGTACGCTTTTCTCCTGAATAATATTTTTAACTTCGACTAAAGCGCGGTCGGTGAGGCCGATAGGCGCAACTTGAGTGGCGATAGCCATAATAGTGCTGGTTTAGAATGAACTCAGATTAAGACAAAGATACAGCCACTCGGAGTGGGTTTGTTCTGGGTTAAAACAGTAGAAGTGGGGCTACGGTTCACGGCAGGAAGTTTGGGGAGTTTGAGCAGCAAACTTTGCCTAACGGCGACCTTTGGTTAGCTTGCCGGGCGTAAAACGTATTCCAATCTTTGTTACACTTTCGGCAAGCTAAAGCTTGCCGCACATTTCATGGACAGTACCACCTATCTCTTCGACCTGCTCAAAACCATCTTGCCGGCCCTCATCGTGGCCGGTGCTATCTACCTGCTTTTTCGACAGCATTTGGAGAAAGAACAGCAGCGCCGCCTCATCGAGCTGCGGCTCGAAACCTCCAAAACCACTCTGCCGCTGCGCCTACAAGCCTACGAGCGCATGACGCTATTCCTGGAACGCATCTCGCCTAATAACATCTTGGTGCGTCTGAGCAGTGCCGGCCAAACGGCCACCGACTACCACCGCCTGTTGCAACACGAAATTCGGGCTGAGTTTGAGCACAATCTCTCGCAGCAACTCTACATCACGCCCGAAGCCTGGGACCAAGTGAAGCAAGCCAAAGAAAATGTGCTCACGATGATAAACCGTGCCTTTCACGGCCTTGCTAACCCCCAGCAATTGCGCGGTACCGAACTAGCCAAGCGTATTCTGGAAGGGCTAATGAACGATGCCGCCGACCCCACCGCTCATGCCCTGGCCGTGGTGAAGCGCGAGGCCGCCGGGTTGTTTTAAAGTTATTGGCCTAACTCTAGCGGCAGTAGCCGGTTAGAACAGGAATGACGAAACAACGAATTGCAATTGATATGGACGAGGTAATGGCCGATGCCATTGCCCGCTTCCAGGAGTGGTACGGCCGCGATTTTCAACTGGAATTGACCCTGGAATCGCTACGCGGCAAGCACCCCGCTGACGTGGTAGCGCCCGAGCACCAGCCCGCCCTGCGCGCTTATCCTAATGCCGAAGGCTTCTTTCGCGACCTGCCAGTTATTAAAGACAGCCAGCGCGTAATCGAGGAGTTGGCGCAGAAGTACGAGATTTTTATTGCTACCGCCGCAATGGAATTTCCCAATTCCTTTCTCGATAAATACCAGTGGCTTCAGCAGCATTTTCCGTTTCTGCATTGGCGCAACTTCGTGTTTTGCGGCGATAAAAGCATCCTCAACGCCGATTATCTCATCGACGATAACGGGTATAATTTCGACGGTTTTCAGGGCGAAGGCTTGCTGTTCGATGCGCCGCACAATGCCCACGAAACGCGTGGCCGCCGCGTGCATAGCTGGCAGGAAGTAGCGGATATTCTATTGTAGGGTAAGCCTTGGCTTGCCAATAAGATACTGGTTCAACCGCGAGCCAACAGAGGCCACCAGCACGCCCACCATCGCAGCCGAAAAGGCCGCGATGGTGGCATCGGGCCGACTAGGGTGCGTAGCCAGCACCCATCCGCCCAGCAGCCCACCCGCTACCAAAGCCACCACTCCCCAATAGCGCAAAAGGGCGGCTATCGTAGGCGGCTGCCCAACCGGCTGACTGGGCAGCTGCCACACCGCCCAAGCCATCGCCAGTCCGCCACCTACCGAGCTGAGCAGTGCCAGAAAAGAATAGGTGTAGACATGATAATAAGGCAGCACAACTACGCGCTCTAGCCAGGGCAAGTACTGCGTCAAAAAAGGGTTTTGATGCGTAAAGCTGTCCCAAAGTAGGTGCAGCGCCGCTCCCAGCCAGATGCTGCCTAGCACCCCTATCGGATGTCGCCGCACGAAAGCCGGCCAGTCTACCGCCAGCCACCCCGCCAGCCGGTAGTACAAAGGCGCTGGCAAATGCCGCAGCAGCGGCCGGCGCACCAGCCCGTGAAATAGAAAGGCCAGCGCCAGCCCCACCGGACAGCTGAAATAGAACAAGCTGGCGACCGTATGGCTGTAGTCGTTGGCCAGCTTCAGGCGAAAAAACTTCTCAAAATCGGGGGCCATACTTCCTGCAACTAGCCCGGTGACCGATAGCCAAGGCCAGCGCATCCGGTAGCGGAGTAGGGGAATGACTAGCGCAGGGTGCGAAAAAGTGAATGGCATACAGCGAAATGGCGCGAGGCAAAGCCCCGCGCCATTCTATTTTTTGTGGCAAGCTAACCAACGGTCAGCATCGGCCAAAGCTTATCCTACATTTTGCAACGCGGCCTGCATGGCCCGCTCGTAGCAGTCTTCGTACAGCGGCACAATGTTGGCGACGGCAAACTCTTCGGCTCGCGCTCGTGCTGCTGCTTTGAAGCGCGGCAGGTTCTCATCATCAAGCACGTAGAGCGAGTTTTTAACCATGTCCTCCACGTCGCCTATGTTGCTGAGCATGCCGGTTACGCCGTGCACATTCAGTTCAGGAATGCCGCCGGCGTTGGTGCTTACTACGGGCACTTCGCAGGCCATGGCTTCGAGAGCGGCGAGGCCAAAGCTTTCATTTTCGGAGGGCATCAGAAACAAGTCACTGACACTAAGTACTTCTTCTACGGCTTCGAGTTTGCCCAGGAAGCGCACATCGCGCTGGCAGTCCAGCTCGCGGGCTAGCTTTTCCATGCGCGAGCGGTCGGGGCCATCGCCTACCAGCAGCAGCTTGGCCGGGATAGTTTGGCGCACGCCGCAGAAGATGCGCAGCACGTCTTCAACCCGCTTTACCGAGCGAAAATTGCTGGTGTGGATGAGGATTTTTTCGCCATCGGGCGCGATGGCCGTGCGGAAATGGCTTTTTTCCTGCTTTTTGAAGCGGTGCAGGTCGATGAAGTTGGGGATAACCTCAATCTTATGGTCGACGGGAAAATACTGGTAGGTTTCGCGTCGCAAATCGTCCGAAACGGCCGTTACGCCGTCGCTCTGGTTGATGCTGAACGTGACCACTGGCTCGTAGCTAGCATCCTTGCCCACGAGAGTGATATCGGTGCCGTGCAGCGTCGTAACCACGGGCACCGTGATGCCCCGCGAGCGCAGAATCTGCTTGGCTAAGTACGCCGCCGAAGCGTGCGGAATGGCGTAGTGAACGTGCAGGACGTCAAGCTTTTCGTTCTGTGTGATATCTACCATCTTACTGGCCAACGCCGACTCGTAGGGCGGAAACTGGAAGAGCGGATACGTGGGCACGTACACCTCGTGGTAAAACAGATTTTCGTTGAAAAAATCGAGCCGCACCGGCTGGCTGTAGGTGATGAAATGGACGCGATGGCCGCGCTGGGCCAGGGCTTTGCCCAGCTCGGTGGCCACCACGCCGGAGCCGCCAAAAGTGGGATAACAGACGATGCCGATGTTCATGTAGGAAAGGAGGGGGAGGCGAGGGGCAAACCAGATTAGGCGGCGGATGTTAGGAGCACAAGGTTGCGCGGGGCAATAAAGAGGTTGCGCGAGGTTGGGAAAAGTCCATTTGCAGCCTCTTTTTATATAATTCAGCAAACCTTACTTAACCTTGTAATTCTTTGCCTTACTAAAGATTATGAAGCATACGCTATACTTGCTTGCGGCCCTGAGTTTGCCGTTAGCCGCTCACGCTCAGCGCAAACCCGCGCCAGCCAAACCTGCCGCTACCACCCCCGACGCCCGCGCCGCCATTCGTGAGGCCGACATAAAGCGCGACCTCTATACGCTGGCCGCCGACCACTACCGCGGCCGCGAAGCCGGCACCCTTGATGAGCTACGCGCCTCGGCCTGGCTGGCCGAGCAGGCTCGTGCCATCGGCGCGCAGCCGGCTGGCGACGATGGCACCTACTTCCAATTCTTTGAGATTCAGCGCACGCGTCTCGCCAAGAGCAGCCAGCTTAGCATCGGCAGCCACCGCCTCACGCCCAACCACGACGCCATCGTCTTTGCCCCCATCAATGCCACGGTGAACGCGCCGATGGTGTGGGTAGGCACCGGCACCGCCGCCGACCTGGCCAAAGTAGATATCAAAGGCAAAGTCGTGGCGCTGCAATTTTCGGGTGAGGTGACGGCGGGACTCAGCTTCCGCCGCTTCTTGGTGGCCACGCTGCGCGACCGCACGGCCGAGTTGGTGAAAGCCGGTGCGGTGGCCGTAGTCTTCGTGGGCGATACCCGTGCCCAGGCCGTGTACGAGCACTGGGGCCACACCTACGAGCGCGGCCGCTACGACCTACCCGGCGGCCCCAATGTGAAGGTTAATACCGGCCCGCCCACCATCTGGCTGCCCGCCAATTCATTGAGTTGGGCACAGCAGCCCGGCCAGCAGTTCACCGCCGACTTGCGCGTGGAAAGCTTCAGATACCCCTCGGTGAACGTGGTGGCCAAAATTCCTGGCACCGATGCGCAGCTGAAAAACCAGTACGTGCTTTTTGGCACGCACCAGGACCACGACGGCGTACGCGAGGCCGTAGCTGGCGACTCCATTTATAACGGGGCCGACGACAACGCCACCGGCTGCTCGGCGGTGTTGGCCATCATGCGGGCCTTCAAGCAGAAGCCGGGGCGGCGCTCGGCGCTGTTCGCCTTTCAGGGCGCAGAGGAGCGCGGCTTGCTAGGCTCGCGCTACTACTCCATGCACCCCACGGTGGGCGAAAACAACATCGTGGCGGTGCTGAATGCCGAAATGATGGGCCGCAACTCGCCCGACAGCGCCGCCCTCATGGGCAGCCAGCGCCCGCACCGCAATTCGCTCGACCTAGTGCAAACCGCGATGGCGGCCAACAAAGCCAATTCCAACTTCAAGCTCGACACGCTTTGGGACCGCCCTGACCACCCCGAGGGCTGGTTTTTTCGGTCTGATAACCTGCCGTATGCGCGGCTGGGCATCCCGGCGCTCAGCTACACCTCGCTGCTGCACCCCGACTACCACACGCCCCGCGACGAGCGCGAGCGCATCAGCTACCCCAAGCTTACCAATATGACTTTGTGGATGTACCTGACCGGCTGGGCCGTGGCCAACCGCACCGCGCCGCCAGCACGGGACAAAGACTTTAAGCTGGAGCGCTAAGTAGTAGCGCGAAGCTCTGCTTCGCGTTGCGTTGAAAGGCCCGGCTGCACTCGTAGACCGCAACGCGAAGCAGAGGTCCGCGCTACTGCCTCCCAGACTGCTATCAATTTTCTCATTTCCGCATGTTATTTACCCTTCGTCGCCAGCCACTTATGAGTGGCTTATTCGTATTCGGCCTCACTATTGCCCAGCCTTACCTGACTATGGCTCAGTCTACCGCCGCGCCTGCGGCCTCCGTTACGCTCCGCGCCGACCCACCATTGCTCGCGCCCTGGAGCGGGCCGCATGGCGGCGTGCCAGCCTTCGACAAAGTGAAGGTGGCCGATTTCAAGCCCGCCCTGGAAGCCGCAATGGCCGAAAACCTGGCCGAAATCAACGCTATCGCCAATAACCCCAAGCCCGCCACTTTTGACAATACCATCGTAGCGCTGGAACGCAGTGGCGGCACCCTCGACCGCGTGCAGGCCGAGTACGGCGTCTGGAAAACGACGTTGAATGACAAGACATTCGGCGCGGTGGAAACCGAGATGGCCCCTAAAATGGCTGCCTTCAGCGACCAGATTTCGCAAAACACGGCCTTATTTAAGCGCATCGAAGCCGTGTATAAAGACCCTGCCACCAAGCAGCTCACGGCCGAGCAGCAGCGACTAGTGGAGGTGCGCTACAAAGCCTTCGTGCGGTCGGGCGCCAAGCTCGACGCCCCGGCCAAGGCGCGGCTTTCGCAAATAAACCAACAGCTGGCAGGGCTTTTTACCAAGTTTTCGCAGAACGTGCTGGCTTATGAGGCTGACTCGGTGTTGGTGTTGCGGGCGGATAAGGACCTGGGCGGCCTGCCGGCCTCACTGCGCGACGCGGCCAAAACCGCGTCCGACTCGCGGAAGCTGGCGGCAGCGGGCGTTATCACCAATACCCGCTCCAGCATCGAGCCGTTTTTGACTTATTCCGACCAGCGGGCGCTGCGCGAAAAGGCTTGGCGCATGTTTACGAACCGGGGCGACAACGGCGGCGCGCACGATAACAATGCTATCGTCACCCAGATTTTGCAACTGCGGGCCGAGCGGGCCAAGCTGCTGGGCTACCCCACCCACGCCCACCTGCGCCTCGACAACACGATGGCCAAAACCCCGGAAGCCGCCATGCAGCTGATGTTGCAAGTGTGGAAGCCCGCCGTGGCCCGTGTGCACGAGGAAGTAGCCGATATGCTGGCCCTGGCCAAACAAGAAGGCGCCCCCGCTGATTTTAAAATCGAGCCCTGGGACTACCGCTACTACGCTGAAAAGGTGCGTAAGGCCCGCTACGACCTCGACCAGAACGAGGTGAAGCAATACTTGCAGCTCGATAAGATGCGCGAGGGCATGTTTTGGGTGGCTGGTGAGCTGTTCAATTTCGCCTTCGTTCCCGCGCCCGACGTACCCGTGTATCACCCCGACGTGAAGGTGTGGCAGGTAAACGACAAAACCACCGGCAAGCAGGTAGGTCTCTGGTACTTTGACCCCTACGCCCGGCCCGGCAAAAACTCGGGTGCCTGGATGAATGCCTATCGCAAGCAGGAGCGCGTGGATGGCAAGCCCGTCACGACCATCGTGTCGAACAACTCCAATTTCGTGAAGGGCAAGCCCGGCGAGCCGGTGCTCATTTCCTGGACCGACGCCACCACGCTGTTTCACGAATTTGGCCACGCCCTGCACGGGCTGTCGAGCAACGTGACCTACCCCACACTGGCGGGCACCAGCGTGGTGCGCGATTACGTGGAGTTTCCGTCGCAGCTGCTCGAAAACTGGCTGCCCACGCCCGAAGTGCTCAACCGCTTTGCCCTGCACTACCAGACCGGCCAGCCCATTCCGGCGGCGCTGGTGGCCCGCATCGACAAAGCCAGCACGTTTAACCAAGGCTTCGAAACCACCGAGTTTCTGGCCAGCGCGCTCATTGACATGAAGCTGCACCTGGCGGGCGACCAGAAGATTGACCCCGACAAGTTTGAGCGCGAAACGCTAGCTCAGCTCGGTATGCCGCACGAACTAGTAATGCGCCACCGTACGCCGCAGTTCAGCCACGTCTTCTCGTCCGATGGCTACTCGGCGGGCTATTATTCCTACCTGTGGTCGGTGGTGCTGGCCTCCGATGGCTTCAGCGCCTTCACCGAAGCCGGTGGCCCCTACGACAAGGCCGTGGCCGCCCGCTTGCGCCAACACGTCTTCACGGTGGGCAACACCGTGGACCCGGCGGCCGGCTACCGCGCTTTCCGGGGCCGCGACCCGAAAATTGATGCCCTAATGAAAGAGCGCGGCTTTCCGCTGCCTGCGGAGGCTAAAACCGCGCCGGTTAAGGCGACTCCGAAGCGTAAATAACCTGCATTGTCATGCTGAGCTTGGCGAAGCATTTCTACCGCTTCATTGAAAGGCCGCGCAATAGAGCGGTAGAGATGCTTCGCCAAGCTCAGCATGACCGAAGTAAGTTTGTGAAATCACGTCTTTAAGACTATGCCGCTAGCCGACGGTTATTTGCCTGTACGCAACTCAAGGGTGGCTTCATTCAGCCCCGTTGCCGTGGCCTTCACCTGCACGGCACCGGCCGCCGCGCCCGCCTGCACTATCGCCAC
>CAXUKA010000151.1:0-14006 GCA_964251335.1 uncultured Hymenobacter sp.
TGCACCGGCTGCTGCACACTATCTTTTTTACTAATAAGCGCGTGCAGCAAGAAACTAGCTTCCGCGACGGGGCGGCCAGCATGAGCTACGCCGCCCTGGAACTGGTAGAAGAGCTAACCGCCGACGTAGCTGCTCCTCGCGTGCTGGTAGTGGGCCTGGGCGAAATCGGCTCGGATGTGTGCCGCCACCTCGCCGACAACAAAGCCTTCAGTAGCGTGACGCTTTGCAACCGCACCCGCGCCCGTGCCGACGAGCTAGCCGCCGAGTTTGCTCCCGGCCAGCTGCAAGTAATTGATTTTGAGAATCTGGCGTCGGCCCTGCGCGAGGCCGACGTTGTTATTTCCTCTATCAACCGCACCGAGCCTTTTTTCACCCGCGAACTGGTGGCCCATCTCGATGTACTGAGCTACAAGTTCTTCATCGACCTGTCGGTGCCGCGCTCCGTGGCCGCCGATGTCGAGCAGGTGCCGGGCGTGCTGGTGTATAACGTCGATGCCATCGAAAGCAAAGCCTCGGCCGCGCTCGAACAGCGCTTGGCGGCCGTGCCGCAGGTGCGCGCCCTCATCGACAACAGCCTGGCCGACTTTGGTGACTGGAGCCGCGAAATGCTGGTATCGCCCCTCATCCAGCGCATGAAAGCTGGCTTAGAGCAGTTGCGCCAGCAGGAGCTTGACCGTTTTCAGAAAAAAGCTACCCCCGCCGAGGCCAAATTGCTCGACGAGGCTACACGTGCCCTCATGCAAAAAGTACTGAAGCAGCACGTACTGAGCCTGAAAGCTGCCTGCCGCCGCGACGAAGCCGAGCAGCTGCTGCCTTTGCTCACTGAGCTATTCGATTTGGAAAACCAGCCTGCGCTGGCTTAGAGATTAGCTACCTGAATGAGATGCTTCAACCGCGCTCTGCTCAGCACGACAGATAAAATGAAAAGGGCCGCTTGCACAAGCGGCCCTTTTTTTCTGATTTTGTCTTACTCAGTACTTAGTCAGAAAGCGTTTTCATAGGTAGAGCAGTAGCGGGATGAATCCCGCTTCCTAAAGTTTGCCGGAATAATCTTCCAGCGTATCAATCACTTTCATAAGCTGCGGCACCGCTAGCGCATAGTAAATTTTGGTGCCGATTTTATTCGATTTCAGTACCCCACGGTCTTTCAACGTGATGAGGTGCTGCGAGGCAATGGCCTGTGGTAGGTCCAGGGCTTGATAAATTTCGGTAACGGACATCTGCTGGTCCTTGCTGCCCTTAAGCTTACCCAGGAGGTCGACAATCGCCAACCGCTTGGGGTGAGACAGCACTTTCAGCATAGCGGCCGCACGGTCTAGTTGCTGCGTTTCGACACGCGAGTGCAATGGTTTCATTGAAGGAATTATGGTGAAAAATAACCTATCGTGTTATTAATACGATAGGGCAAAGAAATTAGTTCTTGAATACTTAAGGCTTTAATTTATACTCTTTTACTCAATAAGCTAGCTATCATGCAGAAAGGCGTTAACAAATAATCGACGGAAATGATTGGGGATGATTTACATAGCAAGTATATCACTTAATATTCATATCACACTAAAATCAAACCGCTTGATAGATAACTTGTTTTCGGCGTTACTCTTGAGGTAGCCAAAAATAATGAGCTTGGCCCACCTGCGTAAGCAAGCGATAGGCCGAATTTATCAAAGACACATTTAATTTTAACTGGGCTGCACGGGGCCGCGTATTAAGAGCTTTTAAAGTGTTTTTAGGTTGATTGTGTTAATGGAATTACTGCCCTTTTTAAATCGCGAAGAATTTGCTTTTCTGCGCCGCGAGGTACTCGGCAATGAGTTGTCAGATTATTTATTCGCCGCTATTATTTTCATTATCGGTGTGGGGCTCAATCGGTTGCTAACGCGTTTAGTTAGCCGGCTGCTGTTTAGGCTTACCAAGCGCTACACCACTGGCGTAAGTGAGCAAGAGCTACATGACTTGCTGATTCAGCCTCTGCGGGCACTACTTTATCTTATTACTATTTACCTCAGCTTCAGTGTACTGCGTTACCCTATGCCACCGCTGGCCGTGAAGGGCATCGAGCCTTGGCCCAAGGTGGCGCTGCTTAACTTGTTTCACCTCGGAGTTATTGCCACCATTGTGTGGGTGGTGCTGCGGCTCATCGATTTTGGGCTGCTGGTAGTGGCACGGCGGGCCGAGCTTACAGCCACGGCGGGTTCGCGGCGGCTCGACAACCAATTCCTCCCTTTTGCCAAAGACTTGCTTAAGGTATTCATTATCATATTGGGCGTAATGGTAATGCTGGGCCGTGTATTTGGGGTGAATGTGGTGGGCTTTGTGGGCACGCTGGGCATTGGGGGGCTGGCGGTGGCCTTCGCGGCCAAAGAAAGCCTGGAAAACCTGCTGGCTTCGTTCACCATTTTTCTCGACCAGCCTTTCGGCGTGGGCGACCTCGTGACGGCGGGCAACGTGAGCGGCACCGTCGAGAAAATCGGTTTTCGGAGCACCCGCCTGCGCACGGCTGAAAAGAGCTTTCTGACCGTACCCAACAAGAGCATGATTGATAAGCCCTTGGATAATCTTAGCCTGCGCACCTCGCGGCGAGTGGGCTTCACGCTGCTCTTCGACCAGAAAACGACCAGTGCCCAGCTGCACGCCATCATTGCGGGGTCGGTAGAGGCCATCATGGCGCACCCCCTCGTGACGCAGGATGTGCAGATGAAATTCAGTGCTCTCACGCCCAATGGCAAGGAAGTGACCGTGCAGTATTTTGTGGAAACTACGAGCTACGACGAATACCTCGATACCAAGGAAGACCTCAACTACCGCATTGTGGAAGTGGTGGAAAAAGAAGGCGGCTTATTTGCCAGCAACTGCCCCGCCCCTGCCCCAGCTACCAGCTAGACGTTGTTTGGTCAAGCATATAAAAAAGGACTGCCTCCTCGGGAAGCAGTCCTTTTTTATATGCTTGACCAAACGATATTTATCGACCCCCAAACAACCCACCGAGCAAGCCGCCTAGGCTGCCCGACAGTCCGCCACCGCCCGCGCTGCGTGGCTGCGAATTGGGCTGCCCGCCCAAGCCACCGAGTACCGACATAATAGAACCAAGGCCGCTATTACCCATCGTGCCCTGCTGTGGATAGCTGCTCGTGTTAGCGCCACCGCCTAGCACACCGCTAAGTAGGCCGCCGCCGAGCAAGCCACCCAGCAGTCCACCCATGCTGCTACCGCCTTGGCCACCACCACCGAGCAAGCCGCCGAGCATCCCACCCATCGTGCTGCTGGGTTGCTGCGACTGGCCGTAGCCCGCCGAACTGCCGCCGCCCATCACCCGCGAAATAACCATGGGCGCTACCACCCCGAGCAGGCCAGCCAGCAAGGCGTTTTTAGGAATGCCGACGCTACTGAGCTTGTCGCCGAGGCCACTCAGAAAGCCTTGTTTGGCGGGGTCCTGGGCATCGTGGGGCACGTTGGCGGCTTGGTCCACTACACTTTCGAGGGTAGCCTTTTGCTCGGCATTCACTCCAAGGTAGCTGGCCATTTTGCTCACCATTGCTTCCTCGTCGTTGGAGTAAGCGCCATCGGCCCGGGCAAAGCTGATGAGGTCAGTGACGAGCGAAAAACGGAGGTCGCTGCCCTTGAGAGCATCCAGGTTTTGCTGGATGCTTTGGTTGTTTGAATCCTGAGCGGCTTGTGCCACCTGCTGCGCGGCCCCTGCCGACAAGCCGGCCTGCTGCGTGAGGTGCTGCAAGAACTCCGCTTCGGCAGGCGAGGCCTGGCGGTCGGCCGTGGCAAGAGAAGCGATGGCACTGAGATAAGCCGTTTTTTCGGCTTCAGAGTAGTTCTGGAGCAACTGAGTTTCCATGAGAAGAGAGGAAAGCGAAGGAAAAATAGCCCGAATGCACCCGGCACCCGGCTTCTCCCTAACGGCTAGGCCTGGTTTGCGTTACGACAACCAGCTGGAAGTACTTTTTTTAGCAAAAATTTTATTCCTGAGACTGAAAAGCTTACCCAATAAAAACGCTTAAATCCGACCATTTAGGAGGTTTTCTTTAGCGCATGGTTTGGTGGTTCCAAAAAATCCTCCCATCTTTGTACTCCCAAACGGCCTAAACGCCTCGCGGAACAAGGGAGATTAGCTCAGCTGGTTCAGAGCATCTGCCTTACAAGCAGAGGGTCACTGGTTCGAACCCAGTATCTCCCACCATTGAGAAACACCCACTTAGCTGCAAAGCTGAGTGGGTGTTTTGTTTTTAGCCTATAGGCTGGGTTATACAAACCCTTCCTATACTTCAAGCGCCTCCTGCCGACTGCGAGCCTCTGCGACAGCGTAGTCTCGGCCAACGGATGAATTCTTTGGCACAACTTACTTATAATCATCCAGTATAGCATGCTCGAACTCCGATTAGACGGATAGTCTTCGGAATAATGGCATAAATCTACTGGCAGTATAGGTAATCTGACCGAATCAATTCGCACGCCAACTATAGCCCTTTATTTCAAGAGGTTATAATACATTCCTGGTTCAATAAATGTGTATTTTGTAGGGCCGGGCCTTTCATCAGTAGCCTTGTCGGTGAGCAATAAAAAGGGTGGGCGGCCTACTGACCACCCACTCTTTCCTTATTAATTCGGAGTTGATATTGTCTGATGAGCAAGCATTTGAGCTACGCCGGTTGGCGCATGGCGTCCAGTACCTTGTCGGGGGTAATGGGCAAGGAGCGCAGCCGTCGCCCGGTGGCGTGGAAAATGGCATTGCCCACAGCGGCGCTGGTGCCCACAATGGAGATTTCCCCGATGCCCTTCACGCCCATTGCGTTGATGTACGGGTCGTGCTCGTCAATGAACTCCACTGTCATATCGGGAATGTCGAGGTTGACGCAGACGTGGTAATCAGCCAGGCTGGCGTTGGTGTAGCGCGCCAGGTTAGGGTCACGTTTGGTCCCCTCCATTAGGGCCGCGCCGATGCCGAAGATGCTGCCGCCCATGATTTGCGAGCGAGCGGTTTTGGGGTTTAGAATACGTCCACCGGCCACCACGCTCACCCAGCGGGTGACGCGCACGGTGCCCAGCTCTGGGTCGACGTGCACCTCACAAAAGTGTGCCCCGAATGAGTGCATGGAGTGCTCGCCGGCGTCATCTTTCTTGGCTTTATCAGCGTTGAGCGCAGCCTGCGCCGACTCGTAGCCTGCCCCGTAGCGGCCCGTGGCGATGCCCTCTACATCGCCCATGCCGGCGCGCTGCATCAAGGCGGCAAATTCTTCGCCCTTGCTGGGGTTGGCCTTGAGTTGGAGGCGGCCTTTCACTATCTCTACGTCGGCGGGCTTGGCTTGGTAGAGGGGCGACTTTTTATCTAGGATGGCCACCTTGGTCAGCTTCTGCCACACGTCCTGCGCGGCCAGAAATACCGACGACGATACCGTGCCTGCGGCCATTGAGCCACCTGACACAATGGTGCTGGGTAAGTTGCTATCACCCAGCTCAAAGCGGATTTTATCGGGCGCAAGGCCCAGCGAGTCGGCCGCGACCTGCGTGATGACGGTGTAGGTACCCGTGCCCAGGTCGGTGGCTCCGGCCTGCACCACGGCGTGGCCGTCGGCGTAGAGACGAACCCGAGCATTGCCCTGGCCACTGTGCACGGGGTAGCTGGCCGTGGCCATGCCCCAGCCCACCAGGGTTTTACCGTCACGGGTCGCGCCGTTTTTGGGGTTGCGCTTGCTCCAGCCAAAGAGCTCGGCCCCGCGCTGATAGCACTCTTTCAGGCTCTTGCTGCTCCAAGGTTTGCCGGTGCTGGGGTCTTTGTCGGCGTAGTTGAGCAGGCGAATCTGAATGGGGTCGAGACCCACACGGTAAGCCAAATCGTCCATGGCGCACTCAATGGCAAACGAGCCGGGCGCCTCGCCGGGCGCACGCATGTAGGTGCTGGTCATCACGTTAGCTCGTGCCATTTTGGTTTCTGCCTCGAAATGCGGACAGTCGTAGAGCAAGTCCACGATTTTGGCGTTTGTCTCAGCGTAGTTGTCCCACTGCGACGTGGTGGAGGTTTTCTCGTGCAGCAGGGCTAGCAGCTTGCCCTCCTTGGTGGCACCTAGGCGCAGGGTCTGCTCCTGGTCTTCGCGGTGGCCCATGCCGGTGAATTGCTGCGGGCGCGTAAGGGCCAGCTTTACGGGCCGGCCCACGGCCTTGGCGGCCTGAATGGTGAGGATAGTGTGCGGCCAGGTGCTACCCTTGCAGCCGAAGCCGCCGCCAAGGTACTTGTTCACTACCCGCACCTGGTCGACGGTCAGCCCTAGCATGGCGCTCAGGGATTTCTGCGTCCAGGTAATGCCTTGGGTGGTGTCGTACACCGTCACCCGGTCAGGGGCCTCCCAGTGGGCGATGGTTGCGCCCGGCTCCATCGGGTTGTGGTGGGTGATGGCGTGGTGGTAGGTGGCCGTGAGCTGCACCGGGGCGCTGGCAAAAGCAGTCTGCGCGTCGCCGCGCTTGGGCTGGTTTTGGGTTTTGCCTACCGGCAGCTGGGTGGGGTCAAACAGCTTCGCTTTCGGGTCTTGATACGACACGGTGGGCGCCTCGGGCGCTACCTGCACTTTCAGCAGTGAGGCAGCATATTGCGCCCGCTCCAGGGTGTCAGCTACCACCAAAGCCACCGGCTGAGCGGCGTAGAAAATCTGGTCCGAAGTCAGCGGTAGAAAGCCCATCTGCACGCCCATCCCGACAGCCTTTTTGCCATCGGGCGTGTTGGGCGTGACGGCTAGCTTTGGCAAATTCTGGTGCGTGAGGATGGCCAGCACCCCCGGTGCCCGCTGGGCCGCGCTGGCATCAAAACCCGTGATGCGGCCCTTAGCCACGTCGCTGGTTTTGAAGACGCCGTGCACTAGGCCCGGCACGCTGTTATACTCGGCCGAGTATTTGGCCGTGCCCGTCACCTTGGCCCGGCCATCTACGCGGGTTAGGGGCTGGCCCACTACCCCGGCCTTGGGGTTCGTGTCAGCGAAATTTGGTTCGATGTCCAGTTCCATGATAAAGAGGCTTTTAAGGTCTGAAAAAGGACTAAGCGCCCGCTACTTGCTGCAAGGCGCGCACCAGCGTATTCTGCGCCAGCTCTACTTTGTAGCCATTCTCACTGCGCGGCTGCGCCCCGCGCAGGGCCGCCGTTGCGGCGGCGCGGAACGTGGCTTCGGTAGCCGGCGCGCCGGTTAGCACCTTCTCCGCTTCGCGGCTGCGCCAGGGCTGCGTGCCCACGCCGCCCAGCGCCACGCGGGCCGAGCGAATGGTACCGCCCTGCACATCAAGCCCCACGGCGGCCGATGCCAAGGCGTAGGCATACGAGGCCCGCTCGCGCACCTTCAAATAGGCGGAACGCTGGGCGTGGGCGGCGGCCGGGATAGTCACGGCCACAATCAACTCGCCGGGCTCCAGCACGGTTTCTTTTTGGGGCGTGGTGCCCGGCAATAAGTAAAACTCCGTTATCGGCACGCGGCGTTGCTTGCCCTTGGCGTTTTCCAGCGTGAGAACCGCATCGAGCGCAGTGAGCGCCACGGCGAAGTCGCCGGGGTAAGCGGTAGCAATGCAGCTTTCGCTGGTGCCCAGGATGGCCAGGTTGTGGTTGTCGCCGGCAATGGCGGGGCAGCCCGAGCCGGGCACGCGCTTGTTGCAGGGAAACGCCGCATCGCGGAAGTAGCCGCAGCGCGTGCGCTGCAAAATATTTCCCCCAATGCTGGCCATATTCCGCAGCTGCGGCGAGGCCGCCAGTAGCAGTGCCTGCGACACGGCCGGATAGTTTTGCACTAGCAGCGGATGCTCGCCCACGGCGTTCATGCGTTCCATGGCCCCGATGCGCAGCCCGTCGCTAGTCTGTTCGATACCCTTGAAGGGCAGCTGGTTGATGTCAACCAGCTGAGGCGGTTCCAGCAGGTTGGCCTTCATCATGTCCAGCAGCGTGGTGCCGCCGGCAATGTAGGTAGCGGCCGGCTTGTCTTTCAGGATGCCGGTGGCTTCCTTGGCCGTGGCGGCCTGGGTATAGCTGAAGTCGTTCATCGTCGTAAATCTGAAAAAGGGGGATGAAACGCTTAGGCTTTGCCGGCCACTTCGCGCACGGCGGCCAGAATATTGGCATAAGCCCCGCAGCGACAGAGGTTGCCGCTCATCCACTCGCGGGCCTGATTATCGGTGGTGGCGTGGCCTTCTTTCACGCAGGCCACCCCACTCATAATCTGGCCGGGGGTGCAGTAGCCGCACTGGAAACCGTCATGCTTGAGAAATGCTTCCTGCATCGGGTGCAGGTCGTCGCCTTTGGCCAAGCCTTCGATGGTCGTAATTTCCTTGCCCTGCACCATCACGGCCAGGGTCAGGCAGGAGTTCACACGCTGGCCGTCGATGTGCACGGTGCACGCCCCACATTGGCCGTGGTCGCAGCCTTTCTTGGTGCCGGTCAAATCCAGTCGCTCGCGCAGGGCGTCGAGCAACGTCACGCGAGGCTCGGCGCGCAGGGTGCGGACCTGTCCGTTAATACGGAGCGTAAGGTCCGTCACGCCTTCGATGGTTTTGTAATAGGCCGTAAGGCGCTCGGCCTGGGCGGCCAGCGGCGGGGCCAGCGCCAGGCCCACGATACCCCCAGCCTGCTTCAGGAAGGAGCGCCGTGAGTTGTCCTCTGGGTGGGGCGCGTCAGCGGGGGGGAATAAGTCAGCAGACATAACGAAAGAGCAGGAAAAGTGGCGTGAAATACAGCGTTGGTCGCTCGGCAACAGCAACAGCGTCAGGAGCATGTTGCCCTGCAACAGATAGGGAAATTTAATGAATTAATTGGTCATTCAAAAGTATCTGGCGAGCCGCCGCGAATACTTACTGCTTTCAAACAGATTTATAAACTTTTCAAACAGTTTCGCTTCCGCTCAACTCAGAAAGCCCATGTAAAGCCCTCGGCGCTGTTTGAAATTCTTAAAAAGCGGTTTGATAATCGTTATGGCAGGGATAGAGGCGATGGGACCTTTGCCAGCACCAACACTAGCCCGGTAACAGGCTCTTCCCCACTAAGCTAAGGGGAGGCCCTAACGCCCTAAGCCTCCAAAAAATGAGACAGTCACTGCCTGAAAAATATGGGCATCACCATGCCCACACGCTGCTAATACTGAGTGCTTTTGTGGCACTTGGCATCCCCGGCTACGCGCAGACGAGCCAGCCGAAAGACCCGACCACGGAATGGCGCAACTACGCCGGCGACAAGGGCAGCACGAAATACTCGACTCTCACCCAGATTGACTCCACCAACTTCAAGCGCCTGCACATTGCCTGGACGTGGCGCTCGGTGGAGGAAACCATCACCGCCGCCCACCCCGAGTTGAAAAGCTGGGCCTGGGAAACCACGCCCCTGATGATAGACGGGGTACTCTACTTGAGCACCTCCATGTCGCAGGCGGTGGCGCTCGATGCCGAAACCGGCAAGCTACTTTGGACTTACGACCCCGAAACCTGGAAAAACGGCACGCCCTCCAACAACGGCTTCGTGGAGCGCGGCGTAACGTATTGGGAAAGTGGCGACGATGAGCGCATCTTGTTCGGCACGGGCGACGGTTACCTCATTGCCCTCAATGCCAAAACCGGGCAACCTATCCCCACCTTCGGCAGCCAGGGCCGTATCGACTTGGCGCAGGGCCTGGGCCGGGGCGTGACGCGGCAGCTTTATGGGGTGTCGTCGCCGCCCGTGGTGTGCCGCGATGTGCTCATAATTGGCTCGAAGGTGAACGACGTGGCCATGGAGCGCGTGATGCCGCCCGGCGCGGTGCGAGGCTTCGACGTGCGGACCGGCAAAGAGCTATGGCTGTTCAATACCGTAGCACAAAAGGGAGAGTATGGTAACAACACCTGGGAGAAAGACTCCTGGAAAACCACTGGCAGTGCCAACGTGTGGGCACCCATCAGCGTGGATGAGGAGCTGGGCTACGTGTATTTGCCATGCAGTTCGCCATCCAACGACAACTACGGCGGCAAACGCCTGGGTAACGGCCTGTTTGGCGAGAGTTTGGTGGCGCTCGATGCCCGCACCGGCAAGCGCGCCTGGGACTATCAGATTGTGCACCACGGCTTGTGGGACTACGACCCACCGGCGGCTCCCACGCTCCTCGACATCACCGTGAATGGCAAGCCCATAAAGGCGGTGGCGCAGGTCACCAAGCAGGGGTTTGTGTATGTATTTGACCGGGTAACTGGCAAGCCCGTGTGGGACATCGTGGAGCGCCCCGTGCCGCAATCGACGGTGCCGGGCGAACGCTCGTCGGCCACCCAGCCCTTTCCCACCCGCCCCGCCCCCATCGACCGACAGGGCGTGACGGAGGATGACCTGGTGGACTTTACGCCGGCCCTGCGCGACTCGGCGCGAGCCAGGCTCCGCAAGTTTAATTATGGCCCGCTTTACACGCCGCCGATGTTGAACAAGCCCACCATTCTGATGCCCGGCACGGCGGGCGGGGCCAGCTGGGCGGGTGCGGCCTTCGACCCTGAAACCGGCACCCTGTACGTGCCCTCCAACACGCTGCCCCAGCAGGTTAATCTGAAGCCATCGCCGGTGGCTGGGGAGGGCTACCAGGGCGGGGCGACCGCCGTGCCCAATCTGGCGGATGGCATCCCGATGTGGAAGCCGCCTTATGGTCGCCTAACAGCCATTGACCTGAACACCGGCGACCACCGCTGGATGGCTCCCATGGGTGACCTGGCCCAACAGATTCCGGCCCTCAAGAAGCTCAAGCTGCCGCCGCTGGGCCGCCCGGCCCGCACCCACGTGTTGCTTACCAAAACGCTGCTCATCACGGCGCAGGAGGGCACCACTCAGCGCGAGGCCGCCCTGCAAAACAAGGCGGCGGGGGCTCACAACAGCGACACGGCTGGCACGCAGTTTCAGGTAGTGGACCCCACAATGGTGGCCTACGACAAGGCTACTGGCCGACGCATTGGGTCGGTGGCGCTGCCACGCAATGCCACGGGCGCGCCTATGACCTATATGCTGCACGGCCAGCAGTATATCGCCGTGCCCACGGGCGGGGCCAATCTGCCCGCCGAACTGATTGTGCTGCGCCTGAATTAGGCGTAGCCACGCGGGGCAATTCACTTAAAAACCGATTTTATGGAAATGCTGAAAGGGCAAGTAGCCCTCGTAACGGGCGCGGCGATGGGCATGGGCCTGGCCGCCGCGCAGGCTTTCGCTGCTGCCGGGGCCGCCGTGGTGCTGGCTGACATTAACGAGCCCACCGAGCAGGCGCAGCAACTGCGCGCCGCTGGGCACCAGGCGCTGGCCATCCGGTGCGATGTTGCCAACGAGCAGGAAGTAGAGGCCATGGTAGCCCAAACCGTAGCCACTTTCGGCCGGCTCGATGCAGCCTATAACAACGCCGGTATCAACAGCCCCGTGGCCGAAACGGCCGATGCCAGCAGTGAGGAATATGATAAAGTGATGTCTATCAACCTGCGTGGGGTGTGGAATTGCATGAAGTACGAGCTGCGCCAGATGCGCGAGCAGGGCAGCGGCGCGATTGTCAATTGTTCCTCCATCGGTGGCTTAATTGGCATTGCGGATAGAGGTGTGTATCACGCTTCGAAGCACGGCGTGATTGGTTTAACCAAGAGCGCGGCTCTGGAATACGCCGCTCGTGGCATCCGCATCAACGCCATCTGCCCCGGTATCATCGAAACGCCCATGGTGGCCCAGATGCAGGCCCGCGAGCCGGAAGCTATGCAGGAGTTACTAAAGATGGTGCCCATCAAGCGCCTAGGGCGGCCGGAAGAAATAGCGGCTACCGTGCTGTGGCTGTGTGGGCCAGCAGCGAGCTTTATCATCGGGCAGGCCATTGCCGTGGATGGCGGCTACACTGTGCCGTAGCCAGATTAGGCTGGCTGTTTGATTTGTATACAAAGCTGTTTGATTCCTGTTTTCGACTGCCTGAGACCTGAGGGACCTTTGTCATGATACTTCTAGCTCACAACAAACTGAGGGGCAAGCGAAGGAATACCTATCTAATCGGCTCTGGTGGCCCCTAAATAATCTCATGGCAAACAAAAAAGTATGGCTAATTACCGGTGCAGGCCGGGGACTGGGCCTTGACATAACGAAAGCGGTACTGGCTGCTGGCCACGCCGTAGTGGCCACTGGCCGCAATAAAGACAAAGTGGCCCAGGCCATCGGGGCCGCCGATAATCTGCTCGTGGTGACTCTTGACATTACGAAGCCGGCTGAGGCCGAAGCGGCCGTCAAGGCCGCCGTTGACCGGTTTGGCCGCATCGATGTGCTGGTGAACAACGCCGCCAACTTCTACGCTGGCTTCTTTGAAGAACTAAGCCCTGAACAGATGAACAAGCAATTGGCTACCAGTCTACTAGGGCCAATGAACGTGACGCGCGCAGTGCTGCCGGTGCTGCGGCAGCAGCGGTCCGGCCAGATTATTACCATTTCCTCTACCGCCGGCCTCGTAGGCTTTGAGTTTGGCGCGGCTTACGCGGCGTCCAAATTTGGCCTGGAGGGCTGGATGCGCTCGCTGCTCGCGGAAGTAGCCCCGTTTGGTATCAGCGCCATTACCGTTAATCCGGGCTTCTTCCGTACTGAGCTACTGACGGAGGAATCCACCAACTTTGCGGACACTCGCATCGCCGACTATGACGAACGCCGGGCGGGACAGGAGCAGTTTTGGAAAGGCTATAACGGCCAGCAGTCCGGCGACCCGGCCAAACTGGCCCAGGCCCTGCTTACCATTTCGGACGAAGCAGCGCCGCCCCGCCGTTTCCTAGCCGGTGCTGATGCCATTGGCACCGCTGAGCAGGTAATCGCCGACTTGCAGCAAGACATTGATGCTCACCGGGAATTATCCAGTTCGCTGGCTTATGACGAGCCAGCCGCCGGTACCGGCAATTAGCTGCTCTATTTGTGCGGCTTAGCTGTCGCATAACTGTTGAACTAGTAGAAGGACCGCTATAGAAAATACTAGGCAGTAGTCATAATGACTGCTGCCTAGTATTTTCTATAGCGGATAACTACCAGCCTTTTCCGCTCCAAAAACGTTGCTATACGCCATGACAAAAAATGCTTCTGCGACGCAGCTCCCCAACATCTTTCCCTTGCCTGCTGCTGGCGGGGGCGAAGTAACCGTCCTGACCATGCAGGAGGCTGAATGTGGTATGGGGCAGTATGACCGGCGCGACGTATTCAAAGCCATTCTGGTGGTAGCGGGGGCAAATGACTTGCATTATGCCACCCGGAGCTACGCCATTGACCGGCCCGCCTTGGTATTTACCAACCGCCTGGTGCCCTTTTCGTGGGAGCCCGCCGAAGGCTCAGTAAATCCGGAAGGCTTCATTTGCGCCTTCACCGAACCGTTTCTGCACTCCGCCATGCGCGGGGTCAGTTTGAAAGAGTCCGTGCTGTACCGGGTAGATGGGAACCCGGTATACTTTCTGGACCCGGAGCAACTGCGCTACTTGGCCGAAATATTTGCCCGGATGCGCCAGGACTTCGATTCGGACTATGTCCACAAAGACGATTTACTCCGCAACCAGCTCTCGCTTATTGTTCACGAAGCAGCGCGCTTACAGCCAGCCAGCTCCTATCATGCGGTAGCCAGTAATGCAGCCGAGCGCGTTACGAACTTATTTATGAGCTTATTGGAAATCCAGTTTCCGGTAACGAAGCACTACCACGAACCATTATTAAAAAACGCGCAGGACTACGCCGACCGGCTGGCCATCCACGTCAACAGCCTGAACCGGTCAGTGAAAGAAGTAACCGGTAAGCCTACCACGGCCCACATTGCCGAGCGCCTGACCAGCGAAGCCAAATTGCTCCTGCACCATACCGATTGGAGCGTAGGCGAAATTGCCGACCGCCTAGGCTTCGAGTATGCCACGTATTTCCACCGGTTCTTCAAGCAGCACACCGGCGCTACGCCGCTGAACTTTCGCCAAATGGTGTGAAGAACGCTCAGCAATTACCACTAAGAGGGAGTAGGGAAAAGAAAGTGCTATGTATATTTGAAATATGTTACGCA
>CAXUKA010000152.1:0-13964 GCA_964251335.1 uncultured Hymenobacter sp.
TGGCCACCCAGGGCCTCAGCAACTACCTGAAGCAGAGCTTCCCCGACCAGGAAATAAAAGTGGCCATCGCCCACGACTCGCGCAATAACTCGCGACTGTTTGCCGAAACGGTGGCGAACATTTTTTCGGGCAACGGCATCACGACCTATCTCTTTGAAAGCCTGCGGCCCACGCCCGAACTGTCGTTTGCCATTCGGCACCTGGGCTGCCAGAGTGGCTGCGTCATCACAGCCTCGCACAACCCCAAGGAATACAACGGTTTTAAGGTGTATTGGAATGACGGCTCGCAGGTAATTGCGCCGCACGACCAGAACATTATCGTGGAGGTAAACAAGATTACCAGCCCCGATGAAGTAAAATTTCAGGGCGACCCGAGCCGCATTCATAGCATCGGCCAGGCGATAGATGACGCTTACCTGGCTGAACTTAAGAAACTGAGCATCAATCCCGCCGCCATCCAGCGGCAGCACGATTTGGGCATCGTGTACACGCCCATCCACGGCTCGGGCATCAAGCTGGTGCCGCCCGGCCTGGCCGCCTTCGGCTTCACCAATGTAAGCGTGGTAGAGGCCCAGGCCACGCCTGATGGCAACTTCCCCACCGTGCAGTCGCCCAACCCCGAAGAGAAGTCGGCCATGCAGCTGGCCCTCGACCAGGCAAAGGCGCAAAACGCTGATATCGTGCTCGCTACTGACCCCGATGCCGACCGCGTAGGCGTGGGTGTGAAAAACGGCGCGGGCGAGTGGGTACTGCTGAATGGCAACCAGACCGCCGCACTGCTCACGCACTACATCCTATCGGCCCGCGCCAAAGCCCACAAGGCGCAGCCCAACGACTTCATTGTCTACACGATAGTAACGAGCGAAATCCTGGGCGACATTGCGCACCACTACGGCGTGAAGTACTACCGCACGCTCACGGGCTTCAAATACATTGCGGGCCTCATCCGCGAGCTGGCGGGCCAAGAAAGCTATATCTGCGGCGGCGAGGAAAGCTACGGCTTCCTCATCGGCGACTTCGTGCGCGACAAAGACGCCGTATCGGCCTGCGCGCTGGTGGCTGAAATGGCGGCAGTGGCCAAAGACCAAGGCCGCACCCTCTACGAGGAAATGCAGCAGATGTACGCCGAGTACGGCCTCTACGTCGAAGACCTTATCTCCTTGACTAAGAAGGGCCAAAGTGGTGCCGAGGAAATTAAGCAGATGATGGTGGACCTCCGCAAAAACCCGCCCGCTACCCTCGCCGGCTCGCCGGTAGTGGAAGTGCGTGACTATGACAATGGCAAAATCACGCACCTGCGCACCGACGTAGTGGAAAGCACCGGCGTGGAAAGCTCCAACGTGTTGCAATTCATCACCGAAGCTGGCGATAAAATCTCGGCCCGCCCCAGCGGCACCGAGCCGAAGATTAAGTTTTATTTCAGCGTGAAGGAGCCACTGGCTTCGATTGCGGATTATGAAACGACGCACAAGAAGGCCGAGGCGAAGATTAAGAGCATCATTGAGGAGATGCAATTGAAATAAGCAGTTAAAATCCGTTTTAAAGCAGGCCCGCTGTATTTGCAATTCACTTATACAGCGGGTCTGCTTTTATTTTCATTTTCTATTAGTTCTATTCGCCTATTCAATGTTTTTTACTTCTGCGCGTTGCCGTCGGCTGCTTTTAGGAGCCACTTTACTCCTAGGAGCGGCAACTACCCATGCCCAACGGCTGCGGCCTACCGATGACTTTGTAGTGACTAGTACGGGCGACACCCTGCGGGGTCGTATTCGCCTTAAAGGCCGCTCGGCCGCTATGTTACGGCTCTACCAGCCTCAGCAAGCTCCGGTTACTTTTACGGCCAGCCAAGTTAGAAGCTACGGCACCAACCATACATTGCTGAAAGTAAGCCGCCCGGTTGGGCCACACGGCAAGCGGCTCTTTTTGATACCGCTAGTACGTGGCTATATGAGCTTATATGCCGGCAAGGACACTGCCGACCAAGTACGCTACTATCTGCAACCCCAGGATACGACCTACGTGGTGGAGGCTGCCCCGACTACAGCAGTGCTCACTTACGCCCGGCTATTCTCAAGCTGCCCTAGCCTCGAGATTGGCTCCAATGCTTTTATGCAGCGCTACAACTATGGCCGTAGCGGACTAATGGCGCTCGTCACCGATTATAATCACTGTCGGCAGCAGCCTTCGGAGATAGTAGAGCCTCCCTCCGGCGTGCGAACCATGCTAGGAGTAAAAATTGGCGTAGGGTTCCTACACTTCAATCCTGGTCCTGGCGACTCATATGCCCAGTTGGTGTATGGGCCGGGGCCTTCGCAATCACTGGCCATTCAGGCAGGAGTGGTGGCTTTGTTCGCCACGCGCTCCAACCTGAGTATCCAGTTGGAAGGCAATTACTTATACTTCAGCAGCACTTATCCGCCTCCCTCGCAGGCAGCTTATGGTACCGGCACCTATTTTGGTTTGTATGGCGTCAAGCTCCAATACTCACAGTTTCAGGTGCCTGTCTTGATTCATTATGCATTCGGCCGGGGCAGCTTCGCGCCATACCTAAATTTAGGGCCGAGTATCGGAGCAAACTTCGGCAACAACTCCAAAAAACAGGTTTATAATATCACTGGCACTACGCTTACTGACCAGTCTTACTCGACCAACATCAGTACCATAAGCCTAGGTGGAGCCGCTGGTGCCGGCCTTTATTTGCACAAAGCTGGCTTGCCTGCTCTACTGCTAGAAGCCCGCTACGATTTTATGGTTGACAACATCAACGACCGCATCAACCATCGTTCCTTGCGTATCGAAGCCGGCGTTCTATTTTAAGCACTTTCGCTGGATGTAATGCAGCCTGTTGGTTGCCTAAAACAGTAAAGGCCTTACCGATACAAAGAGGATTGTTGAATGCTCTTTGTGTCGGTAAGGCCTTTACTGTTTTATTAAGAGTGACAGGATTAAATATGGGCTTTTCCTACACCTGCTGCAACTGCATGGTCTTCACCTGCTGCTTCAAATCCAGCACCATACTAGCCAGATTTTCCAGTGTCACGTTGCCGATGGGGAACGTGTTGCTGATGTAAGTTCTTCGCTTCCCAGATTTCCAGCACGTCTTCAGCCTTCATATCGTAAGGAGAGAACAGCAGATTATCGGCGTGCAGGCCAGCTATCTAACAAGAATATATTATATTTTTTGGGGCTGATTCTCAGCAATTCTTACCTGCAAGTAGGTACCTAACTTTCAAGTAAGTACTTGCCAGCCGGGCAGCAAGTTAGGAGCTTTGTCGAGATTTCTGGCCCATCGCGGCCAGCACCTCCACCTAGTAATTCCCCAAACTTCATTTTAGCAATTCCATGAAAGCCATTGTATTGCACGACTACGGCTTCGAGCACCTGCGCTACGAAGACGCCCCTACCCCACAAGCCGGCCTCGGCGAAGTACTTGTGCGCCTGCACGCCGCGTCGGTCAACCAGATTGATGCGGGCAAAGCCTCGGGCGCAGTGCGCCAGTTTATGCCGCTGACTTTCCCCTGGATTCCGGGCGGCGATTTTGCCGGCACGGTCGAGGCTGTTGGGGCCGGGGTCACTACTTTTCAACCAGGCGCTGAGGTATATGGCACCGTGGCGGCCGGCGGCAACTCGCCCGCTTGGGGCGGCGCTTACGCGCAATATATTGCGGTGCCGGCGGCTACCATTGCGGTGAAGCCAGCTTCGTTGTCGTTTGCAGAGGCGGCGGCGGTGCCGGTGGCCGCCCTCACGGCATGGCAGGCGGTGAGGCAAGTAGCCCAGCTACAGGCCAGCCAAACGGTGCTCATCCACGGCGGGGCCGGGGCGGTGGGAGCCTTCGCGGTGCAGTTTGCCCACCAGCTCGGGGCATGGATTATTGCCACGGCCGCCGCCGAAGACCTGGATTTTGTGCGCTCGCTCGGGGCCGACGAAGTGCTTGATTATAAAGGCACGCGCTTTGAAGACCAAGTAAAAGACGTGGACGTGGTACTCGACCTAGTGGGCGGCGACACCCAGGTGCGCTCCTACTAGGTGCTGAAAGCCGGGGGCATCCTGGTAGCCAGCAACCAGCCCCCGAGCCCCGACGAAGCCGCGAAGCACCGTGTGCGCGCCGCGATGGTGCAGATGCAAGCCTCAGCCGACGACCTGACCCATTTCGCGCAGCTTTTCGATGGGGGTACCCTGCGCGCCGACCTAGGTCGCACCTACCCCCTGGCCCAAGCCCTGCTAGCCTGGCAGGATATGGCCCGCCACTCGCCTCGGCCAACTGCTGGCCCCGCCGTAGCGGCAGCCAAGACCCACGGGAAAATCGTACTGGAAATCGACTAACCCATTGTTTACATGCGCCCTACATCCATCAACACTCTCGACCCGCAGGCCGGTACCACCATCTCGGTAGTTGGCGACACCTACCGCATCATCGCGTCGGGCGACCAAACCGACCAGGCCTACGCCATCATCGACATGCTGGTGCCGCCCGGAGGCGGCCCCGGTCCGCACGCTCACGCCGATATTCAGGAGTCGTTTTATGTCATTGATGGCGAGATAGTGGTGCGCTCCGAAACCCAGACCTATACTGCTCGCAAGGGGGCGTTTGTTAGTATCCCCAAGGGCGGGGCCGTGCATAGCTTTCACAACGAAAGCAACGCAGTGGCGCACTTGCTTTGCGTGGTAGTGCCAGCTGGGCTGGACAAGTTTTTTGAGGAAATCGGCCAGCCGGTAGCAGCCGGGCAGTTTCTGCCGCAGCAGCCCCCGACAATGGAGCAGCAGAAGCAGCTTAAGGCCACGGCTGAGAAGTATGGGCAGGAGTTATTTCCGCCTGATTATTTGACGAAGAAGTAGTGTGGTACCCCACCCCCGGCCCCTCCCCTCCGGGAGAGGGGAGCCAGAAGGTTTTAAACTAAAAAGAGCCTTCAGCAATGCGCTGAAGGCTCTTTTCAATTAACTTATCTCATCAAGACCCATTTTTGGCTCCCCTCTCCCGGAGGGGAGGGGCCGGGGGTGGGGTACTACGCTCGCTGCAACTGCATAGTCTTCACTTGCTGCGTCAAATCCAACACCATGCTAGCCAGATTCTCCAGCGTCACGCCGCCGATGGGGAACGAGCTGCTGATATAGCTCTTCGCTTCCCAGATTTCTAGCACGTCTTCGGCCTTCACGTCGTAGGGTGAGAACATGGGGTTGTCGGAGTGCAGGCCAAACAGGGCATTCTGTTTCAGCTTGTTGTAGATGCGCTTGAAGACGATACCGTCTTTCTGGCTTACCACGATGCAGGGTGTGCCATCCTTGATGGCGGCCCAATCATCGACATAGCGGCCCACGATGGTGGTGCCGCTGGTGAGCGGCAGCATCGAATCGCCGGAAATCTCGAAGGCGCGGTAGGTGCCGGTGCCGGGCAGCATAGGCAGTCGGAAACGCGGCAGTTCCTCGATAAACTCGCGGTCGGCGTAGCCATTGAGGTAGCCGGCGGCGGCTTTCAGGGGCACCAGCTCGATGTTTTCTTTTTCGTCGGGGCCGACGGTGAAGGCCAGCACGCGCAGCGGTTTTTCGTCGGAAGGCTCAACCAAAGGACCAGCCTCGCGCAGGGCGGCGGCGGTTTTGGCGTACTTCTTCTTAGTAAAGTCGGTGGTGGCCAGCGAGTCGAGCGGGATGTTGAACAGGCGCGCCATGTTCACGAGCGTGGCCAGGCGCGGCTCGGCGCGCCCTTCTTCGTAAGCGCCTACTAATGAGCGCTTGATGCTTAGCTTATCGGCTAGTTGCGCCTGCGTCAAGCCCAACTCGCGGCGCCAGAATTTTAGATTGGTATTAATCATGGTAAAGGGAAGGCAAGGGTAGAAACTGCCCAACGCGACGGGCTGACGGCGCACACTTTTTCAGCAACACAGGGCGCAAGTTACTAATTCCATTAGACTTGCCAACGGACTTGGGGCAATTTTGTTGAGCGGCGAAAAAAAATGTGCGTTTTTACCCAAAAAATGCCCATGCACGTAAAAAACGGCAGTTTCCTGATTTCTAAAATTTCCTACTACCAATGGCTAAAACCGGAGCCGACCTGCTGGTCGAACGTTTGCTGGACTGGGGCGTGGATACCATTTTCAGCCTGCCGGGCGATGGTATCAACGGCATTTATGAATCGTTGCGCACCCACAAAGAGAAAATCAAGCTGGTGCTGGTGCGCCACGAAGAATCGGCCGCTTTCATGGCGGCGGCCTATGCCAAATTCACGGGCAAGCTGGGCGTGTGTTTAGCTACGGGCGGCCCCGGCGGCATCCACTTACTCAATGGCCTCTACGACGCCAAGTACGATGGGCAGCCGGTGCTGGCCATCACGGGCAGCGCGGCGCACGACCTCAGCGGCACTTACTGGCAGCAGGATGTGGATTTGGTAAAACTCTACGAAGACGTGGCCGCCTGCAACGAGCGCGTGATGGGCCCCGAGCACGTGCAAACTATTACGGACCAGGCTATTCGCACGGCGCTGGGCCAGCGCACGGTGGCGCATATTTCCTTCCCCAAAGACCTGCAAGACTGGACTACGAGCAACGACAAAGTATCGTCGCAAAACGTGGAAGGCCATAGCAAGCCCGTCGTAGTGAGCTACGAAACAGCTCCCGCCCAGGCGCAGCTGCAAAAGGCTGCTGACGTTATCAACGTCGGTAAAAAAGTCGCCATCCTGGCTGGCCGGGGCGCGCTCGACGCCCGCGCCGAAGTGCTGCAACTAGCTGAGTTGGTGGGTGGCCCCATCATCAAGGCGCTGCTGGGCAAGGGCGTAGTACCCGACGACTCGCCCTACACCACGGGCGGCATCGGGCTGCTGGGCACTGCGCCCTCGCAAGATGCGATGGAAGACTGTGATACGCTGGTGATAGTAGGCTCGCACTTCCCGTACCTCGACTATTACCCCAAGCCCGGTCAGGCCCGCACGGTGCAGATTGACCTCGACGCCACGCACATCGGCCTGCGCACGCCGGTAGAAATCGGCTTGCTCGGCGACAGCAAAACCGTGCTGCAAGCTCTGCTGCCGTTACTGACGCGCAAGGACGACCGCTCCTTCCTGGAGGAAGCTCAGAAGAACGTAAAAACCTGGCAGGAACTCCTGACCGAGCGCGGCACGCAAGAGGCATCGCCCATGAAACCGCAGGTTATCCCGCACACGCTTAGCCCCTTATTGAACAATGACGCTATTGTAACCTGCGACTGCGGCAACAACACGACCTGGGCCGCCCGCCACATTCAGATGCAGGACAATATGCTGTTCTCGACCTCGGGCCTGCTGGCCACGATGGCCGCCGGGCTGCCCTACGCCATTGCGGCATCGGTGGCGCACCCTGGCCGGCAAGTGGTGGCGCTGGTGGGCGATGGCGGCTTCACGATGCTAATGGGCGAGCTGGCCACGGCCGTGCGCTACAAACTGCCTATCAAGGTATTCATCTTCAACAATCAGGCGCTGGGCCAGATAAAGTGGGAGCAGATTGTGATGGAAGGCAACCCCGAGTTTGGCGTTGACTTGCAGAACATCGACTTCGCCAAATACGCCGAGGCGTGCGGCGCGACCGGCTTCACCATCCGCGAAACCAAGGACGCCGACCGCATCATCCGCGAGGCGCTGGCCCACGATGGCCCGGCCGTAATAGACTGCTACGTGGATAAAAATGAGCCCGCCATGCCCGGCAAGGTGAGCACCGCGCAGGCCATCGAGTTTACGAAGGCGATGGCGCGCGGCGAGCGCGACACCAGCGAGATTATTGCGAACGTGCTTAAGGACCAGTTCCGCGAAGCCGTGGCGACGAAGGGCAAGAGTTTGCTAAACGTGATTCCGGGCCTTTAGTCAAGCGCCAATTAAAAACGCCTGCTCCGTTCTTCTGGATGGAGCAGGCGCATTTTTGCGGGCTATAGAGTGGGTTATAAGCTCAACTGAGGCTTGGGCGAGTCGGCCCACCACTCGTTATTGGCCCAGTATTCATTCCAGCCTAGTTTCGCATACTTGGGGTTAAAGCTCAGGTCGCGTTCGCCGAGGCCAAATTGGGGCAGCGCCTCGGGGGCGACAATGAACACATTGTTTGCCAGCAGCAGGGGCTTAGCCGTTTGGGTGGCGTAGCTAATCCATTGCCCACGGTAAAGCACGCCAGCCCCTTGCGCGGGCGAGTCGACCTTATAATTCATGCTCATGGCTAGTTGCGGGCTGCCGGTGCCATTGACAAAAAAATCGAGCTGCGCTACCCCAGTAAACCGACCGGCCGTGCTTGTCTTGGGGTATTCCTGCAAATCGAAGGTGGCGGTGGCCGAAAACAGCTGACTACTTTCTTCTACATCAATCAGCCCACCATCATCGGCAAACTCGTGTTGATTGAGCCGGGCCAGCGAGTCAATTTTCAATGTTCCTTTGAAATTGGTAACCAGCCTATTGAACAGGTTTTTACCCTCTACGTGGTAGAGGCGCGGCTGCTGCCCATCGCGCCGGATGCTGGTGAACACGAAACTGATACGGCGGTAATCGCGGCCGAAAAAGCCATCCATTGCTGGGTGGCTAGACTCCAGAAGGTCGCCAGCCCAAAGCTTTGACAAGTCAAACTTGCGTAAAACCGCCGCATTTGTCAGCAGGACAGCATTGGCCGGATTGGATGCGTGGGGCAGCGTATCAACTGCTGGCGCGGCTTTAGTCAGCTTTGGTTCCTGCGCCACACTAGGCCCACTGGCAGCGGCCGACAGGTCCGCTTCAGGAGTGGCAGCCTGGTGCTGGCAAGCGGCACCGGATACAGCCAGCCCGAGTAAGGCAAGTAGTTTTTTCATAAATTGCTGGCGGCTTACAGATTCAAGCTGGGCTTGGGCGAGTCGGCCCACCATTCGTTGTTTTCCCAATAGTCGGCCCAGCCCAGTTTGGCGTATTTGGGATTTACTTGGGCACCTCGGTCACCTACCGCAAAGTCGTTTACCAAGTCAGGAGAGAGCAGAAAAATATCGCGGCTAACCAAGAATGGCTGCGGTGCTTTGTTGGTTGGCTCTTGCCAGGTGCCTTGCAACACCAAGCCACTGCCTTTGGTAGGAGCCTCTTTTAGGGCCATTCCTTCGGCGGGCGTGTGCATGGTGCCCACGGTGCCGTTATCCAGTATCCAGAAATCTAAGAGTGCCTGCCCGGCGAGGACGTAGCTGGCCGGGGAGCTACCCACAAAGCGAAAAGTGGCCGTGGCCGAGTAGGCCTTTGCATTCGTAATGGCTCCCTGCCCGCGCTCGGTAGTGTCCTGCACAAATTCATCGCCGCCCTGCGAAAGCAGCAGCCCTTGGTCAAAATAGTCGGCCAAGCGTGTGAGTTGAATGTCGCCCGCAAAGGCCGTGACCTGCTTTTGATAACGCGCCTTGCCCACTACGTGCAACCGCCCGGGGTGCAGGCTGTCGCGGGCAACCTGCAAAATCGCCAGTGACAATCGCTGCGGATTGTGGCCAAAAAACCCATCTAATACCGACTTATATCCTTCCACCTGTGGCGACTCAGGGGCCAAGAACAACTTGCTTATATCTACTTGCCGCAACGTGGCGCGCATGGCAGGCGTCAACGAATCGGTAGCTGCCACTGGGGCAGGTGGGGCAATTTTTGAGACAGCCGGCGTAGCACTAGCCGCAGGGGCAGCTGCCGCCTGCGTAGGCGGCGCACTATGCTGGCAGGCGCTGCCGAAGCAAGCCAACGCCAAGAGAGTAAGCTGTATTTTCATAACTAGCAAGTAAATTATAAGCTCAGGCTGGGCGAGGGCGACTGCGCCCACCACTCCTCGTTTTCCCAGGCTTCATTCCAGCCCAGCTTGGCCAGGTTGGGGTTTATTTCTTCGCTGCGGTCGCCCAGGCCCAGCTTTTTGAGGGCCTGCGGCACTACCACTCCGTAGTAATTGGCAAATGCTACAGAGTGGCGCTGGCCGGTTTTGTTGCTGACCTGCGTGCCCCGAAAGAGCAGACCGCAGCCTTTAGTGGGGTTTTCACTTGCAAGGTCAGGCAGCGTAACGGCATAGTTGAGGTGGCCTCGCGCGTCGAGACTAAAATCCAGCAGCGCCTGACCAGTGTAGCGGCCCGCGCCTTTGGTAGCGGGGTCTTCCTTTAATTCGAACCGGCCGGCCGCCGTGAATGCCCGCGCCGTGCTATCGATATCCGCAAACATTTCCTTAGTAAAGGGCTGCACCGACTGCACGGTAATGGTGCCCACGAAGGGCGTGATTACCTTCTTATACCGGTCAAGCCCTTCGACATGAAATACGTTTGGCTGCCGGGCATCGCGCACCACTTTGCTGAAATAAAAGGAGATGCGATAGTACGCCGGGCCATAAAACCCCTCCATCGTTGGGTGCTCTTTCATCAGCTCGGTCTGGTTGGCCCATAGTGGGGCCAGGTTGTACTGCTGTAGCATGGCCGCCGCTTCAGGGGCCAGCGAGTCGGTCGATGTTGGCAGCCGAGCGGCCGACACTGACTGCACAGTAGCTGATGGGTGGACCATCGTGGCGGCAGGCGGCGCTTGGTGTTGGCAGGCAGCGGCGGTAGCGCTTAGTAGCAGCAGAAGCTTTTTCATAGGGCTATAGGCTCAATTTGGGCTTGGGTGAGGCGGCCCACCATTCGTCGTTTTCCCAGTATTTATCCCAACCGTATTTGCGGTAGCGGGGAGCTACCTCTTCGGAACGGCCACCAGGGCCAAAGCCTTCTAAAATGCTGCTACCCAGAGGACCAAAATTAGCCGCCCATATTACTCGTTCTGGTTGCTTAGTTTGGGGGTTCGAACGAGTGCCCTCAAAGGCGAATCCTCTAGTAACCGGTAGCATAGCGCCCTCTGTAAAGAACAGCTGCGCTTGCCCATTCTTCACCTCAAAATCGACTGCGACCAGCCCCTGCCAGCTAGCCGCTGGCTGGCTTGAGTGGGCAGGCTGCGCGAATTGAAAAGTGCCGGTTGCGATATACGTTTGAGGAGCATCGCTCCAGGCGTACCGAACCTGCCGCAACTCAATGGTGCCTTGGATTGCCTGAATAGTGCCTTTCGTTCTCGTAAGCCCTACTATGTGGTAAATGCCAGGGTTCTGGGCATCTTGTATAACCCGCTTAAAGACTACTTCTAATCGTTGAGGCGTTGGTCCCACAAAACCATTTTGAGGCACCGGATACTTTTTAGAAACCTCAAACAAAGCAGCTACATTATACTGGCGAAATAGTATCATTCGCTGGTTATCGTCTAGCTTATCGACCAGTTTCATAAAGCGTTGGCTTTTACTGGGCAAGCGCATTTCATCTTCGGCCGCAACTTGTTGACGATGCCTTCTCTCCTGCTGCTTACTCACCATGGCCCCTACCAAAACCAGGCAGCTACTCAAGCCAATTAAGATTCCAGCGTAGTATAAAGCTTTTTTCATGATAGGCTACTAATATTCCGCGCTACGGATAAGGGGAGAGGTTTAATAGTTTTCTTATGCGTCCAAATTACGGCGCAGTTTGCCCATAATCTCCCGCAAAAAGTACCGTCCCAGCCCCATTTCTAGCAGCACTTCGGCCAGGATTAAATTGCCCACCCACGAGAGCCACGTCACGGTGAGGTACGTTTCTATCGGCTTGGTACCGAAGCTGTAATACATAATAAAGCTTTCGCCGCGCAAAGCCAGCGCGGCCAGGGTCACGGCGTAGGAGCGTACCTGCCACTCTACGTGCCGGGGCCACTGCCGCTGCCGTGCCGCCCGGTAGGCCGCCCATGTGGCAAGCCACCACACCACGCACTGCAGCGAGAAGCCCACCTGCGCTGCCAGCCCGCCATTAGCAAAGCGCGCCAGCACGAGGCCCGAAGGCGCGGCCAGTGCCAGAATACCCACCACGTAGCCGTAGCCCAGCCAGCGGTGCAGGCGCGAGTCGCGCCGGGCCACTACGGGCAGCCATTGCAGCAAGCCCAGCACCAGCACCAAGAGGCTGGTGGTGATATGCACATAAAACCCCAGCCGAAACCACGGGTTGTCGTTGGTTTCGTCGCTCTTGGTGGTGAGGAAGTGAATGCCCTTCTCGAAGGTGTAGTAGGGCAGCGTTTTGGTGAGCATCAGCGCCGCGAAAGCAGCGATGAAGAGAGCGGCGAGCAGGAGTATGAGTTTACGGAGCATTTAGAAACCAGCACGGTCAACGGGAAAACAGTATATTGCCCTGGCAATTACGCTTCTTTCTATGTTCAAACCACTAACGCTCCGCATAGCTGCCGTTATTGCTATGGTACTATCCGTGTTTGGTCTGCTTATCAGCCTATTTGTGGCGCGGCAGTCGGGCTCGGCTATGTTTGCCCTGGGAGCCCTCTCCTGGTTGTTGCTGCTACTCGCCAGCTATTTTGGTTTTCGGCTAGCGGGCTACAAGCTATATGAAGAAGAATACCGCAAAGTTGGCTTCCGCATCTATTTAATAATCGGCGCTTTTGGGCTGTTTCTGCTCGTTGGGGTAGTTATTGGACTGGTGCTGTCGGTAGCCTTGCTCGGGGCCTTATGGGGCCTAAAACGTAACTACGACGAGTGGGAGCCCTCCACCGAAGAGCCGGAAATCGAATAAGTTATGCCTGGCTGGCACTGCTATCTCTACCGCCCTCGCTGCGCCCGAATACCCGCTAGCCGCAACTGAAAATAGTCATATTTCTCACGCAAGTGGTCGAATAAGTCGCGCAAAGCGGGCGCACCGCCAAGCTGCTTGCGGGCAGTGGCAATTTCGGCCAAGTCAACATCGGAAAGGAAATCCTGCAAGCGCAGGTCGAGGCCTTTGGCATACGCTTTTTCGAGGTGGCTGCGCACGGTGCCCACTACCAGGCCGCGCTGCTCAGCTATTTGCTCGGGGCTAAGGCCCTGGCGATGCAGCTGAAAGGTTGTGTCCTCGGTAGGGTTTACGTCGCGGTCGGTGGCCTTTTGGGAAGCCGAGCGGGGCGCAGGCGCAAAGTCGTCGGAAAAGGGCGGCACGTTGGGCTCGTCGGCGTCGTCTTCGGCGGGCACCGCGCGCGGGGTGCCGTGCTGCAAAATGGCTTCGATAAATACCTCGCCATAGGTCTCGAATTTCTTCATACCCACGCCCGATACTGAGAGCATGGCCACCCGGCTGGTGGGCTGCTCGCGGGCCATTTCCTGCAAGGTCGTGTCGGTGAAAACTACGTAGGGCGGCACGCCCTGCTCGTCGGCAATACGCTTGCGGAGCTGGCGCAGGCGCTCGAAGAGGCGCGCCTCGGGGGTGCCAGCGCCAGCAGCCGCCGCTTCGGCAGCGGCTTTTTTGCTGGCGCGGGTTTGCTTTTCGGCTTTTTCGGCAGGCTGGAATTTCTTGAGCGAAACGGGTAGCTGGCCTTTCAATACCTGCTGGCCGCGCTCGGTGATTTTAAGCGCGTAGCCTTCCTCGTAGGCGATATAAAACAGGCCGTCATTAAGCATCTGATGCACATAGCTGTACCAGTCGAGGTAAGGCAGGTCATTGCCCGCACCGTAGGTTTTGAGCTGGTCGTAGCCGTGCTGCAATACGGCTTGGTTGCGCATACCACGCAGGATGTCAATGAGTAGGTTTATCGCCACGCGCTGCTGGGTGCGGGCGCTGGCCGAGAGGGCTTTCTGGGCTAATAAAGTACCGTCGAAGGTGATGGGCGGGTTGCGGCAGATGTCGCAGTTGTTGCAGTCGTGCCCGAGGTCTTCGGAGAAATAGTGCAGCAGGATGCGGCGGCGGCAACTGGCGGCTTCGGCAAACTGTTGCATGCGTTCGAGCTTGGCCTGGTTTAGCTGGGCCTGGCGCGGGGGTACGTCTTTGGTGACCATGTCGCGCATCGACATGACATCGGCGAAGCTGTAGAAGAGCAGCGCGGTGGCGGGGCTGCCATCGCGGCCGGCACGGCCGATTTCCTGGTAGTAGCCCTCGATGTTTTTGGGCAGGTTGTAGTGCATCACCCAGCGCACGTTGCTTTTGTCGATGCCCATACCGAAGGCGATGGTGGCCACGATTACCTGCAAGTCGTC
>CAXUKA010000153.1:0-13904 GCA_964251335.1 uncultured Hymenobacter sp.
GTGCAGCCATTGGCAAAGCCCAGTTCTGGCAGCGTCACCGGCACTCGCACCGAGTCGGCGGGCGCGGGCCGCAACGGGCTTTTGGTAAACACCAGAAACTGCACCGTGCCCCCGGTATTCTGCACCGCGCCGGCCTGGTCGAGGCCCACCATCGCCTTAAATCGGGTGTAGCCGACTGGCAACGAATACTCAATCAAGGAGTTGGCGTGGGTACCGATGCCCGCCGGGTAGGTTTGGCCAGCTATGGTTAGCGGGCCGCCGCTCACGCTTTTGTTCACCGTGGCCTGGCCCCAGCCGGCAGTGGCCGACTGCCAGGGTAGTTCATTCAAGACCATGGTTTTGGTGCTGTTGCTGAGCACCGGGGCTAGCCAGTTGGCGTGGTCCCAAGCGCTGCCGTCGCCACCGTCGCGCACATTCAGGTAGAGCTTTTGGGCACCGGTAATATCCACATCCAGCGTGGCTTGCGGCGTCTGGCGATTAATAAGCGGGCTGGCCGCTGCGGCCTCGCTAGCGGGGGCCAATTCCTGGTCCTGGGCATTGAAAAGCGCCAAAAATTTATCGCCCGTTTTGGGGTCGTCGGCCACCCAGCCCACCAGGTCACCGCGCCGGAATAGCTGGCGGTTGTGGGTGCTGAGTTTGTTCACGGCCAGCACGCGCGGGTTGGTGATGAGTGCCAGCGTGGCCGCGTTGGTGCTGGGCAGGTCGCCGCCAAACATCAGGGGCGAGTGGAAAATGCTCCACAGCGTCAGCAGCGTGCGCTGCTCGTCGCGGGTGAAGCGCGTTTGGCGGTCGTCGCCGCGCTCGGCCCGGATGCCCAGGCGGCCCAGCGGTAGCATGTCGGCATCGGGCCAGGCCCCGGTTTCAATGAAGGGCGCCCAGCGCTCGCACACGGCGAAGTGCTCTTTCAGCTGCTCCCAACTGTCCCAGAAATCGCCCACCGTACGCCACATATTGGCGTGCTGCTGGGCGTGGCGGGCATCGGCAATCGGCGTCTCGCCCGGCGACATACTGAATACAATCTTGCGCCCCGTGCGGTCAATAGCCTTGCGAATCAGCTCAATCTCGCCCGTGTGGTAGGGCTCCGACAGGTCGTCAATCTTCACAAAATCAACGCCCCAGCTCGCGTACAGCTCAAACAAGGAGTTATAATACTCCTGCGCGCCCGGCTTGGTAGCCACCACCGTGTACATGTCGTGCAGCCACGCGGCCTGACCTTCTTTGCTATAAATATCGGCCGCCGTGAACTGGGTGCCCTTGATGGGCAGCTTGCGCTGCACCGCAATGACGGGCACGCCGCGCATGAGGTGAATCCCGAATTTCAGTCCCTTAGCGTGCAGATAATCAGCCAGCGGCTTGAAGCCCTGGCCGCCCGCCGCCGATGGAAACCGATTAGGTGCGGGCACGAAACGGCCGTACTGGTCGATGTTCCAATCGGGGTTTTTCTCGTTGTAGCCGTGGGCTGTGTCGTTGCCCACGTACCACCGGATATCGACCACCACGTATTCCCAGCCGCTGCTTTTGAGGTACTTGGCCATGTAGTCAGCGTTGGCTTTGGTTTCGGCCTCGGTCACGGTGGGGCCGTAGCAGTCCCAGCTGTTCCAGCCCATGGGTGGGGTAGGAGCCCACTGATGGAAATCGGCCTTAGGCGCAGCTTTTTGGGCGAAAGCTGGGTGAATTGCTAACGTTAGCAACCCACCCAGCGCGGCCCGGCGAAAGGTATTCATAGCTCAGAAAGGAGTACTTATATGCTTGGTTGGTAGAGCGCAAGTGCTTATTGCTAGTAACTGGTCGCCATGCTGAGCGCAGCGGAGCGGAGTCGAAGCATCTTTACCGCTTCATCCAAGCCTTTCAACAGTGCGGTAGAGATGCTTCGGCAAGCTCAGCATGACGGACGTTTTGATTTAGCTAGTTCAGGAATAGTCTATTGTCGTACTACTAAATACTTACGGCTTAATACCTACTTACAGCACCACTAGCTTGCGGGTGGCTACCGCTTCGGCGGTAGCTACTCGCACCACGTAGGCCCCGGCATTCAGGCCGGCCGGCACGTCGTTGGTGCCGCCGGTGGGTAGCTCGCGCCGGTACACCAGCCGGCCGCTCAGGTCGATGACCGTGACGGTGGCTTTCGTGCCAGTGGGTAGTTGCAGCGAGAAATTGCCCCCTTTGGCAGGGTTCGGAAATAGCTGAAGCTCGGCATCAAGCGCCGACTTAGTGGCCGTGACGGCCCCCACGGCGCTAATGGTCCAGTACTGGCAGTTGCAGCCGTTGTAGTCCCAGAGGCGCAAGGCAGTGCCGTCGGTGGTCGAGGCGTTGGGCACCTCCGCCACGCGGTTGCCATAGAGCGCCGATAGCACGAAGGTGCCATCGACGGCCTTATCGAGGTGGAAGCTTTGGCAATTGAGCGGCGAGTCGGCGTAGAGGCCGAGCGCTGTGCCGGCGGCCACGTCGCAGTTGGCTACGTCGGCATTAAGGCCGCTGGCCACGTTTTTGATTTTATATACGCCCCGACCCTGGGGCAGCAGCTGCCACTGCTGGCAGGTTTGGCCAGCGGCAGGCGTGCGCTGCACTAGCGTTTGCCCGGCGGTGGTAGTGCAGCTAGCGGCGGCCCAAACCTTGCCGCTGCCCAGGCCCGCGATGGTGTAAGTGCCGGTGGGTAGCCAGCCCGCATCGGCCACTGGCCAGTTGCTGGCATCCCAGCTCAAGTTGGTGATGCCCAGCGTGGGAGCGCCGTTGGCCGTGGCGTCGTAGAAGTGGTAGGTGAGGTAATTGTAACCGTTTTCGGAGAATAGCCCCACTTGGCCGGGGCCGACACTGGCGTTCTGGGTTACCAGGAAATTGGAGCCGCCGCCGCTGAGCAAGTCCACGCCATTCTTGTCGAGGAAGGGGCCGGTGGGGCTGGTCGAGCGGCCCATTTGCACGTAGTAAGTGCTGGTGGCTCCGGCGCAGCAAATGCCTTTGTTATAAAACAGGAAGTAGTAGCCGCCGTGCTGCATCACGTAAGACGCCTCGTTTTCGCAGTAGGGCGATGCGCCGGCGATATTCTGAATCGTGGTATTGAGGCGCTTGCCGGTGGCGGGGTCCAGTTCTATCAAATAATTACCATTCAGGTGCGAGCCGAAGGCCATCCACAGGCGGCCGTTGGCATCGGTGAATACGGCCGGGTCGATGCTGCCCCAGGGGGAATTAGCATCCGAATACACCACCATGCCCTGGTCGGTCCAGGTGCTGAGGTCAGGGCTGGTAGCCAGCCCGATAGCGCACTGCCGCCCGCCCAGCGAGCACGAATAATACATGTAGTATACGCCATTGCGCAGCACGCACTCCGGTGCCCAAAAATTGCCCTGAAAACCCGGCACATAGGTGTTAATCCAGCCCGGAAAAGTACCCGCCGCAAACACCGTGGGCGCTACCGTCCAGTTGACCATGTCGGTCGAGGTGATGTGGTAAATCTGGTTACCGGTCGTCCAGATGTGGTACACGCCATTGCGCTTCACGATGGTTGAGGGGTCGTGCGCGCCCGTCGCGCCCTGTACCGCAAAGGCCGCTTGGCCCGAAAAGATAACGAGGGACAGTACCAGCAGTTGACTAGCCCAAGCCCGGAAAAACTGGGCGAGGAAACGGGTAAACGTGTTCATAACAAAGGTTTGGGTGGGAATAGGATACCTGGGAAGAGAACGTCACGTTTTCGTAGACTATAGACTGATTCCTAAATGAAAGCACATACAAAAACGGGTCATGCTGAACGCAGTGAAGCATCTCTACCGCTTCATCTAGGCCGTTTAACGAAGCGATAGAGATACTTCACTGCGTTCAGCATGACCCGTTTTTACAAGGCTTTTAATTCAGGAACAAGGCTTAGGTGTAGCGGCTACTTCTTGCCCGCCACCCGTAGCACCGTAAAGGAGTTCGGAGCCAGCGTATAAGTCAGCGTAGCGCCTTTCACGGCGAAAGTCGATTCCTGCGGCGAAAGCTTTTTAGGCTCTTGCAGGCTGTTCTGGGTTTTCAGGTCGTCGCTGGCCATCACCTGGGCACGACCGGTTTTGCCGAGGTTTTTGGCCCCGGCCAGGTTGATGCTAACAGGGCGCGGGCTGCTGGAGTAGTTCACCAGCTTCACCACTACGTCGCCAGCCTTTTCGTCGGCCACGGCGCTGGCGAAGAGGTTATCGGTGCCATTTTTGGCCCCGGCGGGCATGGTTACGGGCAGCACTTTCGTGCCTTTGTTGAGGGCGTATAGCTTCTGCACGTAGTAGCTAGGCGAGCCATACGAGTTGAGATTATCAAACCAAATCATGTCGGGCGTCCACTGCCAGGCATCTACATTGGCGAAGAGCGGGGCGTAGCTGGCCATGCCCACCACGTCGGCATTGCGCTCGAGGCCGGTCATGAAAGCCGCTTCGGAAAGCGCACAATCCCAGTTATTTTTGTTTTCGGTGCTACCGATGGCCACGCTCTGCGCAGCGTATTCGCCGGCGAAGATTTTGGGGCCGCTGCGCGAGTACTTATCGTAGCGGTCGGCGTTTTTGCGGAACCACTCGGGCAGGGCGTAGTAGTGCTCGTCCACGTACTCGGCCTTGAGCTCGCCGAGGCGCTTACTGGCAGCGGTAAACAGGTCGCCGTCGGGGCTGGGGCCGGCGCTGCTCACGATTTGCATGTTCGGGTACTTAGCCTTCACGGCTTTGGCAAACGGCTCGTAGCGCTCCAGGTACTGGGGGCCCCACTGCTCGTTGCCCACACCTATCAGCTTAAGATTGAAGGGTGCGGGGTGGCCCATCGCCACGCGCTTAGCGCCCCAGGCGCTGCTGGCCGGCCCGTTGGCAAACTCAATGAGGTCAAGCGCATCCTGAATAAACACGTCCAGCGACGGGTCGCCGGTGTTTGGCGTGGCTGCGGCCTCCGCATTAGGGCCTTTGCCGGCCGTGCTGGCGCTGCCCAGCGGAGCCAGCTCACCCGAGTTGAACTGACAGGCCATGCCCACGTTCAGAATCGGCAATGGCTCGGCCCCGATATCCTCGGCCAATTGGAAATACTCGAAAAAGCCCAGCCCAAACGATTGATAATAATCCGGCGTCGAGCGGTGCCGGAACTCCATGTTCCAACGGTTGATAAGCGGCTCACGCGAAGCCACGTCGCCGATGGTTTTTTTCCACTGGTAGCGCTCGGTGAGGGTGCGCCCCTCCACGATGCAGCCGCCCGGAAAGCGCAGGAAGCCCGGCTGCATGTCCTTGAGCAGCTGTACTAAGTCGGTGCGCAAGCCGTTGGGCCGCTTGCCCCAGTTGTCTTTCGGGTACAGCGAAACCACGTCCAAATCCACCGTGCCGGTGCCGTTCAGCACTAGCTTCAGGTGCGCCTTATTTTGAGTGCCGGTGGGGCGCAGTACCACCGTGTATTGCTGCCACTGGTCGGTAAAGCCCGTCACGGTAGCCTGGCCCAGCGGCTCGCCTTTCTCGCCTACCAGCATTGCTGTGATGCCCGTGATAGACCCCGCGCCGCGCCGGGCGTAGAGCGAAAGCGTGTACTCGGCTCCTTGCTTCACGCCCATACCCCGGAAGCCTTCGTTTTCGAGGCCTGCCTCGCCGCCCGCCCCGTTGCGAGTCGCAATGCGGATGTAATGCGGGCTGCTCGGGCTTACCGGCTTTTCATCGCGCACGGCGTAGGTGTCGAGGTTGAAGCCGCTGCCAATCGCCTTCCAGCCGATGAGGCCGGGGTTGATTTCAAATGACTTATTCTTAACCAGTTCGGGATACAAGCCGCCATCGGCCGCAAAGTTGATGTCCTCGAAAAAGAGGCCGTACATGCTCTTGTTGACGGCCGCGCCGGGCTTGTTTACCTGCACGGTAAGGGCAGCCGGAGCCGCTGACTGCGCGCTGGCCCCGAGGGTGCCGAGCAGCGCCAGCCCAGTAGCCAGGGCCGGAAAGCGGTAAGTGGAAATCATAAAAGTGGAATGGGTGGGGAAGTATAGAATGTAGCAACGGCACCTTATCGCTAACCTCACCCCCTAGCCCCCTCTCCAAAAAAGAGGGGGAACTAACTCTAGTTCTAGCTCTTAGAAACTAAGACTAAAAGCTAGTTCCCCTCTTTTTTGGAGAGGGGGCTAGGGGGTGAGGTTAGCGCCAGGTTAGCCTTTAAAAGCCACCTCGTTGTAGCGCAACTCGTTTTTGAACGTGCGCAGCTTGGTGTCCTCGTCGATAAGCAGGAACTCAATGCCCGCCATCTCGGCGAAGTCCTCCAAGTATTCGCTGGTCAGGTTTTGGCTGAAGCCGGTGTGGTGGGCACCACCCGCCAGAATCCAGGCGGCCAGGCCAGTTTTCATGTCGGGATGCACCTTCCAGAGCACGCGGGCCACGGGCAGGTTGGGCAGGTCTTGCTCGGGCGCTACGGCCTCCACGGTATTTACAATCATGCGGAAGCGGTTACCCATGTCCACGATGGTCGCGTTGAGAGCCGGGCCGGCGGGGCAGTTGAACACCAGGCGCACCGGGTCTTCCTTGCCGCCGATGCCGAGCGGATGAATCTCGGCGCGCACCTTGCCCTCGGCGATGCTGGGGCAGATTTCGAGCATGTGCGAACCCAGCACCTGCTCATTACCAGGGGCGAAATGGTAGGTGTAATCTTCCATGAAGGAGTTGCCGCCGGGCAGGCCCGCGCCCATCACTTTCATGGCGCGCACCAGAGCCGAGGTTTTCCAGTCGCCCTCGCCGCCGAAGCCATAGCCATCGGCCATCAGGCGCTGGGTGGCAATGCCCGGCAGCTGCTTCATGCCGTGTAAGTCCTCGAAAGTGTCGGTGAAGCCCTTGGCTTTGCGGTCGGTCAGGAACTTGCGCATCCCTAGCTCGATGCGGGCTGCATCGCGCAGGCTTTCGCGCTTTTCGCCGCCCTCTTGCAGGTTGTCGCCCAGCTCGTATTCTTTTTCATACGTGGCCACCAGCTCGGCAATCTGCTCGTTGGTCACGGCGTTTACCTCGGCCACCAGGTCGCCGATGCCGTAGGTGTTCACCTCGTAGCCAAACTTGATTTCGGCTTCTACTTTGTCGCCTTCGGTCACGGCCACGTAGCGCATGTTGTCGCCAAAGCGCACGAACCGGGCGCCCTGCCAGTCGGCCCAGGCCGAGGCCACGCGGCTCCAGATGCTGAGGCGCTCCTGCACGTCGGCACTTTGCCAGTGGCCCACTATCACCTTGCGGTTCACGCGCATGCGCGAGCCGATGAACCCAAACTCGCGGTCGCCGTGCGCCGACTGATTGGTGTTCATAAAGTCCATGTCAATGGCATCCCACGGAATGTCGCGGTTGTACTGCGTGTGCAGGTGGGCCAGCGGCTTTTGTAGGATTTTCAGGCCGTTAATCCACATTTTGGCCGGCGAGAAGGTGTGCATCCAGGCAATCAGGCCCACGCAGTTGGGCGTGTTATTGGCCTCCTGCACGAGCTTGTAAATCTCGGTCGGGCCAGTCAGCACCGGCTTATACACGATTTTGATGGGCAACTTGGTGCCGAACTCGGCGGCGATTTGCTGCGAGTGCTGGGCTACTTCTTCGAGGGTTTCGGGGCCGTAGAGGTGCTGGCTGCCGGTGATAAACCAGGCTTCGTAGTTCGAAATGTCAATCATGATTTGTAGGTAGTATCGTGGACCCTGTGGGTCCGCGAGTAAGTAGTAAAGGAGCGAGCGATGCGACGCGCGGACCCGCAGGGTCCACGGTACCGTTTTACTGCCCGTAGTACGAATTTGCGCCGTGCTTGCGCTCGTAGTGTTTTTTAATCAACGCGTCTTTCAAGCGCGCCACGCCCGGCTTGAGCGTGCAGCTGAGGTAAGCCAAGCGCGCTAGCTCCTCCAGCACCGCGCTGTGATACACCGCTTTTTCCACCGTCTTGCCCCAGGTAAAAGGCGCGTGGTTGCCGACGAGTATCATCTCGACTTCGCTGGGCGAGAGGCCGCGCTTTTCAAACTCGTTGATAATCTGCCAGCCCGTTTGGTGCTCGTAGTCGCCCGCGATAAGCTCGTCGCTCATGGGCGGGGCGCAGGGCACGTCGGCGGTGAGGTGGTCGGCGTGAGTGGTGCCCAGGATAGGAATATCGAGCTGCGCTTGCGCCCAAGCCGTGGCATAGGTGCTGTGCGTGTGCACGATACCGCCAATCATCGGCCACTCTTTGAACAGCAGTGCGTGGGTTTTGGTATCAGAAGAAGGCCGCTTGGTACCTTCCACCACGTTGTTGTCGAAGTCCACAATCACGATATCCTCCGGCGTGAGCGTGGCGTAGGGCACGCCGCTGGGCTTGATAGCAAACACGCTGCGCTCGCGGTCGACCACGCTGGCGTTGCCGAAGGTGAAAAGCACCAGCCCAAGGGCCGGCAGCTGCATGTTAGCCTCGTAGCAGGCTTGTTTTAGGGCTTGGTACTGACTCATGCGGTGGTGACGGCTTGGGTTTCGGTTTCAGCTACCGGTTCGCCGTAGCTGGCCGTGGCGCTTTCCACAAATTGGCCGAGGGCTTGGTACTTCGCGTAGCGAGCGGCGTAGTCGGCCACACTGGTCGGGTTGGGGGTGTAGGTTTCGGCAAAGCCGCTACCTAGTGCTTTTTGAGCGCTCAGCACATCGGGGTAAATGCCAGCGGCTACCGCTGCATACATAGCTGCGCCCAGCGCCGGGGCCTGCTCCGACACGGCAATTTTGATGGGTCGGTCGAGTACGTCGGCCAACGTCTGCATTACGAAAGCCGACTTCTTAGCTACGCCGCCGATACCGATAACTTGCTTAATCGCAATACCTTCGCTTTCAAAGCGCTCGACAATCTGCTTCGAGCCGTAGCAAATGGCCTCGACCAGCGCCCGGAAAATCTGCGGGGCCGAGGTGCCCATCGTCAGGTTCATCAAAGCGCCTTTCAGTGCCTGGTTAGCGTCAGGGGTGCGGCGGCCGTTCACCCAGTCGAGGGCGAGTACGCTCGATTCGGCGGGGTCTACTTCGGCGGCGGCCTGCGTGAGCTGGCGCAGCAGGTTATTGCTCACTTCTTCCTGAAACAAAGTTAGTTGCTCAGCGCTCAGCACTTGTGAGTGCGCGAGCGTAGCGGCCTGCAAGGGCCACTCCAGCATCTGACGGAACCAAGCCAGTAAGTCGCCAAAAGCCGACTGACCGGCCTCCAGGCCCAGCATGCCGGGGATAACCGAGCCATCCACCTGCCCGCAGATGCCGGCCACGAGGTGCCCGCCCACTTCGGCGGTCGGGGCCACCACGATGTCACAGGTACTGGTGCCCATCACCTTCACCATCGAATAGGACTCTATCTCGCCCGCTACTGCACCGGCATGGGCATCGAACGAGCCAACGGCTACTACTGTGCTGGTAGTCAGACCAAGGCGCTCGGCCCATTCGGCGGTGAGGTGGCCGGCCACCTGGTCGGCTGTGTACGTTTCCGTGAATAATCGATTGCGTAAACCGGCCAGCTTTGGGTCGAGGTAGTTCAGAAACTCCTCGGAGGGCAGGCCGCCCCAGCTTTCGTGCCACATGGCCTTGTGGCCGGCGGCGCAGCGGCTGCGCTTGAACTCGGCCAGCGGCTGGCCGGTGAGCAGCAACGTCATCCAGTCGCAGTGCTCCATCCAGGAGTGGGCAGCTTGGGCCACCGCCTCGTCCTCACGCACGATGTGCATGATTTTGGCCCAAAACCACTCCGAGGAGTAGATGCCGCCTTCGTACTTGGTGTAGTCCTCGCCGCCCCAGGTGCGGGCTTTGTGGTTGATTTCGGCCGCCTCGGCCACGGCCGTGTGGTCTTTCCACAGCACAAACTGCGCGTTGGGGTTTTCGGCAAACTCGGGCAGCAAGCCCAGCAGCACGCCGTCGGCGTTCACGGGGCCGGGCGTGCTGCCGGTGGTATCGATGGCCAGGCCCAGCACCTGCTCGGCAGGCACTTTGGCGGCCACGGCGCGCACTGTCGCTTCGAGGCCCTCGATGTAATCGAGCGGGTGCTGGCGGAAGCGGTTTTTGGCGGGGTTGCAGTACTGGCCCTGCTTCCAGCGCGGGTAGTAGTGGACGGCCTGCGCGATTTCGGCCCCCGAGTGGGCGTCTACGAGCAGCGCCCGCACCGAATCGGTGCCGTAGTCGAGGCCAATGACGTAGGCCGGCGTGGCGGTTTGTTCTGGCACGGTTGAGTTAAAATAAATGAGTTGAGGAAAAAGGGTAGGGCAAAGCAACGCACGAAAATGCCATTAACTTGCCCGCACCCACACGGCTTGCGCCGTTCGTTCCCTTGAGGTTATTATTTCCTCACTCCAAAGTGATAGCTGGTAGTGGTGTGGTACGTTTCGCCCGGCTTAAGCACGGTGCCCGGAAACTTAGGCTGATTGGGCGAGTCGGGGAAATGCTGCGTTTCGAGGCAGAAGCCCGCGTGCTGGCCATACACTACGCCATTTTTGCCTTTGAGCGTGCCGTCCAGGAAGTTACCGGTGTAGAACTGCACGCCGGGCTGGTCAGTAGTCACGTCCATGGTGCGGCCGGTGGCGGGGTCGTACACGGTGGCCGCGCTGTGCTGGCCGGTGGTAGTGTTCAAAACCCAGTTGTGGTCGTAGCCGCCCGGCACCTGCGCGATGCGCTCGCCAATGGCGTGCGGCGCGGTGAAGTCGAAGGGAGTGCCTTTCACCGGTTTCAGTTCGCCGGTCGGAATCAACTTGGCATCTACCACCGTGTAGCGGTCAGCGGGCAGCGTTACCTGGTGGGCCAGCACGTCCTTGCTTTCACCTAGCGCTAGGTTGAAGTAAGCGTGATTGGTGAGGTTGATAGGCGTAGCCTTGTCGGTGGTGGCGGTGTAGTCGATGCGTAGCGCGTCATCGTTGGTAAGGGTATAAATTACCGTTACTTGTAGATTGCCGGGGTAACCTTCTTCGCCGTCCTTACTCAAGTAAGTCATCGTCAGCGTCTGGCCATCGGCCGAGGTACCGGGCTTGGCAGTCCAAATTTTCTGGTCGAAGCCTAGGTTGCCGCCGTGCAGCGAGTTGCCGTTGTTATTGACGCCCACCTGATACGCCTTGCCATCGACCGTGAATTTACCCTTTGCAATGCGGTTGCCGTAGCGCCCAATCAGCGCCCCGAAGTAGGGGTTCGACTTGCGAAACTCGGGGCTTAGGTAGCCGCTCACGTTGTCAAAACCCAACACTACATCGCTGATTTTGCCATTTTTATCAGGCACCAGCAGGCTAGTGAGCGTGCCGCCGTAGGTACTGATGGTGGCCTTCAGTCCGTGGGAGTTGGTGAGGGTAAACAGCTGAATTTCGGTGCCATCAGTGGCTTCGCCAAACGCTGCCGAGGTAGGTGCGGTCGTGGCGGGACCGGTCTTGGTAGCGGTCGAGTCAGCAGAATTCGAGGTAGTCATGGCGTCTTGACTGGTAGTGGGAGAGTTGTTGCAGCTGGCGAGCAGTAGCGCGCCGCCAAGGCTGGTAGCGAGCAAGCCAAAGCGAAGGGAAATAGACATTGGGGAGTTGGAAAAGAAGAACTAAAGCACGCTAACTTTTTGGGTAAACAAGCCGGCATCGCGCTGCACCCGCACTAGGTACATACCCGCGCTCAAGCCAGTTTCCAAAGTTAGCTTGGTTTGCTGCGCTCCAAACTGCTGCTGATACACCGCCTGGCCTTGCAGGTTAAATACCTCTACCGTGGTGGCGCTGGCTGGGGCTTGGCTACCCAGCTCAATGGTAAAGAGGCCCGCTGTGGCCGGAACGGGATAGATGCTTACGCCTTGCAAGCGTTGGGCGGCCGTGGTGGCCAGCGCACCGCTCAATAGGGTAGGGGTCCAGCGCTGGCAACCAAAGCCGTTGTAATACCAGAGGCCCAATTGCTGGCCCGGCGTGGTCGAGCAATTGGGTACTTCCACCACGTTGTTGCCAGTGGCCGAGGTGAAGATGTAGTCGCCGTTGCTAGCCCGTTCCGCCACGTATTGCTGGCACACCAAGCCATTGGAAGTATATAGTTGGAGCTTGGTGCCGGCATCGGGCAAGCAGGCAATGACATCCACGGCTAGGCCGCCAAGGGCGTTTGTAATCTTGTAGTAGCCAGCGCCGAGCGGCGTCAGGTCCCACTGCTGGCAGGTGAGGCCGGCGGGCGTGCCCTGAGCCACCATCTGGCCCGATACGCCGGTACAGCCCCAGGCATCCCACACGAGGCCGCTGTTCTGGTTGGTGATAGTGTAGCGGCCAGCCGCCAGCCAATCGCGGCTCACGGTGGGCCAGCCCGTGCTGCCCCAAGTCAGCTTGGCTAAGCCTAACTTGGGCGCGCCACTATCATAGCCATCGTAATAGTGGTGGCTGAAATACGTTGTACCATTCTCGGTGAAAATACCTGTGTGGCCCGGCCCAATGAAGCGGCCGATTGCATTCACCAGCAAAGTGCCCCCGTTATTATTCAAGTCAACGCCAGTCTTATCGAGGTAAGGCCCGGTAGGACTAAGCGAGCGCCCCACCTGAATGTAGTAGGTGCTGGCCGCACCCTGGCAGCAGGTGCCCCGGTTCACAAACAAGTAATAGTAGCCGTTATTATAGGTCACATACGAAGCCTCTACACCACCATTGGCCACGGCGTATTGGGTAGCCGTGTTCAACGGCTTGCCCGTGGTGGCATTGAGCTGCGTAATGCGAATGCCGCCGAAGTAAGAGCCATAAGTGAGCCAAAGGTTATTGCTGGCATCGGTGAACAAGGCCGGGTCAATGGCATTGGGGGCGCTATTGCCGAGTGCGGCACTCGAAATAACCTCGCCCTGGTCAACCCACTGGTAGTTAGCGGCGGTGGGGTCGAGGGTGGCGTTGGTGGCCAAGCCGATGGTCGACACCTGTGAGCCAAACGTAGAGCACGAGTAGTACAGGTAGTACTGGCCATTCATAAACTTGCACTCGGGCGCCCAGAAGTTGCCCGCAAATCCCGGTACTTTGGTATTAATCCAGGCCGGGTATTGATTGTTAACGAACACCGTGCGCGAGGCATCGGTCCAGTTAATCAAATCGGTCGAGTATTTGCAGGCAATGCCCTGCCCGGTGCCAAATACCCAGTAGGTGCTGCCGCTTTTGACAATGGTAGACGGGTCGTGGATGCCCAGCGCGCCTTGCAGCGCGTAGGCGCGGGGCAGCAGCCAGCCCGTAAGCAGCAGCGCAATCAGAGCCAGCCGCCGGGCACAGAGAGGTAGAGAAACAGACATAACGGGTGGGAAAAAGAAGGAGCAAAAAGGACATTACCCAATTGAGGCCGCTACCGACCGGATTTCGGCAAGTAGCGGCCCGCCAGTGGCTGGCTTAGTAGCCAGGATTTTGCTTGATGGTGGGGTCGAGGTCGATATCCGTCTGCGGAATGGGCAGCAGCTTCGACTTGCCCAGCACGAAGTTGCTGAAGTCAGCATCGCGGGCAATCAAGTAGTTAAGCCCGGCCTGGTCGTCGAGCAGGCCCCAGCGCACGATGTCATACCAGCGCTGGTTTTCGCCGGCCAGCTCGCGGCCGCGCTCGTCGCGCATGTAGAGGCGCAGGGCGGCCTGGGTGCTGGAGTTAGCGGCCGTCACGGGGGCCAGGCCTACCCGGGCGCGCACTTGGTTCACGAGCGGTACGGCGGCGGCCGTTTGGCCTAGCTCGTTCAGAGCTTCGGCTTGTAGCAGCAAGATGTCGGCGTAGCGAATCAGGCGGTAGTTGATGCCCGAGGTGAAATTTTCGGGCGTGGTGCGGGTGCGGTCGTTCAGGTACTTGCGCCAGTACTGCTGGCTGGGGTTGTAGCCGAGCTGGGCGAAGGTTTTGCCGTAGAATACGTCTGGGTTGAGGGCGCTGATGATAGAAATATCGCGGCGCGGGTCAATCAAGTGCTTCTTGGTGCTGCCCGGCGCGAAGGCTACCGTTGAGTCGGTAAACGAGGCCGTGAGCGACTGGCGGGGCTGCACGTCGGCGTAGGAGTAAATG
>CAXUKA010000154.1:0-13867 GCA_964251335.1 uncultured Hymenobacter sp.
CACTATCACCGTGCGCAATACCCTGCGTCCCCGCCGCCTCGCCGCCGATGAGGCCTCGGGCCGGGGCCTGGCCAACCTGCATGCGCGCTACGGTTTTCTTACCAAGCTGCCTGTGGTAGCTGGGCCGGTGGGCAGCGAATTTGTCGTAACCTTGCCGTTGCTGGCTTTGTAGGAGCCTGGCAACTAAACGGGCCTGCCTTCCAAGCGCGTGAACAACCGATTTTATTACGACCTGCTCTGGGTGCTGGTCGCAGTGGTGGCCACCGGCCTCGGGTGGCTGCTGGTGCGCAAGGCGGCTATCCCCGACGGCCGGGTGGCGGTGGAAAATGCCCTGCGCCATGCCACCCCGGCCGATATTGAGAGCCTGACGGTGTACCCATTGGTGGCGGGTCAGGGGCCGCAGGCGGCGCGCCCGTTTCAGGTGCGCACGCCGGGGCAGCTGCGAGCATTGCTGCCGGTGTTGCAGCAGCTGCGCCGCCTCAAAGTGGATACTGCCACCTTTCAGCCACTGCTGGAAGCCACGCTAGTAGTGCGGCTGGCGGCTGCTCCGGCCGAGGCCTGGCACCTGCACAACCGTAGCTTCGTGTTTCGGCTGGCGGCCTCTGGCGAAGGCGAAGTGGTGCAGCTGGCCCAAACCAATTATTTCTACCAGGCCACTGCCCTGAGCCAGCAGCTTACGCAGCTGCGCGATAGCCTGGCCCGGCGCTGAGCTGGCCTTATATTTCCTCCTTATTGTCCTCCTTCTCTATGCTGGCTTTAGTGGTCGAAGATGAGCCTCTGGCGGCCCGCCGCCTCATCAACTTGCTGCAAAAGCAGCCCGAACCCATGGAGCTGCTCGGCCCCGCCGAGTCGGTGACGCAAGCCGTGGCCCTGCTGCAAAACGGCCCCGCGCCCGACGTGCTGTTTCTGGATATTCATCTCGCCGATGGGCTCAGCTTCGAGCTGTTTGAGCAGGTGGAAGTGCGCTGCCCGGTCATTTTCACGACCGCCTACGACCAGTATGCCTTGCGTGCTTTCAAGGTCAATAGCGTCGATTACCTGCTCAAGCCCATTGACGAGGAGGAGCTACGCGCGGCCCTGCTCAAGCTGCGGCAGCGGCTGGGCGCGGTAGCCGACCCCGATTTTGGTACAAAAAGTTCGGTTTCCAGTACAAAAGTTCCCGACCCAGCCCCGACGTTGGATGCGGCTACGCTGGCCGCGCTGGTGCAGCAATTGCGCCAGCCCGCGCCCACCGCCAGCTACAAAGCACAGTTTGTGGTGCGAGTAGGCGAACACCTCAAAGTAGTGCCTATCGAGCAGATAGCGTACTTCTTTAGCCTCGAAAAAGCTACGCTGCTGCAAAGCGCCGACGGCCGCAAGTACGTGGTAGACTACACGATGGAGCAGCTGGAAGCACTCCTCGACCCCACCCAGTTCTTCCGCCTCAACCGCGCTTATCTAGCCCGGCAGGCCGCCATTCACGACATTATTCACTACACCAATTCGCGCCTCCAGACCATTCTGAAGCCTGCTCCCCCTGAGAGCGAAGGCCCTGTGTTGGTAAGTCGCGAAAAGGTGAGCGTGTTCAAAAGCTGGCTGGATAGGTAAGGTGTAAAGTAATAAAACCGGTCACTGTCATGCTTCGACTCCGTTGCGCTACGCTCAGCATGACAATACTAACCGTCACTTACTCTTCAATACCTTATCCAAAAACGCCGCCGTGTAGTCGAGCGTGGGCACAAACCACGGGTTGAAAAGCGGGAAGGGGTGGGGCGCATCGGCAAAGGTGTGCGCCTCGTGGTAAATGTGGAAGGCGTCGAGCTGACGCGCCATGTCGTCGCGGCCGGCGTGCATGCGGTCCACCGAGCTGTTGATGAATAAGATAGGCGGTGTGCGAGCCGATACGTGGCTGAGCGCCCCAGCCTGCTGCCACAGCGCGGGCTGCTCGGTTTTAGACGCCCCCAGCCACAGCGTGGCCGCCGATGGCCCCTTGCTATCGTTGCCCTCGCCCGACTCGGGGTGGATGAAGGCCAGCGTGCCATCGACATCCACAATGGCCTGCACGGCGCTCGAATGTGTGGGGTAGCAGGCGCGGCCCTCCAGCGCGGCGTCGCCATTGGTGGTGCCCACTAGCGCCGCCAGCTGCCCACCCGCTGAGAAGCCCCACACGGCCACGCGGGTGGTGTCGATATTATATGCCCCGGCATGGGCGCGCAGCCAGCGGATGGCGGCCTTCAGGTCGAGCACGGCGGCGGGGTAAAGAGCTTCGGTCGAGAGGCGGTACTCGGCGGTGACGGTTACGTAGCCTTTAGCGGCCAGCTGCTGGGCCATTGGTAGGTGCTGCGAGCGGCTACCCGAGCGCCAGCCGCCCCCATGCACAAACAGCACTGCCGGGTAGCCGCGCCGCTGCTTTGCCACCGGCTGGCACACATCGAGGTGTAAGGGCCGGCTGCCGATGGTGCAGTACGTGAGGTTGGTTTGGGTGCGAATGGCAGCTGGCACCGCTGGTCGCGCAATGCTGATAGTTGGGTTGGTTTTTCGGGCTTTCGCAAAAGCGCTGTATACCGTGAACGACGTATCGGGCGGCGCAGGCAGCGGCGGAATAACCACCGCTGGCGCCGCTCCAGCCGTAGGCTGGCTCACCTGGCCCAGGGCCGCAGTAGTAGTGAGCAGGCCTACCACCACCCACAGCAACCCACGCAAGAAATCGGACATAACAAAGGCTAGGGCGATGAGTAGCCCGGCCCTAAAAGTAAATGTACATGAGCAGTTTGGCAATCAACTACAGGGACGCGAAGTAGGGCAAATAGCTTGCGCTAAGATATCCTCTATCGGCCCCTAAGCGTAGCGGGCTGCACCTGCTACCAGGGTTGTGCTTTCTTTCTATTATATTGGAACTATTTGGGGATATAATAGTGTAAAACGCGCAAACCTGCCGCCCCTATGCCCAATTCTACCCTTGATTCTTCCCACTTCGACCTGGCCTACGACCCCGGCTCCCAGCAGTTAGTTGGCTGTTGGCACGGTACCGTCACCGAGAAAGACTTGTACTTGCACTACGCCGAGCTAATGGACGCCGCCGAAGCCCACGGCAATTGCCGCTTTTGGCTGCTCGACATGCGCGAGCGCAACTGGCACACGCCGGGCTTCGGGCGTTGGTTTGGGAATGAGTTTGCCGAGATGGCGCACGCGACTTTGGGCCAGCCATTGTTTATTGCCTACGTGCTCAACTCCGCTCACAAAGTGATAGTCGATAGCCCCGGTGTGCAAGCGGCTCAGTACCACTGCGCTGCGTATGGCGTGTACCCGTTCTTCTTCGACCACGAGGTTGCCGCCCTCGACTGGCTAGCGCACCAGCAAGCCCACGACGTGTCTGCTTCTGGTGTAAGTGATTGATTTAGAATAAATAATGCGTATTCGCTGCTAGGCGTTGCCTTCTAGCCAGTGCTTCACGGCACTGGCTTTTTCTTTGCTCACCAGCACCTCGCCGCCCACCACGGCTGGGGCTAGCTCGACTAATAGCTTGCCGCCCAGGTGCGGCACCAGCCGGCGCACGGCGGGCAGCTGGGCCAGCACTTGGCGGTTGAGCCGGATGAACTGGGTGGGGTCGAGCAGCGCCTCCAGTTGTTCCAGCGTGTACTCTACCACAAAGCGACGGCCATCGTGAGTAGCCAGCGTGGTCGTATCGTGCCGGCTCTGAAACCAAGCTGCTTCGGTGGCCGGCAGGGGCAACAGCGTTTCGCCCTGCCGCACCAGAAAGCGCGTTTTGTGGGGTCGCTGGGGCCGGGGTAGGGCGTCAAGCAGGCGCTCCAGGTCCAGGGCGGGTGTTTGCCCCCACTGCCGCAGCTTCGCTAATGCCGCTTGCAGCTCGGGCAGCTTAAGGGGCTTTAGCAGGTAGGCGATGCTGTTGGCCTGGAAGGCCCGAATGGCATACTGGTCGTAGGCGGTCGTGAAAATAACGGGGCTGCGTACCACAGCTTGGGCAAAAACATCAAGGCTGAGGCCATCGGCCAGCTGGATGTCGCTCAGTACCAGGTCGGGGGCGGGGTGGGTGGCCAGCCACGCCAGCGCGGCAGCCACGGTGTCGAGCACGGCCAGCACTTGCGCCTCGGGCGCAGCCTGGGCCAGCAGCTGTTGCAGGCGCTCAGCGGCCGGGTATTCGTCTTCCAGAATCAGAATGGTCATGGGCAAAGCACCAACCCGCTACACCAGCGGCCGGGCCGAGCCAAAGTACTATCGCTGGCACACATGCGCGCTTGGCTTTGGTGTTTTAGGCTGGCAGCAGCGGGAGCGTTACTGTAAATAGCCCATCGGCCTGCGTGGCCTCTACGGGGCACGTTGCGCCGAGTAGGGCGTAGCGCTGGCGCAGGTTGGCCAGGCCGGTACTCGTGCCGAGGGCCAGCCCGGCCGGGCGCGGCTGGTAGGTGTTTTCTGCGCGCAGCGTGTCGGGTGTGGCGCTTAGGTGCAGGTGCAGGGGGCGCGCCTGCGAGGCTTCGTTGTGTTTGAGGGCATTCTCGACCAGGCCTTGTACGCTCAGCGGCGCTACTTGTCGGGTTAGGGCGGCAGGAGCTATGTCATAGGTAACCTGCACATTACTGCGAAAGCGCACCTGCTGCAATGCTACGTAGGTTTGTACAAAAGCCAGCTCTTCGGCCAGCGGCACGGTGGGGCGGTCGCGGCTCAGCAGCACGTAGCGATACACATCGGCCAAGTCTTCTACATAGTGCTGGGCGGCGGCATCGGCCGGGTCGATGAGTGCCGCGAGGGTGTTGAGTGAGTTAAATAGAAAATGCGGGTCGAGCTGCTGCGCGAGGGCATCGAGCTGGGCCTGGGTTTGGGCCTGGGTTAGCTGGTCGGCCCGGCGCACATTCAGCTCCCATTGCTCGAAGGTGTGACGGCTTTCGTACACGAGCAGCACGATAAGCGTCGATACCAGATTGAGGCCGGTTTCGTGCAGCTCAGCTCCCAGATGCAGCGGGTAGCCTTGCAACCAGGCCAGGGCCGCGCCCAGCGCCACCGTGGTAAAGAGGGTGTAGCTCACGCAGGTAGCAGCCAGCCACCACAGGCGGCGGGCTGTATCGGCAGGGGCTGGCCACTTGTGCAGCAGCCCCTGCCACAAGCCCCGCGCCCCCAGCCACAGCGCCACCGTAAACATCAGCGAAATAGCGTAAGCCTCTAGCCAGGCCGGGCCAAAAGGCAGCTCAAACAAGCCCCTCGGCACCAGCTCTAGCCAAGCCACCAGCGGAATACCGTAGCGCAGAAACTTGCGGTCGTTCATAAAGGCGAAGGTCGGGGCAGCAAGCTGAGGGATAAGTTTTAACCGTTGGAGCGGCGTAGAAGCGCAAGATTTTGCGTTTCGTCGTTGTGCAGCAAAGATGCCTTTCTAACGCAAGACGCAAAATTTTGCGTCTCCACTTTTTGTCAAGTCTTAATTAGTTACTCAGCGCCCTGCCCACAGCGGCTGCCCGGCCAGCGCCTGCAAGAGCAAGGCCGCTACCGCCGCCGCGTATAGCGCCGTGCCTACCCACGTGAGGGCCGCCGCCCGGCGCGGCACCGCCCGGCTCAAGACCCAGCCCAACAAGGGCAACGCCTGCAACGCATGCATCCCTAGGAAGTGCGCCAGCCGCAAATCGCCGGCCACGGTGCTCCAGCCCAGGCCCGGCAGACCGGGGCCGCCATCGGGTGCGCCCACCGTGTGCTGGTTGTAGTGAATCATGAAACCGCCCAGCACCGAGCCCACCCAAAATACCAGCAACCCCAGCCGCAGCCCCCACACGTAGCCCGCCGGCCCATGCGGCCGGTAGCGCCAAGCCAGGTACACGGCCCACGCCGCAAACAAGGTGTTGACCATCACGAAGATGCCCATTAGCCCAAACAGCATTCCGTTGAGCGGCGACGAGGCATTGTAGTGCGACGTGGTGCCCCGCGCCGCCTGCGTGAAGATGACGGCCAGCTCGACCCCCATGCTCACCGCCACGCCCCATCCAATGCGCCGCACTGCCCGTTGCGCCGGGGCCGGCAAGTCGGCCAGCAGCCAGGCCAGCGTCCAGGCATACGCCGCAATGGAGAGGGCAAACTTGAGCGGCTTCATCCACACCGGCAGCCCAGTTACGAGGCGGTGGTCGAGGGGCAGCAGCAGTAGTGCCAACCCCGCCAACCCCACGCTGAGCCAGCCCATCCAGGCCAGCGGGGCGTTTACACGGTGCAGTACGCGCAGGGCGGTGGCCGCCCGGCCCAGCAGGCCGGGCGTGGTGGCAGGTTGGGATAAAGCCGAAGCGGGATACTCCGCGAGTTGCAGCGCTTTCATAAACAGCTAGGTTAAGGAAGGAATAGTAGCTTTTTGCCCCAGCGCTGCCCGCACTCCGAAGTACACTAGCAGCCCCACCGGCCCAAACAAAAACGTGAGTACCAGCGCGGGCACCAGCGCCCAGTGCGGCACGCCGCGTTGCTGGGCATCGCGCACTTCCCAGGCCCCTGTAAAGAGGTCGAAGCACAGGTAATGCACCCAGCCCGCCAGTAAGGCCCACGGGTCGCGGAACAGCGCCGCTACCTGCGCCAATGAGTTAAAGCCGCCTTCGCCGCCGTGCGCCCCCAGGTAGTGCGACACGATGAGCACGGCGTACATGGCCGCCAGCACCAGCGGCCACACCCCGCTCAGCACCAGTAGCTTGGTGATGCGCCAGCGCGGAGCCAGCACCAGCAGCGCCCAGCCTAGCATAGCGAGCGGGTTGGCCAGGGAAAATAGGGAATCGGGGGTGATGGTCATGAGCTTAGCGAAGGCGAGTAATAGGTCAAACTTACGCGGCCGCCCTACCCCCATGCTAGTCCAAACCGGGCGAAGCGCCCCGGCTAGCAAGTGAAACCGTTATTTTGCTAGGGTGAAGCAACTCGGCATGCTGCCGTTGTCTCTGTTGTTTCAAATGCTTTTCTCTGTCTGATATGTTGCTCGCTCTCTGGCTATCGGCTGCCCCGGTTGTGGCTACCCCGCCCACTCCTGCGCCACCCACTACCGTTCTTAGCGGCCACCTCAACCACGCCCCAGCCGGCGATACCGTGCGCGTGTCGGTAGGCCAGCAACGCTACAAAACGGCGCTTAGCCCCAGCGGCGATTTTAAGTTGACTATCAAAGGGCTGAGCGCACCTGCGCCGGCCGATTTGTCTTATGCTCGCCAGCATACTGCCCTCTACCTCGCGCCCGGCGACCAGCTGCACCTCACCCTCGACTTCCCGAGCTTCGATGAAACCCTGAAGTATACTGGGCGCGGGGCCGGCCCCAACAATTACCTGGCCCGCTCGCTCTGGAAATTTGCTTATGGCCCCGAGGCCGATGCCCTGCGCCCCCAAGCCAAGCTCAAGCCCGGCACCACGCCGGCCGAGATGCGCCAGCTCGCCGATACCTTCCGGCAGCAGCAGCTCCAGTTTTTGGCCGATTATGCGAAAGCCACGCCGCTATCGCCGGCCTTCCGGCACGACCAGGAGTTTGGTATTGCGTTGGATTGGGGCACCCAACTGCTCGACTACGTGAGCTACCACCGCGCCCAGGCCGGGGCGGCCCCCGTGCCCGCCACGTACTTCGACTTTATCAAGCAGCTGCCCGTGGCCGAAATACCCGAGCACGAAGGCCGCAGCCAAGCCGACAACGACCACATTGGCCGCTTGCTTTACAGCTACCAAAACCGACTGGCCCCCAGCGGCAAGCTCGACCCCGACCCCGCTTCGGCCGCCCGCCTCTACGCGCTAGCCGCCGCCGAGCTGGGCAGCGCCAAGCTGCGCGACCTGGCCCTCTACATGCTCCTGAGCTGGAAGCTCGAAGACGACCTGCCCGGCGTGCTGGCCGCTTATCCCACTTTTCGCATCACCAACCAAGACTCATCCTACGCCCGCAACCTGCACGCCATCTTGGCCAAGCGCGTGCTGCTCGATGTGGGCAAGCCCGCCCCCGCATTCACGCTGCGCGACAATACCGGCCGGGCGGTGTCGCTCCAGGACTTGCGCGGCAAGGTGGTGTACCTCGATTTCTGGGGTACCTGGTGCCCGCCGTGCATGAAGGAAATGAATGAATTCAGCCACGACCTCAAGCAGAAGTTTGAAGGCCGCGACGTAGTATTCGTGTACATCTCAGTGAGCGATACCGAAGCCAAGTGGCAGCAGGTGCTGGCCGACAAGCACCTCACCAGCCCCAATGCCATTCACCTACGGCAGCCCAAAGAGTCGCAGGTAGCCTTCGACTACCAGGTAAACGCCTACCCCACGTACTGGCTCATCGACCGGGCCGGCCGCATCCTCGATATGCAAGCCCCGCGTCCCTCCGATGGAGCCAAAACCGTGGCGGCCATCGAGCAGGCGCTGGCCAAATGAGGCCGGCTGCCTACTAACAATAAGGTAGCCAGTGCTGTTGGGCAAGGCCAGGGATGTAACGCGGCCCGCCGTATTGCGTACCGAGCCAGTGGCTATTACCTATTTTTATTCTCTGTGTCAAGTTGTTGCCGTTTAGTTTGGTTATTAATACTGCTACTTGCCGGGCTGCCGGGTGCCTTGCGAGCACAGGAAGTATCGGCTACCGTGAAGGTGCCGATGCCCAAAAAGCCGGCCGGTAAAATCCACCGCGATACCACGCGCGAAAAGCCTGCGCCACCTTTTTCGCACCGCCGCCTGGTGGTGCAGTACGATTCGCGCTATTCTATCATTAACAGCCACTTCTGCACTATTAACGGCCTCAAGCTGGGCATGGAGTGGAAGGGCCGGGTGCGCACGGGCGCGGCCATCTACTTCCTGAGCACGGGTATCCCGACGCGCCAGCCTCTGCCCGACGATGCGGCCGACGATGCCGATGCCGACCTGCGCTTTCGCTACCTGGCCCTCTATGGCGAGTACGTGGTGCTGCAAAACTCGCGCTGGTCGCTGAGCGGCAACCTTCAGCTGGGCATGGGCTCGGTGTATGTGCGCTACCTCAACGACTCGACCGGCAACTACGACCACACCAGCCCGCACTTTGTGGGGGTCATTGAGCCCTCGGCGGCGGCCCAGATGCGGCTGTTTCGCTGGGCTTCGCTGGGTGCGGGGGCTGGCTGGCGGCAGCCCGTGCTGGTGCAGCCCACCATCCGCCGCGAGCTTAGTGGCCCCGTGTTCTACGTGCGGGCCAACATCCTGCTCGGCCCCCTTCTAAAGGTGGTCAAAGGCAAGGAGCAGCTCTTCAACCAAGACGGCTTACGCGTGCGCGGCCTCCCCAACTACACCCGCGACAAGTTCTACGGCAGTAAAACCGAGCAGGAAGACAACCGATAAACGATTAATAATGAAGGCTAAATAGGTTCAGCTATTCAGCTTGCTCATTGTTAATTACCTATTACTCATTGCTGGTTATTTCCCCGCCACATAAGTAAAGCCCACCGTCAGGTTGCTGTTGCCGGGGGCCCGGCCCTCCACCGCGATGCTTTCGTAGGAGTACGAATAAGCGACCGTAAGGGCTAGGTGGCGGCTTACGGTAAAGTTGAGGCCGCTGGTGAGGTTGAGGCGGTAGTCGTTGAGGTAGTCTTGCAGCGAGGGCTGGTAGTAGAGCTGCCCCGTGAGCACCACCGGGCCTCTACTCAGCCGCAGCTTAAAGCGCGTGGAGCTGCGAGGCACTTCACGCTCCAGGCCCAGCAGGTATTGCGTGTTTTCATACAGAAAAAACTGGCTCATACTCAGCTCATTCTGTAGGGTATCGGTATAAATCTGGTAACCCACGCCGGCCCCGGTTACGAAGCGGTAGTCGATGGCGCGCAGATTGCTCCGCTCAGCGTTGCCGAGCAAGTAGTATTTGAGGCGGCCGCGCTGGTAAGTGGGCGTCACCAAGCCCGCCAATTCGCGCTCGCGCAGAATGCCATCCTGCTTGCCGTAGCTGAAGCTGAATGCCGTGGGCAGCAGCCAGTGCTGGCTTAGCTTGAAGTTGCCGGTGTGGCTGGTGGTGAAATAGATACGCTCGACCGTGCCTGTGGTGTAAATGCCCGTGAGCGTGGCCGTGTAGCGCGTGCCATTGGCCCGCACGGTGTACGTTTCAAACTCCGACGACGGCAGCCCGCCCCCAGTGGTGGAGGGTGACACCACCGGCGCGGCCATCGTGTCGATGGGGGCCACGGTGCTGGTCGAGTCGTTCGTTTGGGCCTGCGCCTGGCTGGCGTGCCAGGTGCTCAGTAGCAGCGTTAGCCCCACTAGCAGCCAGCCCGAGCGGCTGTTTTTAGCAGGACGGAGGCCAGTTAAAAAGTCCTTCATGCCCCACAAAAGTACCCATTCGGCTACTTTCGGTCGGTTGCGGCGCGCAAGGTAGCCGCTCGGTCAAGCTTGCCCGAGGCTGTGCTGCGGAAGGCCGGCACGTACAAAATGGCCTTCGGAACCTCATATTTATCGAGGCGCTCGGCCAGCAGCCCGAGCAAATGTTTCTCGGCCGCAGCAGCCAGCGGAGCGCCTTCCACATAGGCCGTTACGGCCTGGCCTAGGCGCTCGTCGGGCCGCCCCGCCACAAAGGCGCGGCACGACTGACCCAGCTCGGCCAGCGCCACATCGAGCACCTGCTCTACTTTTTCGGCCTGCACCTTCACGCCCCCCGAATTTATCACGAAGTCAACCCGTCCCAGCCAGTCAAACGTGTGCTTGTCGACAAGCTGAATCCGGTCGTTGGTGACGATTAATTTATCGTCGGTCACGTCGCCACGCACCGTGAGGCAGCCGCGCTCATCCTGGCCCAGGTGCAGGCCTGGCAGCACGCGGTAGTGCGCCGAGGCATCCGGCCCATTTAGTTGCCGCAGGGCCATGTGCGAGGCCGTTTCGGTCATGCCGTAGGTCAGGTACACCGGCACTTTTAGCTTCTGAATTTCGGCCAGCAAGCTCGATTCCACGCCCGCGCCACCTACTAAAATGGCCCGCATTTTATCGAGCCGCGCTGCGCCGCCCGCCGCCAGCACCGCTCGCAATTGCAACGGCACAAACGCCGCAAAATCAAACTCCGCCTCGGCCGAAACCTCGGCAAATGGGTCGGCGTGCGGCTCTACCACCGTCAGGTGCATATCACGCTCCAGACCGCGCACTAGCATCATCTTGCCCCCAATAAAATCGCAGTTCAAACACACCAGTGCCCGGTCGCCCGGCCCCAGGTCAAAGTAATCGCCCGTGCGCGCCGCCGAAGCCGCAAGTTGCCTTCTTTTCAACGTAATAAGCTGCGGCTGTCCGGTGCTACCTGAGGTGCGCAGGCCAAACTCTTGCGCGCCCGTCAGCCACTGCCGCAGCAGCTCCAATACCTTGGCTTCGTAGCCATTCACGGCCGTGTGCGGCGTCTCCGTTTGCGTGATGGATTCGTAGCTGAACTCGCGGCCGTTAAGCAGGAGGGAAGTGGGGAGGTTAGGGGAAGACATGGGGCAAAGTTATTCGCCGGTCTTACGGCAGACTAGCTCATTTGTGTAGTCGATGTGTACTATCGCCCGCTTTAATCCCATTTGTGCAGCCACTTAGAAGTTGAAAATCTAGGTCATTGATACGGGTTCCGATACTTAAAAGTGCGAATTGTATCTCCACGCTTTATTTGCACGAACAAGCTGTTTGGTTGCTTCCATACACTATCGCCTACCTGCGCGTAGGCTGCCAGCGACAGCCGATTCTGGTCTTCATACGAAAGCGAGATGGTTGTATCGGCAGCTACGGCAGATGGGTAATAGCATTCCCAAAAAGCATTCTGCACCAAACGGCCATCGCTTGATACGTCTAGGGCAAATTGCTTGTGAATTGTTAGGCGTTTCTGGACTATAATTCCGCTACCAACTGCTTGCCGTGCCGCTGCTAATGCTTCTGCCCGAGTAGGCAACTTGTCTAGGCACATAAGCCATATACTCAGCCCCAGCAGCGACATAACCAGCAGCGTTTTTAGCTTCGGATTATTCTCCAAGTCAAATAGCTTTTCAAGCATGGTAGCCAAGGTAAATCTTGGCGAGGTAGCCACGGTAAATTAAGGTTACCGCCCGTACTCATACACCACGTAGCCCCACGGCTCCACCTTCCAGGGCGTGGCCGTCAGCGGCTCGTTGGTGTACATAAATAGGTTGTACGGCTTGCCCTGCAAGCCCGCTTCCTTCACCGTGATGGTCTGGTCTTTATCTGATAAATTCAAAATAACCAGCACTTTGTGGTCGTCTTTCTCGCGCACGTAGGCATACACCGCCTTGTCGTCGCCCACGCTCACCTTGCGGAACGACGCATCGGCCGCCAGTGCCGGATTGCGCTTGCGCAAATCGAGCAATGTGCTGTAAAACTTGGCCCGCTGGTACTTGCCGAAAGTTATTGGGTCTTTGTCAAAAAACTTCAGCGACCGCAGCACCGGCTCTTCCTGCCCGCTGTAGATGAGCGGTACCGCATTGTTCATAGTCTGGGTAAAGACCGCGAAGGGCGCGTTTTTCGGCCCGGCAAACGAGCCGTAATCAGCTTTATTCCAGGTATTTTCGTCGTGGTTGCTGGTGAAGTACAGCTCGATGGTGCCCTTGGGATACATCCCTTGCCAGTTCTGGTTCACGCTGTCGAGCGAGAGAGCGGTGCGCTTGCCGGCCGCCACCTTCTCCATGGCATGAAACATGTGCCACGGATACACTGCGTCGAAGCCGCTTTTGGGCAGGTAGGCACTGTCGCCCTCGGCCAACATAAACAGGTCTTTGTCGTGTTCCAAGGTCGAAATAGCCCGCTTCCAGAACGCACCCGGCACGTTCCAGGCCACGTCGCAGCGGAAGCCGTCGATGCCGGTTTTATCGACCCAGTAGCGCATGGCGGCAATCATGCTGTCCTGCATTTCCGTGTTTTTGTAGTTCAGCTGCCGCGTGTCAGTCCAGTCGAAGGGCACGGCGGGCTGGCCTTTTTTATCCTTCACGAAGAAATCGGGGTGGCGCGTCAGCCACGGGCTATCGGCCCCGGTGTGGTTGGGCACCCAGTCAATAATCACCTTCATGCCGCGCTTGTGAATGTCTTCCACTAGTCGGTTCCAGTCGGCCATCGTGCCATATTCCGGGTTGAGCTTCTGGTAGTCCTGCACGGCGTAGTAGCTGCCCAGGCTGCCCTTGCGGTCGCGCTTGCTGATGGGGTTCAGGGGCATGAACCACAGCGTTTGTACGCCCATTTTTTGCAGGCGGTCAAGGTGCTTGGCAAAGGCATTGAGGGTGCCCTCGGGCGTGTACTGGCGCACGTTTACCTCGTAGATATTGCCCTGCATTATCCAGGCGGGGTGTTGTGGCTTCGGGGCCGCTGCTACTGGCTCTTTCGAGGTAGTGGTGGCTTGCTCGCAAGCTTGGTTCAAAAACACGGAGCCCAGCAGTACGGGCAGTAAGAGCTTCTTCATGTGGATGGCGTTAGGGCCGCAAAATACGGTGCGCACCCGAATATGATTTTTCTCAATAGGTGAGTGAGTACTTGCTTTTTGTTGAAAAATCACGTATACTTACCCTACACTAAGCTCTTACCCGCCATGCAATCCCACCCGCATTCCACCCCCGAGTCGGTACTGGCTACCGGAAGCAGTGCCCTCGATGCTACGGCCGCGCCTTGCCCCGTGCTGGCCGCCGTAAAAGCCCGCGCCAAAGTGATGAAACAATGGCGCAAGCAAGAGCGGTTGCGGTTGTTTTCGGGCTGGTGTGCCTGCTTGCACGCGCTTGGGTTTAGCTTTTGATTGGTAATGATTTATAAAAAAAGCCCTGTTAGTCAGGGCTTTTTTTATGGGCTTTTAGCAAGCATCAACTTGAATTTCTCACTTCGTTTCGCACGATTATTCCAAATTGCCGCCTTTGACGGGGGCATGCCGGGAAGCGCCATGATGCCGGTAGGGAATCTTCCAAATAGCATCAAGGGCCAAATAATGCACGTAGGTGGGCGAGGTAGGCCC
>CAXUKA010000155.1:0-13812 GCA_964251335.1 uncultured Hymenobacter sp.
AAGGTATTGTTCACTTTGCTTGGGTGTACACTGAAAGCTACCATGACAGTAAGGTAATAGAGCTAGCGCTTTATTAAACGACGCGTCCGGTAGTGGCTATCTTCGACGACCTTGCCTCGGCTTATCAGTGATTGCGCCACTGACCTACTTCTTTACCCATTGCAAAGCTTCGTAGCGGCCTCTAATATCGATTGACTACCCCGCGGCTACAAAACCGTTGCTAGCTCGCGCCTTGGCCTTGTTGCGGTACGTAGTTAAAACTTCCTATCAAGCTCCTTACGTGTATCGTATGCCTCTCAAAACTGAGGTATTTCGTACAGCTTCATTTGCGGCCCTAGTCGTGCGGGGAGAAGCCAGATATTTGCTGCTGTTCATCGGCAAGCAGCGCCCCCACCCGACAGCAGTGCAACTGCTCGTATCCGCTAGTTATCGTTGGCAGAAATCAGGCGGTTTGGCTGTTTACTGGGTGCAGCGGCAGTAGGTGCATTAAAAACCATCTGAAAGCACTAGGTCGCCGAATATGCTGTGGTGGGTAAGGGATTTCATCGACTAGTATCTGGCCGTGCTAGCGTATTTCAAATCAAGGCTATTGACCTTGCAGTAGTTATGAATTTGTTTGTGTTTTTATGTTGTTATAGCTCGGCTTTTTATTTGCCTAAGTAGCTTTATTTAAGGCGTATTATTGTTTGCTAGCATAATAAAAAAATATATTTTAAGTGCTATGTCGTCTATTACGCCTTATACTTATTTTGAGAACCCGGTAGGACGGCTGCTCGAGCATCCGGCTATCCGGCTGGACATTCTATTTCGGTAGAATACTACTAGGGGCCACGCCAACTCAGCGAGTTGCAAGCCTTCTTTGCCCATGCCGGCCAGCTGCTTGCCCGCTGGGGCCGGGGCAAACTGAATAGCCCTCAGGACCTAATGGCAGACCTCACTCCTGAAGAAGTCGAGCGGATGGCTAAATTTTGGCGTACCACAGCTCAGCAGCGCACCGATATGCTCTACAGAGCCCTTTTGCTACCCCACGATGTTTTCGTGCATCTCTATTACAATGGTAAGCAGCCAGTTATGGCGCCCTCTGTGTGGTAGTTACCTGTTGTATTGATAATATATTGGTTATCAATAATTAAGGGTTTGTAAAAGGCCTTACTCTCTCACCAGCAGGGCTTTCTTGCGAGTGGTACATCCTGTGACAGCTAATCGATGGACTAATAGGACAGCCGAGGAATTAGCATCGAGAGTATTGTGCCAATGCAAAGCATGCTATTGATACAGTCTCAAAAAAAAGGTAAAGTGCTGTTCTTTAAGGCAATGCTTAGTGTTGATGTGCTATCTGTATTATCCAGCTAAGTATTAGTTAGGTGCCGCTCAGGTTGCCACTGGCCACAAAAAATGGTGTGGCTGCGACTAAAAACCAGCAGAGTTAGGCTAATGGCTGGAAAGTCCTGGCAAAAAGGATAGGCTCCTTTGAGCTATGGCTCTCTATTCAACAAGCACCGTCGCCAGTCTCTCAGAAGAGCGTTGAGAGGCTGGCGACGGTATTAGTAAAGTTTTGGCTGTAGCCTGATGGAGGCGCAACTGGCTAGACTACATCTGTGCTACAGAGTGCCGCAAAGCGTAACAGAGCCTGCTTATGCGGTCGGCCCAAGGCTTTGTGGCAAGTAGTACTTTCCTTGGCTGGCTGATTAATTGCGGCAGGCAATGGCTTGGTCCAGCAGGCTATCCAGTAGCACAACCTGACCAGCGAATACTGTGGTAGCTGGGGGCATGCTTTTAGGTTTCTGGTACGGGACTTTTACGCGCAATTCGTCGCTGGTTTCAATGAGGGCATACGCTACCACGTCGGCTACAGTGGTAAGAATTGGTGCGTTGGCGGGGTGACAAGAAATTGTAATGTTGATGATTTCATACAAATCTGGTAGTACTCCGTCGTTATCTTGCACTAAGGCGGAAAAAGCCTCTTTATAACTTAAATAATTCATAAAATAGCGATTAAATAGGTGCTTATTTGCCCCACAAAGCTAGTCGTTTATGCAGGGAAAGTGCAAATTATTTTGCATTCGACTGCTTCTGTTTTTAGGGCGTCATCATTTTGTGCTGACCTAAGCGGCCACCAATAATTTCGCAGTGATTGGGAAAAGCTGAACAGTTTGATAACCAGTTTTAAGCTGTAGTTCCAAAAGACATGCCGAACTTGTTATTACAGTCAGAAAGCTATGTATCTTTGAATTCTTAGTAAATGACCGGGTGGGTCAAAATGGTATTATAATAATATTTATTTTACTTGCACATGGTAGCCGTTCCCCAAATGCTGCTTCCGGTAGATGAGGCTGAGCGCCTGGAGTCACTGCATCGGTACGATATTCTGTACTCGCTGCAAGAGGAATTTTTTGATGAACTGGTGGCGCTAGCAGCGGCGCTTTTTCGACTGCCTATTGCCTACATAGGCCTCGTTGATGCCGAGCAGGTTCATTACAAGGCTAGCTATGGCTTTCCTCCCATACCGCCCAATCCTCGGGGCGAGCTACTGTGTGCGCAGGTTATTAAGCACGGCCAAGTGGTGGTATACCACGACTTAGCTACGGCTCCGCAGACGCCGCTCGATGCTTTGGCGATTCAGAACTGCCTGGCCAATCAAGTCCGGTTTTATGCTGGGGCACCGCTCCACATGCCCGACCAGCACAATATTGGTACTCTGTGCCTGGTAGACCCGCAGCCGCGCGATTTTAGTGCCGATGAGCAGCAAATGCTTGAAAGCTTAGCCGGGATAGTGAGCCGCGCTATAGTAGTGCGCTATCACTGTCGCCTCGTGCTGGGCGAGGCGTACTGGCAGACGATTCAGCGCGAAGCCCGCGACGAACTATATGGGCTAGGGGCGCTGGTGCGCTACCTGGCGGCTCGCTACGGCACGACTGTGCCGGTGCCCGAAGAAATTCTGAAACCAGTGCGGCGGCGCTTGCACGACCTGCGCGCCATTTTGCAGGAACACTAGACTTGCAGGACTAGCACTAAAAAAAGTCCCAGCCATGCGGCTGGGACTTTTTTGTAAAATGTTGATTAAAGATAGTTTACTGCGCCGAGGGCGTGGTAGGCGTTAGGTTTTGCTCAAGCGTATCGTGGTAGCCCAGGCCATTGAGCATAAAGCGGAAGCTGCTGAACGCATGCACAGCCTTGGCTTGGCAAGTCAGGTTGATGTACATGGCCCCGGTAGAGGCACGGCCGGGGCCGCTGGGCAGGGGGCCGGGCTTGCAGACGGCATCGCGCATGGCTTTCACAACCACGTTGGTGCGCAAATCAGCTTCGCCGAGTTGATATACACGTAGCGAGGCCACTTGCGGGCAGCCACCTTCCGATACAGTGGTCCAGTCGATTTGTACGGGCACGGTCACCGTTTTGCCGGTACCCACTACAATGTCGGCAACGTACGAGTAGGAGCGCGGCTGCTGGGCCAGCGTGGTGAAGGTGCTGTCGAAGCACAGCGTTTTGGTGGCCGCAATAGCCTCGGCCGACGGGGCGCTTTTTACGCTGGTATTGGACTCGCGGCATGCGGCCAATGCGGCAAGCGCAGCCAAGGCAAGTAGGGGTTTTTTCATGACGTAATAAGGAGGACGGCTACAATAAGTACCCCTTCAAACGTAAGAATAGCAGAGTGGTTTTTGTGTAAACCAGCCTATTAAACCTGAGCGTGGAATAGTTCAGCTTAGGGGTAGAATAGTGCTGCCTGAAGCCATTTTTTCACCGCAGAAAGCGCAGGCGAAAGGCGCAGAGGGTCGCAGAAGCCAGATTTGAGTAGCTGGGCAGCTTGCCTACGAGCCCCACATGCTAGTTTGGAAAACTCGGGCCAGCACTTCATCCTGCAAGGCTGGGCCGACCAGTATACGGCGGCCGCCCACCGCCAGCGCGTTGCTGGCTACCGGGGTGGCGTGGCGTAGGGCCACGGCGCAGGTCGAGTTTACCCGCAGAAACTGCGGCTCGGGCAGCTGGTCGGCGAGCACTGCAAACGACTCATCGGTTACGAATTCCTGGTGCAGTGTTTTGAGGCGCGTGCAGCCGCTCAGGTCTTCCACGTAAAGCAGGTCGGCCAGCCGTATTTGCATCAGCTGCTGGTTAATCCAGAAATAAAGACCATCGGTTTGGGGTGGGGCAAACTGGCTGCTGGCCACGGCGGGCACGGCAGCGGCCGGGCGCTGGGCGCTCAGGCGGGCCGCCACTTGCTGAAAGCGCGAAAAGAGGAAGGGCTTCGGCAAATAATCGACCACACCATACGAGCCGTAGCTCTCCAAGCAATAGTCGGGATAGGTAGATGTGAGCACCACCGCCGGGCCGGCACCCTGCGGCCGCAACAGCTTGAGGCCAGCCAGCAAGGGCAGCTCGATGGGCAGAAACAGCACGTCGATTGGCTGCGTCCGCAAATGGGCCAGGGCCTGCTCGGGGTTGGTGTAGCTGCCGGCCAGGATTAGCGAAGGCACCTGCTGCACGCACGCTGCCAGGGCGGCCGCTGCCCGTGGGTCGCTATCGACCACGAGGCAGCGGAGGGGCGCGGCTTGGATAGGAGCAGCGGTAGCAACTGGTTGGTAACGCATGGCGGACAGCATAATGAAGGCTTTTTTATTCGCACCAACTGGTGGCGAATTGCACTTAGCTGACGCAAAACTATCGGTGCGTTTTTCGAGGTATGAGCTTTTTAGGTGAATAATCCAAATTGGACGGTGAACGGGCTTTTTACCCGTTCACTGCGATTTAGTCACTTCGACTAGGGTTCAGGTTATTATTAATATGGTTGAGCTTATTTATTATTGGATTCCAACCTGCTTGCTGCCTGTGCGCCCAAACCTGGTGGGGAAATACACCAGCTCGGCCCGTGCCGGGTTGAGGGTGTATTGCCCTCGGTAGCGCGGTTGCAACGCCACCCGAAACACATGCTTGCCAATCGGCAGGTAGTCGATAAAAATGCCAGCCTGGTGACGCAGGTTTTCGCGATGCACTTCGAACGGGCTGGTAGTGGGCGCGGGGCCGTAAGAGCAGCCGGCCGGGATGGGCACTTCGAGCAGCACGTAGCGGGCTTCGGCTTTCACATCCACCGTCACGAGCAACTCAGTGGGCTGGCCGCCACGCAGGCTAATGCGGTTGCCGGCTTGCCCAGCTAGGGTGGTAGTCACGGTGAAGGGCTTGGCGGCGGGCTCGGGGGTGGGGTTCCAGCGGGTTTGGTAAGCGGTGGCGTACACAGGCAGGCCGCCGGTTTTGTGCAGCGTGAGCGGGCCGTCGGGCGCGGGCAGCTTCAGGTCGAAGGGAAATTTGGTGATGGCTCCGGCTTCGCGGGCGGCGGGGGCACCATTCAGGCGCACCTGGGCCATCACACCCTGGCCACCCGGCACCAGCAGGTCGGGGCCAATGGTGGCCATGATAGAGGCCGCCTCGTAGGTGCTGCTCCAGTAGCCGCCACCCCGCTGCCCCAGCAGGAAAATGCGCATGCGCGTCAGTTCCGCATCGTGGCCGCCGTGGGCGCGCAGCACGCGGTAGGCCAGCAAGGTGGTAGCCACGCGGTCGGTGAGCAGGTAGCGGAAATACGTGTTGCTGCCCAGCGTATCGGCATAAAACACGCCGCCCAACTCGGTGCGCAGGCGGTAGCGGCGCAGGCTGTCGAGCTGGTAAGGGAGGCTTAATTGCTGGCGCAATTCGACACTGGCGAGGTAGCGGTCGAGGGCGCGGCGGCCGGGCTGGGCACGGTCGATACGGTCGAGGTAGGTGCGGTAGTCGGTGGGCGCGCCGAGCTGGTGTAGCAGCCGCAGGAGGCGCAGCTGGTCGTTGGTTTCGGCGGGCGTAGGGTGGGCTATGAAGCCGCGCCGGCGCTCGGCCGCGGTTGGCACGGTGGTGGGCACGCTCAGGCGCTCATCCAGCTCGTGCAACAGGTAGGCCTGCAAGTCGGCCCGATTCAGCTCGACATGGTAACCGGCTTTTTCGGCCCCCAGCAGCGCTTCCAATACGTGGGCCGATACCCAGTAGCTGGGTGCCGTACCGGACCAGGTGCCCCACAGGGCCACCGTTTTGGGCCGGCTATCTTGCAGCTTACGAATGAGAAAATTGATGGCCTTATCCCCCTTGAAAGGCACCTGCTGCACCAGGCAGATGCGGCGCTCCAGCAGCAGGGCCAGCAGCTTGGAGGCGGCTTGCTCGTTGCAGAGGTAGGCGTAGGCCTGCAGGTGCCGGATTTCGGAGAGCAGCGTGGGCAGGGCGTCGCTTTCGAGGCGCACGGTTACCTCGCCTAGCTTGGCATCGAGTGGCAAATTCAGCACTGTGTCGGCGGCCATGACTACAGCATAGGTGCCCACACGTTCGCGGGTGCCGGCCGGCATCACCACGATGCTGCGCTGCTCGCCGTCGGCGTAGCCGCCCGCCGCTTGCAGCCCGAAGGTAATTTGCACCGAGTCGGCTCCGGCGCTGGGCGCAGCCACGGTCAGCGTGTCAATCGCGGAGCTGCTCACGCGGTGCGCCTGGGTACGCATGACTTGCGCGCCTACTTTAAAGGTAGTCGTGACCTGCGCAGTATCGGGGCGGTAGTTCAGGACTTTACCCAGCATCTGCACCCGGTCGCCGGCCACCAGAAAGCGAGGGCCAGCCAGCTCGGCCATCAGGCCTTTGTAGGCCCGTAGTTGGCCAGTGGCGCTGCCAGTGCGCCGGTGCCCATCGGAGCCCAGCACGAAGGTGTCCCAACTGGTCACATCGTCGGGTAATACTATCTCGGTGTGCGCCTTCCCTTGGGCATCGGTGCTCAAGGTAGGCCGCCACCAGGCATAGTCGCGAAAGTGGCGGCGCAGGGCTAGGCGCGGGTCGCCGGTGGGCACATCGGGCAGCTCGGGGCGAGCGCCTGGCGCGCCCGCTGATAGGGCACCGGGCAGGTTAACGCCGGCTTTGGTGGTGATGAGGAGAACACCATTGGCGGCCCGAGTGCCATAAATGGCCGTGGCGGCACTGCCTTTTAACACTGAGGTAGAGACAATATCACTGGGAGTAAGGGCGGCCAGCATCTGGTTCGATGCGATAATGCCGTCGATAACAATGAGCGCTTGGTTTTCGCCCGTGATGGAGCGTGTGCCGCGTAGTGATATCCGTATATCTGGATTCATGCTATAACCAAGCGTCTGCACTTGCACACCGGATACGCGACCTACCAAGCCATTGACAAAGTTGGGGCTACGAGTTGTATCAAAATTTCGCTGTATACCCAGCGCACCGGTCACGACTACTTCGCCCAGCGTTTTCATATCGCTGCGTAGACTCAAGTGTACTTCGTTCAGGCGTTCAATATCAATTTCTTGTGAGGTGTAGCCGATGTACGAAGCTACTAGCGTGATTTTCCCCCATGGCACCCGCAACGAGAAGCTTCCATCGTTATCGGTAGCAGTCCCAATAGTCGAGCCTTTTACCAGCACCGTCACGCCTGGTAGCCCCTGTTCGTTGGTAAAATCTATTATTTGCCCACGCACCAAGCGCCCGCCGCCCGGTGGTAGTTGTGGTACCGGCACAACGGGGGCGAGTGGAGCTACGGCCGGCCTAGCCTGGGCCGTGGGCATCGAGCGCGCCCGTACCAGCCGCCCGATGCGGCGGCCGAGCGCCCCGGCCGCCTGCCGGTCGCCCCATTGCAGCTGCAAATACGTCTCGCCATTGGCCTGAATGAGCACCGGCTCGGCGGGCACCAGGCACGTGCTATCGCTGAGCAGCACTGCCACCTGGTAGCGGCCGGGCGTGAGGGCGTGCAACAGCTGCCAGCGGTCGAGGCGCAGGAACTTGGGCTGGCCGGGCTGGGTGAGCAGAATGTAGCGCGGTGTAGGCAGCTGGTGCCGAGCAGTATCGGGGCGGGGCGGCAGACGCAACTCCAGTCGGCCCTGGCCGAGGGCGGTGCGGGTAGGCTCAGCAAAGAGCGAATTGAGCGTATAAATCGGCAATGGCGCGGTGACGACGGGCGGCAGAAAATTTGCCCGCACATCGGCCTCGGTGAGGGCGAAGCCGCTCAGCGGCAGCGGTGTAGAGAATCTCGAGCTATTGAGGCTGCCAAAGCTGGCCGGCTCGGCGCAGGTCATTTTCAGGAAATTAGGCCGCACCGTGTAGGCATACAGTGGCTCAAATAAGAACTTGCTGCGCAGCCCATCGGCTCGGCGCAGCAGCACCGAATCGGGGCGAAATGGCCCGGCGTATTGGAGCCGGCCGTAGCCGCCATTATAAGTTCGGGAGCCGTTCTGGTAGGTGCTTTGGTAGCCTCGGGGGCGCAGCAGGCGCAGGCGCGGTCCCTGGCGCAGGGTGGCGAAGGAAGAGTTGCCTTCGGTGTCGAGCAGCACCAGCGAGCGGCTGAGCTGCTGCTGTTCCTCGGAGCTTAGTTCGGGTTTGCGCTTTTCCACCATCAGCTCGGTGCAGGGGTGGTTGAGGTCGAGGCTGAGCGTGAGCTTGTGCAGTGGGCGCAGATACACATCGCGCATCGTCACGAGGTGAGTGGCAGTGCGAATGCTGAGCTCGTGGTGCCCGCTGTCGGCCACCATCGTGTAGGCATCGAACTGATTGACATAGTGAATGTAGACGGGCTGGCCATCTACATACACCGCTATCGGGGCCTGCACCCGGCCTGAATCGACCACAAACGGCGCAAGCTGCGTGAGCCCGCCCGGCGCGGGCTGATACTCATAAAATGCCCCGCTTTCGGGATACAAAAACTTATAAAAGCGCAGCGAATCGAGCCCCAGCTGCGTGCGCCACGCCTGCCACGGCAGCAGTTGGCGGCGCTCGTTGTTATCCTCAAACGTGCCCTTCAGCTGGAACCGCCGCCGCGACTGCCGCCCTAGCACCGGCCGATTGAATGTCGGCAACTCAGGTACGGCCGCTGCCTCAAACTTGCTGGTGTAGGCGTAGGCCGTGAGGTCGGCATCGGGCACGGGCCGGCCGCGCTCGTCGGTCACGGTGAAGTTGAGCTTGATTTTCTGGCCGGGGTAAGCCACGGTGGGCTGGTCGGTGGTTACCAGCAATTGGCGCTGGGGGGCGGCCACCGTGTATTCGGCCGCTTGTAGGCCGCCACCCCAGTTGTAGTGCAGCGATACGTGCCAGGTTGTGAGGCTTTTGTCGGGTAGGCTGGCGTGGTAATCGGTGGCGTAGCCCCGGTATTTCAGCTCGTTGTCGCGGTACACAAAGTACCAGAACGGTACCCGGTGCGGGTTGCGCACGGCCAGCACCACCGAGTCGGCGGTGCGGTCAGAGCGCAGCTCCAGGTCGGCATTACTGGCGTTCAGGTTAAGAAAGGCTTTGCGGCCAGCGGCATCAGTCAGCTCGTATTCAATGGCTTGAAAATCGAGCGGCAAGGTCAGCGGCAGGCGAATCTCGCGTAGTAAGGCGGGCAGCTCGCCGCTGCGCCGAATGCGCAAGGTGGCGCGGTGAGGCCGCACCTGGCTCAGCGAGTCGTAGCCCAGGCGCACCGAGTCGTGGCCCAGCGCCAAATTCAGCTCCCCAAAATCATGGTGGTAGCTAACGTCGGCCCCTTCTTCGTGGCGCTCGTTGTCGGCGGTCAGAAACGTGGCCCGCACCTCGTAGCCAAAGTCTACATCGGGGAAGATATTGGCGGGTAGGTTGATGCGGGTTTCGCCCAGCGGGTCGAGGGCCTGGGTGTGCGTCCAGAGCGTATCGGGCAGGAATACTTGCCGGCGGGGCAGCTTGCCAGGCGGCTGGGTGGGCACCACGGCCAGCCGCACCCGCGCATCAAGCAGGTTGAGGGCATTGGCGTCGGTGCCGCGCACAAATACGGCCTGCGGCTGGCCGTGGCGCTGCTCTTTTTCGGCTACGCGCAGGGTATAGTGGGCATTATCAAGCTCGTAGTCTTCAAATTGAAACTGACCTTTTGCGATGGTATGGCCCTTAGCATCCTCCAGATATGCCTGGTAATAAGTATCGGGGCGCAGCCCCAGTGTATCGCCCAAGGGCAGCACGTATTCGTAGGTGCCGGGCCGCACCGGGTGCAACATAGCCAGGCGCTTGGATAGCGAGCCGCCCACTATCGACAGCATGAGCGGCTTGCGGTATAGGCGGCCGTTGTCGCGGCGCAGTATTCTGGCTTTCAGGCGTAGGGTGTCGCCAGTAGGCCGGTAGCGCGGCTGGCTGAATACCAGATAGCTGGTCCAGCGCTGGCTGCGATGCTCGTGGCGCTCATCGCGCACGTCCTCGCTGAATACCGAGCGCATCAGTCCCACCGGCCCCGTCTTGGCATAGCGGGCGTGGCCGATATCGTATACCAGCCGCCGCGTGGGCCGCACTACATACTTCAGCGGAAAGCCGTAGAGCACCCGCTGCCGCACCCCGCGCCAGCTGAAATGCCGCGTCGGCCGCTGGCCTGGAAACGTCCGCTCCAAGGTGTGGAAGGTGGTGCGCCCGCCGTAGGTCACGGCGGCCAGGCCGGCCTCGCCAGCCTTGGCGAGGCGGTAGGTGTGGGTGGCCGCATCGTAGGGCACCGAGCGGCGGCCCACTGCCACCTGGGCATCGGGCCGGGGCTGGCCCAGCGAGTCGCGCACCACCAAGGCCAGGTCTACCTGATTGTCGAGCACGGCCACGGTGCGGTCGCTTTCGGTGCGGAGGTAGTAAACCAATTGCGCCGCCTCGGTGTGGGCCACCAGGTAGTAGCCCAGCGGCAAGGGCCGGGGCCGCACGCTATCAGTGGGAAACGAATCGACGGGTACCGCGAAAAAATCGGGCCGGACGATGCGCAGCCCGTGCTCGTAGATATTTTTGGTCTGAGCCTCAGTGAGGCGAAAAACCTTGGTGAGGTAGCTGCGCTGCCGGGCCTTGGCCAGCCGCTGCTGGGCTTGGGCTGAGGTGAATAACCCGCAGAAAATCAGAAGCAGTAGCAGTCGCGGCATAAGAGGCGGGAAGGGTAGAACCCTTCTGATGCCGGAATATGGCGAATTGCACACAGGGTGCAGGCAAAACGTCATTGCGAGCAAAGCGAAGTAATCGCACCTGAACGAAACCCAAAGGGTTCATCCTGATGCGATTGCTTCGCTTTGCTCGCAATGACAGCTATTTTCCGACTACGGGTTAGTCGACCACATGCCGGCCTCCTTGATGAAAATGCGCCGGTTCAGCTTAAGCTGCGCAATCATAAACTCGGCCAAATCCTCGGGCTGCATCACTTTGTCGGGGTTGCCATCGGTGAGGTTGTTGCCGATAGCCAGCTCGGTGGCTACCGTGCTCGGCGTGAGGGCCGACACGCGGATATTGCTCTTGCGCACTTCCTGCATCAGCGCCTCGGTGAGGCCCATCAATGCAAATTTGGATGCACTGTAGGCGCTGCTGCCAGCAGCTGCTCGCTGCCCCGAGGTCGAAGAAATATTGATAATATCGCCGCTCTGCTTGGCCAGCATGTCGGGTAGCACGGCCCGCGTCACGTAGTACACGCCCATCAGGTTGACGCGGATAATGCGTTCCCAGTCGGCCGAGGGCATATCCAAAAACTTGGCGAAAGTGCCAATGCCCGCATTGTTGATGAGAATATCAGCTGGCCCAAGCTCCGCTTTGAGCTGCGCTACGGCGGCGGTTACGGCCGTTTCGTCGGCCACGTCGGCCGAGGCTACGGCGGCTTTCACGCCTAGGGCGCGCAGCTCAGCGGCTACTTCTTCGAGCTGGCTGGTCGAGCGGGCCAGCAGGCCCACATTTACGCCTTCTTTGGCCAGGGCCACGGCTACGGCGTGGCCAATGCCTTTGCCCGCGCCCGTGACGAGGGCAGTTTTTCCGGTTAGGTTTTCCATGAGAAATTGAGAATAGGTGGCCGTATAACCTATAATTCGGCCGCTAGGTTGGCCGTAGCACGAAGCGCTGCTTCGCGTATCGTTAGCGAGGTGGCATTTCGGCATGCCCCATCAAAACCCACCGACTGCGGAATGGTATATTGCAAAGGGCAAGCAATTCTCACCTAACACAACGCGAAATAGCGCTTCGCGCTACATTGCCGCCCAATGCCCGACGACGCTACCCAGTGGAGCGAGCTAACGGTGGCACAAGTGCGGCAGCAGTCGCGCTTGGTAGCTAGCCGCAGCCTCCAACCCCTCAAAATCATCAATCCCGCTGCCCCGGCCAGTCTCGCCTGCCACGCCGTGCTGGCCAGCTACGGCGGCGGTCTGGTAGCCGGCGACAGCATCCGGCTGCGCGTGCGCTGCGAAGCTGATAGCCGCCTGCTCCTCAGCACCCAGGCCAATACCCGCATCTTCAAGTCGATAGACGGTCGCCAAGCCGAGCAACTCACCGAAGGCTACGTAGCCGAAAACGCCCTGGCCGTGGTGCTGCCCGACCCGTTGGTGCCCCAGGCCGACAGCCGCTACCACCAGGCCCAGCACTGGCACCTGGCCGACAGCGCCGTTCTCCTAGTGGCCGACTGGTGGCACGCTGGCCGCACCGACCTGGGCGAAAAATTTGCCTTCACCACCTTCGCTACCGAGTTGCGCGTGACCGTAGCCGACCGCCTTACGCTGCTCGACCGGTTTGCTCTGCGGCCTGACGAGCATTTAGCCACCTCGCAGGCTACGTTTGGGCCGTACCACACGGCGCTGTCGCTCTACCTGATAGGCCCGCCTGAGGATGCGCGTTTCCAGCAAATAGCCGCTGCCCTGCGCCAATTGCTACCGGCCGGCCAGACCGAACTGCACGCCAGCTTGGCTGGCCAGCCCTATGTAGTAGCTGCGACGCAGGCTCGGGAAAATGTATTGGTAGTGCGAGCCTTAGGCAATACTCGGCTTGATTTAGAGCCGGTTTACCGGGCCGTGTCGGCGGCGCTGGCAGGGGAGGAGTTACTGGGATTTGATGCATTGCAACGGAAATATTAGCCATGCAAAAGCGTCGCTTTTGGCTGAAGAAAGTGAAATACGGCCTAACTGCCTTGGCCGCTTGGTTTCTGCTGCACACCCTATTCATCACGCTGGATGGCCTGCACGATAGCCAGCAGCGGGCCGATATTGGCGTGGTTCTCGGCAATAAAGTCAACGAAGACGGTACGCTTTCTGAGCGCCTTACCCAGCGCCTGGCGTGTGGGCTGGCGCTGTACCAAAGTGGCCGGGTGCAGCGCTTGCTAGTCAGCGGCGGGCTGGGCAAGGAAGGCTTTTATGAAGGTGACAAAATGCGGGAGTACCTACGTGCCCACGGTGTGCCCGATACGGCAATTGTCATAGATAACCAAGGTAATAACACCCAGCAAACTGTTCAGAATACCTTGCGATTGAAACCGCAACTGCATTTTCGCAGCATCGTGGTGGTGTCGCAATTTTACCATATTAGCCGCACCAAAATGCTGTTTCGGCAGGCGGGTTTTACCGAGGTGAGTGGGGCTAGTCCGAGGTATTTTGAGTGGCGGGATGCGTATTCGTTGCTGCGCAAGTTTGGGGCGTATTACAAAGAGCTTCTGGTCAAAGGATAAGGAGCGGCAAGCTTCAGTATTTTCGCCATCGGTCGGCAGATTTTTCCCTCTTGGCGATTACACTCGCTGCCAATTCCTGCACAAGCTGAATTTTGAGGCTGTCGCGTTTGTCTACCTCGCCGACATTTTCTACTCCATGCTTTCCCGCAAAGAATTTATCCGCCGCATTGCCCTCGGCACGGCCGTGGCTCCATTGCTGCTTCAGCAGCTAGGCTGCTCCTCCGAAACCAGCCAATCAACCACCAGCGCCCCCGCCGACAGCTCCCGCACGGGCGGCCGCCCCGGCCCGCCGCCCGGTGGTCCTGGTGGCCCGCCTCCTCCGGGGGGCCCCGGCGGACCGCCCCCTGGCTGGCAAGGTGGCCCCGGCGGCCCCCCGC
>CAXUKA010000156.1:0-13803 GCA_964251335.1 uncultured Hymenobacter sp.
GCCTTGACCCTAGCATGGGCAAGGCCAAAATCATCGACGAGATTTTTGGCGAGCACGTTGAGCCTAAGCTCATCCAGCCCACCTTTATTACCGACTATCCGGTGGAGATGTCGCCGCTGGCTAAAAAGCACCGCGACCACCCAGGTCTGGTAGAGCGTTTCGAGGCCATTTGCAATGGCAAGGAAATCTGCAACGCTTTCTCTGAGCTCAACGACCCCATTGACCAGCGCCAGCGCTTCGAGGAGCAGTTGGAGCTGGGCAAGCGCGGCGATACGGAGGCAATGGTGCTCGACGACGACTTCCTGCGCGCCCTGGAGTACGGCATGCCGCCCACGGCCGGCCTAGGCATCGGCATCGACCGCCTGAGTATGATTATGACTAATTCGCCTTCGATTCAGGAGGTCCTATTCTTCCCGCAAATGCGGCCGGAGGCGCTGTAGAATCATATCGCAGACTTTGCGAGTCCGCGCGTAGGTGGTACGCCCAGCTTACGTGCGGACTTGTAGAGTCCACGGCACATTATAAAATCAAAAAGCCCGGTACTGAATGAGTACCGGGCTTTTCTTTTAAACAGCTAACCGAATCTAAACCAGAGCCTGTTGGCAGAAATGTGCGATGGACTATCTGATTTTGCTACTTGGTATGTTAAACCACTCACCAGTAGAAGTTCCGACAATCGGCAATTTTACGACCAACGTCCTAAGGTTTGCAACTTAAGCCGTTTGTATAGTCTTTAACGGCAAGCCACAAACAGGGTTACGAAAGCTGTAAAAAAAATTCGGATTATTTTTCTATCTTTCGCTAACTATCTATTACACAATACCCCGGTGGCGGCCATCGCTACCATCGCCATCGTAATCGAGGGTATTGTCAGCGTAGTCATCGCCGCCTATCGACTGGCCGTTGCCGGTGGCGCTAGTAGTCAAGTCGCCAGGCTCGGCTCTTTTGGTGCTCATCGAGTCGAAAAGCGCATCGGCCGCGTTGCGGTCTTCGCTCACGGCGGCGTCGGGATTGGTATGGCCGGGCTGATTTTGCAGTTTGCTTAGGGCATCCTGGGCGAGCTTGCCGAGGCTGCCGCCCCACTTGCCAGCCGACTCGCGCAGATTTTTGCGCAGGTCGTCGCCGGTTTCGGGGGCTAGTAGCAGGCCCGCAACAATGCCAGCCGTAGCGCCGGCCAGCAACGAGACTATAACTTTTCCGGTGTCTTTGGGCATGAGTGAAACGTATTGAGAGGGTGAAAGGGTGGAATTGCGGTAGCAAGGTAACGGCGAAGCGGCAGCGGTGGTTAGGCTTGGGGCACAAAAAAACCCTGCACCGCGTGGCACAGGGTTTTTTACTGTTTTGCTTAGCGCAACGAACTAGGCAGTAGCTTCTTTGGCAGCATCAGCGCCTTTGTCGGCAGCATCTTTTGCAGCGTCGGCACCTTTGCTGGCCACGTCTTTGGCAGCATCCACGCCTTTGCTAGCAACGTCTTTTGCTTTAGCAATCAAATCGCTAATAATCTTGGTGATATCGCCTTTGCTTTTACCCAGCTTTTCTTGCAGGCGGCCGAGCAGTTCATCTACTTTACCTTCTACCAGCGTCAGGTCAGCGTCGGTCAGCTGGCCGTACTGCTGTTTCAGCTGGCCTTTAATGCTGTCCCAGCTGCCGGCGATATCGAGGCCGCCGGTCAGGCTTTCAATCTTATCGGTCAGGCCTTTAAATTTGGTTTCGAGGTCGGCGCTATATTGCTTATACTGGTCGCCCAACTTAGCGCTGTAGTCTTTGGCAGCGCCTTTCCAGTTTTCGAGGGTAACGGTGCCTTTATCGGGAGCCAGCAAAATGCCGGCTACGATGCCAGCGCTAGCGCCGGCGAGGGCGGCGAGAATGATTTTGCCAGCGTTGTTATCTTCTTCGCGGTAAGCCATGAGAAGTAAAAAAAAGGTGATGAGGTGTTTTATTGGTGGGGCCGGGGGTGCCCCTCGGCCCAATGTAGGCAGCTATACGCGGCTAGCAACCAGGGGTTGGGCAGTGGGGGCAATTTTTCGGCGGAAACAGCCATTTCCTCACGCAGCCTTTACTTTGCCTTCATCTATGGCATTTTCCTTTCGTACCGCTGCACTCGCCCTCTTGAGTACCACTTTGTTGGCGAGCGCCTGCCAGCGCCCCGCCACGCGGGCTACTTCCCCCACAGCCGACTGTATCGACCCGGCCAAAATCAACCCCAACGGTATTTGCACGATGGATTATAACCCCGTGTGCGGCTGTAATGGCCAAACCTATGCCAACCCCTGCACCGCTACTAATGCGGGTGTACGCACCTTTACTACTGGCCCCTGCCCTACCCGTCCTTAATTACTACATATGTCCGCCGAGAAAAACTACTTCCGCAATCCGCAGCCATTTCGGGTGCCTACTACCGATGGCAAGCTCATCGAAGAGCACATTGGGCTAGCCAGCACTGGCACCGGCCAGTATAGCCTGGCGCACATGGTGGCCCCGCCGCAATGGAGCGAGCCGCACCAACGCCCCGAGTTCGACGAGATAACCATTGTGGTACGGGGGCGTAAGCGTTTCGAGATTGATGGCGATATAGTCGAACTTCAGGCCGGCGAGTCGCTGCTCATCCGGGCCGGAGCGCGTGTGCGCTACTCCAATCCCTTTGATATTGAGTGTGAATACTGGTCGGTATGCGTGCCGGCTTTCAGCCCGGCCACCGTGCACCGGGAAGAATAACGAGTACCCAATTCTGATGACTTCTACTCTTGCTGCTTATCCCTTTTTAAATATTCTGCTGCATACCGGCACCCGCAACGTGCTGGAAACCGAATGGCTGGGCTTTGCGGGTAGCGCCGATTTTCGCAAGGCTGCTACCGAAATGCTGCGTTTGGCACGGCAGCACCACGTAACTGGCTGGGTGGCAGACGACCGCCGCCTCGGCGCAGTGCGCCCTAAAGACCTTGAATGGTGTTATATTGCTCTACTAACCCCACTCGATGAGTTAGGCCTCACGCGCTTTGCTCATCTCGAATCTGAGGAAACGCTCAATCGCATCACCATCAATGGCATGTACCAGAGCGCCCTACCTGACCTGCGCTACGAATTCCGGCATTTTACTTCCCTGCCCGAAGCGCGAGCCTGGGCGGCTGGCTAATGCAGACAGCCGCTGCTAAGCTTTGCCCAGGTGACTCGGAGCCATCTCGCTTTCGTGGTAGCTGAGCTGGATTTTCTTGCCCGCTCCAACTACCCACTCCACGGCCAGTATTAAGGCTAATAGCGCCCCTGGCCCCCACACTGGAGCTAGCACAGCTAGCCATGACCAGCCAGCAACAACAGGCACTTGTAATAATTTAAGTGCAGGCAATAATAGCACTAGGCATTGGCCAAATAGCACCCAGGCGCAGCCCGATAATTGCAGCTTATACATAGTACTAGTGGGTGGGAATGGAGGAATGACAGGATAAGCTATTAGCGCTTCGCAGTATGGAAAACGTTATAGCAAAAGCGATAACGACTGCTAAAGTAGTACGAATAATACCATTTAGCAAAGCCGATAGTTCCGCTACCAATTGTAGCGCTTTTTTGTACTCAATTCATATACGGCTTTTCAGCTACTCTGTTCAGGTTGCTAATGGTATATTGTACTAATTAAATCCAACGGGCACTATGCATCCTGCTATAAAACGGGCAAATGCTATGCTTTGTCTCACTAGCAAGAGCGGCCTAGTATTCCCAATGTTGCTAGAAAATTAACATTAGAAAAACAAAAAAATTTCCACCGGCCTATTTTAGCTACTCAAAAACAGGTATAAAAACCTGGTGAAGGCTACCTGCAAAAGCGTCATCCAAGAGTGGCCCGAGCGAGGCGCAACTGCCATCGCTGATTTTCGTTGGGTTGGTTTACCACCGTGCACCGCGCCGCTACTTACAAAGGCCCGCGAGTAGTAAATGACAGCAAAGTCCTCGGTACCAAATTTATCCTCAACAATAAGCCAACTCTGGAAACCACGCACGTAGCCAAACAATAGCTGTGGCAAATGCGGACCGACCGCCCCCTAATCGGCTGCTGAAGTGCTTAAGTTAGCAGACAGAATACTCTTTTAATAGTAGCCCCAGGTCGTTTAGCCGCCGTTGCACGGGCTCTAATACCGCTTGCGATACGGGCACTTGCGTACCAAACCGCGCCGCCAAGTACCGCACCAAGGCAATAAGCTCGTGTATTTCCTCTACCAACTGCTGCTGTAGGCGCAGCCAGTGCGCTGCGCCCAGCCCGTCGCTGACCAGGCAACAGTGGCGCACCGCGATGGTCGTTGCGACCAGACTGGCGATAAACTCCAGGGTTTCCTGCTCATCGGCGCTGAACGTGCGTGGGCGGCGGTCGATGATGCACAGCGTGCCAATATTGCGCTGGTTGGGCATGCGCAACGGCGCCCCAACGTAGGCCCGCAAGTCCTTGGCTTTTGCGGCCACGTCGGCTTCTGGCGTGAGGCTGACTTCTTCGGCCAAGTCAGTGAATACGACAGTCTTACCCTGTTTGATAGCGATGGAGCAAATAGCCTCTACTCGTGGCTGGCTCATCAGGCCGGGCAGGCCTTGGTTGGCTTTGTATTCTACTTCGTCGGCATCGACCAGGGCAATCAGCGAGATGGGTAGATTGAAAATGCGCGCCGCAAGCCCCACAAAATCATTGAATACCGGCTCGTACAGCGAGTGCAGAATCTCGTATTGCTGTAGTGTGCTCAGGCGCTCCAGCTCATCGGCCGGTAAGAGAGAAATTGGAGTTGACATTGTAGCAGCACCGTGAGAAACTAGTGGAAACAGAATAAAAGCAACACAAATAGAACAACAAACTTAGGCGAGCGCTCTCATATCACCGCTGAGTTCTGCACAGCATTGCACTTTGTAAGTAGCTTATAAAGTGCAGGTTTCAGTTTTTTTCAGGGAATAATAACAGTATGCTAGCCAAGCAAAAACAGTAGCGAGGCTTCTTTGCACTGCCATATTACTAACTAAATGAACAACAAAAAAATAGCTAATTGGACGAAAACAGTATCATAGTTCAGCTTCTAGTTGCTAACTTTAACTTATGAACTATCCCTATCCCACCAATTTGGCTCCGCAAGATTCTACGTTTGCTATCGAGAAACGCCGCCAGCGTTTAATTGCAGCCGCTATTTCGTATAAGAACGGTATGACTACCGAAGTAGAGCCCTCGCATCGGCATGCACTCAGCCAGTTTGCGCTGGGTCGCCTAACCATAGATGAAGTTGTATATTACCTAGAAGCAGCTGTACCCAACGGAGTTTCCGAACGTTAACTGTCGGGTAAGGGCAGCTCGGTTTATCGGGTGGACATTCAACTATTAGGGGTACGCCGGTCATCCTGATTTTTATTTGGATTCGTCGCCCTGCCCTATAAAATAAACTCGACTAACTATCTGGTTATTTGATGCCCTGTGCGCTTTATCAGGCACTGGCTGCAAGTAAGAAACCACCGCGCCAACTAAGGAGCGGGTAGAGGTCAGCTATGCCCAAACGCAGTGTGCCGACAAGTGGAGCCAGGCCAGCAGCTGCAAACAGTGGTCTCGGCCTACCTCACACAACAAGGCATCACGGGATATCAGCTGCAAGCCAGCGTGCAGAGCCAGGAAGCCATATACAATGCCTGCCCTACCGGCCTGGTTCTATCCGGCACTGCTCGCAAGGCCGACCTGCCCGCTCTACTGGCCCTCGGCTTCACCAAGCGTTAGCAGGCAGCAGGCACGCCATTTGAACAAAATACGCATTGCCACCTAGCTAATAGGTGCTAGGACAAAGCATAAAATGCAAAGCCTCGCTACTGCACAATTCAAACAATACGATTAGGCCCGAAAATCGCTTGGCGTCAGGGCAGTTTGGCGTTTGAAGAAATTGCAGAAATGCGCCACATCGGCAAAGCCCAGGCTATCGGCTATTTCCGAAACGCTCCAATTGGTGTGCTTAAGCAGCATTCGGGCTTCCTGGGCCACGCGCCCGGCAATGAGCGCGGTAGTAGTATATCCCGTGTTTTCCTTCAGCACCCGGTTGAGGTGATTGACGTGCACGGCTAGCTGCTCGGCATAGTCGGTGGCGGTACGCAGGCGCAGGCGCTGCTGTGGGCTTTCCAGCGGAAACTGCCGCTCCAGCAAGTCTGCAAACAAAGCCGTGAGCCGTGCCGCAGCCGAGTGGCTAGGCACCGAAGCCGGCGCGGGCTGTACTTTCTGGCCCAAGTAAATCAGCTCCAGCAAGTAGGCCCGCAGCAGGTCGTACTTGTAGGCATAGTCAGAAGCGATTTCCTGCGTCATCTTCTGAAAGACAGCTTCCAGCGCTGCGTATTCGGCATCGGTTACCGCCCACACCGGGCAGCCTCCCGGCTGGAATGCTGGCAGCTCTTCCAACAGGATTCCACCATTGGCCGGCAGCAGAAACTCATCGTTAAAGATGCAGAAGTAACCGACCTGCTCTGCATCTTTCGGCAGCCACCGGTAGGGCACCCGGTGCGAAGCAAACCACAGCGCACTGTGCTCCAGCTCCACGGCTTGGTCGGCATACTCCACCCGGCTGCGCCCCCGAATCAAACTAATTTTATAAAAAGCCCGCCGGTCGAAGGTCATAGGTGGCCGGTCGCGGCTGCTGGCCATCAGGTCGGCTACGTTGAAGACGTTAAAATGCCCGATTTCCCGTTGCATGCCCTGCGGCAATAGCACTCCCGGCGCATCGCCCGCCACGGGCGTGACTTTAGCATATAATTCCTCGAACGGAACGGGTTTCATAACAGACAGCTGTAAGAATCAAAGATAGTGCGCCCTTTACTCATTCTTTTTTCTAGTGTTGTGTAGCAGCTGATAGCCTGCACTAAGGTAGACCACGCTGGGGCAGGCTACCAGCTGCTGTAGTTTGCTAAGGGTAAATTGTAAAATTGGATTAAAAAATTACACTTACTTACTAAAATGATGATTTTCATAGTTATATCGCATTTTATTTTGAGTTTATAGTGTTATTTCGAGTTCTATCCTTTTTGTGCTTATGCCTGCTTCGTCTCACCTAGGTTATCTGGTTCGGGCCAATACTCCTTTCTGGCAACACTGCCTACGTCGTAGTATTCGACTTTACTTGGCTTTCGACGAGTTGGGTTACAACGTGCTGGAGCTCGAAGCTGGCTTGCAAACTATTGAGCTAGAACTAATCTGGTACCTACTCGGCGACGAGCCGACTACAGTAGTAAACCTGGAGCGCGCGCAGGGCGTGCTAGAAACCGCACAGGCCGAGCTGCTTAGCAACCGAGCTGAGGTACAAACCCTGCTCAACGAGCCCTTGGGCTATCGCTACCGCGTGCCCCTAGACGAAACCTACATCCTGAGCTTGGCCTCAGCCACGGGCTGTTGGGGAGCGCCCACGATACGGCAACTCGCGCAAGCCTATCGGGTAGCGGCTTAAGCGCTATACCTGGCTTACGTGCTGCATCTGGTGGCTACGCATTGGCAGCCTGCTGGGGTAGGCTGAGTTCAGCTTGCCGCATCATTGAGCGGCAGGATGCTAGGCGATTTTTGCTTGGTTGATACTCGCCACCTGCGAAGCGCTGTCGGTAGTTCCTCGCGGTATTACGGGTGGTGGCCTCGATTTCGGCGGGGCAGCGCTTGAGCTTTTTTAGGAACAGCAGGCTGGTGAGGTCGGCTAGATTGGGCTTGCACTGGGGTCGGGAGTATGGTGCTGAGGTGCATGGCAGAGAAGAGGTCGAGGTAAAGAGTAATAGGCAACAGAGATATATTTGTAAAATATTGATATTCAAAAGTTTTTACACTTAATCTAGCCGCAACCATAAGTAGATTTGTAGTCTACACGTTTGCTCCTCCACTCATTTTATGCTAGAGCAGGATACTACTTGGCCTGCTCCGTTAGCCCTGGTGCGCCACTTTTTACCGCTGCTGCCCGACACCGATGGCAGTTTATCGGGCCACTGGGCCATGGCGCGGGCGCTCTGTAGCGTGGCCGAGGATGTGGTGCTGCTGGCTCGACCTGAGGCCGGGATCCTCCCGCCCTGGGAGTTGGCTGAAGTGGCGGTCGGCACCGACGAGCTCGGCCGGCTGCTGTTGCTGCACCTGCCCTTTCGCAACGAGGCAGCCCGGCAGGCCTGGCCCCAGGTACAGGCATACCTGCTCCAGGTGCTGCCAGTGGTGGAGCGCCTGCTGATGGCTGGCACGCCCTTCTCAGGCGCGGCGTAAGAACTGGTACAAAGCACCAATCGGGCGTGACTGCTCCTCACCTATTGCGTGCAAGTGCTCCGTAGCCGGTGCATACTGCCACGTAGCATCAGGCTGAGTCAGTCTTTCAGTTCGCCCATATAGTGGAGCGCGCCAGCGTATTTTCTCACTGATAGTGAGGACTCTTGTTGTCGAGCAGTTAATTTAAGTGGGCGGCACTCATGTCTCCTTGCTCCAGCAGCGACCAAGTGAGGTGAAAGCTTTGCAGGCCTATGGCCGTGAAGATTTCCCGCAGACAGTTTGGTGGTTCATCGCTTTTTAGAAAAAACACTGGACTGCTTAAAAATCTGCCTGGCATTTCTCATATTTACACTGCCGCAATAATTCAATCCTCAGACTGCCAACTTCAACCAAGCAGGCAGTGGCAATTTCCAGAAAAAGTCAAAGTCGATAAGGTACAGGCCTCTTCAACAAGATTTAGCCGTCGCTCTGGCCGTTTGCCAGCGTGAACTAGCGTTGGCCGCCAAAGATGAAACTATCACCCTGCTGCATGCCAGCTTCACCCGCCCTATTTAAATGAAAGCTTTACTAGCTCTTACCAATAGCCTGGCCCTCTCGACACTCGTGCTCGCTGCCCAGGCCCAAGCGCTGCCCAAAGTCACCGTAAAAACGGTCAATACCAAGGATAAAGCTGCCACCGAGCGCCAAACCGCCGACCAGCGTGCCGCCGCCTACAAAGGTCCGAAAGTGGTAAAGAGCACTGAAGCACTGGGTAATAAGATGCTGCGCGACAGCAAGCCTGCTGATATACCTGTGCAGGTAAAAGTCAAGCCACGCAAGGTTGAGTAGCAGCTAGCTACAGCCATCCAAATGGCATAATGCTGCACCTCTTCATGCTGGGCCACATCTCAGAAGTTGTTACGCTCTTCTTCGTGTACCTGTATTACTTCTGGCCGTTTTTGCTGGTGGTCGTACTCTTTTTTTTAGCGCTTTACCTAGCTTTTGTCTTTACTGCCCCTGCCCAGTCTCCAGCCCCAATTACGCCTCCTCCAGCCAGTGCCAGTGCACAAGAAGACTTCGCAACTGCCTTGGGCTTAGTGGCGGCGGCCGTAGTATTCATCGCCTATGGCATGCTAAACCTTGGTCGGTGGCTATGGCAGCAATGGAAATCACGCTTTTAATCCTACGAAATCAGTACTCTGCCCTCCTATTCTTTAGGTAGCGGAGCGTGGCCAAGGCCTCTTCCCGGCTGAAGCGGTCGAGCCGCCAGAAGACAACCAGGTCGAACTTCTGCTGGCAGGCCTCGATTAGTAGCTACTTGAATTCGGTGCGGTCGGCCTTGCCGCCCGACTCTTGGTAGGTGAACACCTACTAGATGGTACCGTGGCGCTTGGCAAACTCGCGGATTTGGTGCAGCTGATTCTCCGTGTCCAGGTTTTTGCCTTTGGTGGAGACACGAGTATAAATAGCGACTCGCAGCCTCAAGCACCAAAGTCATCGTTGAGGCACTTGAGCGTTTGTACGGGCACCTCCACTAACTGCCCCTGCGCATTCACGCCCCAGACGCGTAAAACGTTGCGAAGGTATTTTTTTCCTAAGGCGTCGTCTTTGCATAAAACAAAATATTGTTTCGGCTTGCCTTTGGCATCTATACAACTAGAAATAGAGAGGCTATTGTTTGGGTAGCGTATCGTTAGCTGCACCGTGTCTATAATCGCGAAACGTGCCTTTTGGCTCACGCGCTTTTCATAGGCCATAATCACCGTTCCGTTCTGGCAATTGCGCTGGGTGGGGGCATAGCAAGCAAAAGCAGCATTCTCATTGGGCATGAGGATACTTTCCCGGCAGGAGAAGTATCCTTTCAGCTCGATGATAGGCGCCTTGGTAGCGGGATACTCTATCAGGAAAGCGAGCAATAGGACTAGAATTTTCATAACTGTATTTAAGCAGGTGAAGCTACTGCGATAGCGAAAGTAACCTCCAAAAAAGGGCATAAAAAACAGCCCAAAAAACCTGCGTTGCCGGGTAGCTCGGCAAGGGTCAGAAACCATCCAAAAAACGGGTGTTTTTCGCAGGAGTGGGGAGTACCATCAGTTCTGCCCTACATTGCCGGCAAAATGATATCCAGTGAGGTTCTACTATACAGGGCCTTAACCCGATTGTATGGAGCCCGAACCGCGCAAACTACCCCTTCGTTTTTATGAGATTGACTTGCTGCGCTTCCTGGCAGCACTGAGCGTGGTGCTGTACCACTACACGTACCGGGGCTACATGGCCGACCACTACAGCCCGGTGCCGTTTGTGAGCATTGGCCACTTCACCAAGTATGGGTATCTGGGTGTCGAGCTATTTTTCATCATCAGTGGCTACGTGGTGCTGCTTAGCGCCCAGGGCAAAACCGTGCGGCAGTTTTTCCTCTCCCGCGTCACGCGTCTGTACCCGGCTTTTTGGGCGGCCTGCACCCTCACGTTTCTGGTAGAGCGCTTGTGGGGTGCCGGGCCGGCCGGGCCGCTGGTGGCTGCTGGCCTGCACCCTACTGTGGGCCAGTACCTAACCAATATGACGATGCTGCACGGCTTGCTGGGAGTTCCCGACCTGGACACGGCATATTGGACGCTGACCATTGAAATTACCTTCTATTTCGTTGTTTCGCTCCTGATTGGCTACCGGCTCCTGCAACACCTCGACTTGGTGCTGCTGCTGTGGCTGCTGTACGTCGGCTTTGCCGGGTCCGCGCCCGTGGCCAGCCCGCTGGCGTACCTGCTCTTCCCCAGGTACGCTCCGTATTTCATTGCGGGTATGTTGTTCTATCTGCTACAGCTGCCGCAGGGCCGCACTTGGCCGCGCTACGCGCTGCTGGCGGGGGCCTTTCTGCTGGCCGTACGCAGCAGCATAATGCGCGCCAGCGACGTATCGGCGTATTTCCACGACCCGACAGCCTGGCAAGTGGGCGTGGGTGCTGTAGCGGCCTTTTTCCTGGTGTTTTACCTGGTGGCCTTCCGCAAAATCAACCTTGGTCGCTTCCCGTGGCTGGCCCGACTGGGAGCCCTCACCTACCCGCTCTACCTCGTGCACGGCAACATTGCCTTTGTGGCGTTTCACCGCCTTAGTCCGTTCGTCAACAAGTACCTGCTGCTGGGCGGAGCCCTGGTCGGGTCGCTGGCGCTGGCCTATGCCATCCATGCTCTCATTGAAAAACGCCTTAGCAAACCACTAGGGGTTCAGGTAAACGGGTGGCTCACCCGCCTCGAGCGAGTATCCTGAGCCTCCCACCTAGCAGCCGGAGGACTTTTGCGAGCTGATGCTGGCGTTATTCTGCACCTTCCCCACCTTGTCGAGTTCGCGGCTAAGACCAACCAAGTCATTGACCAGTCGTTGACCGGCTGCTGTATCTGCCCCGTACTCGTCAGATTTTACGCCCATTGAGCTAGCCTTCAGCAAACTCAAAACTCACCTGTGCTCGGCCGCCGCTCGCATCCGCGAGGCCCTGAAGACCGTGTTGGATTCTGATAATCTAGTTTGAATCTGGATTTAAGGATGACGCTCCATGCAGTCCTGGATGCTGGCCTCGTGGCAGGCCGACTTGATGGATTTGCGCAGCAGTTGGTTCAAGGTAAATCTGAAGCGGTCGGCGCGCGAGTACGTAGTCGGCCAGGCGCTGAGGGTCGGCTAGGCTGAGGGCCAGCTTGAGATGGACCTGCAGGTATTTGAGCAGGTACGGACACGGAAAAATCGAGGTGTTTTACGGCTGGCTTGTGCAGTAAGCAGGCAAGCCTCGCCCCTCCTACGGCCTGGGAAGAGGATTCGGAAGCAGCTGGCACCGCCCCTTAGTAAAGAGGCGTTATGCAGGAAAAAAACGAATAGAATAATGTTTGCGTGAATTCAACCCAAATACTTTGCTTCCCTCAGGTAATCTGCCCCACACAAGAGCTTCACTTAAATATAACTTTTCCCGCAACCTGCCCTACCCTAAACGCCGGACCTTTGTCCTAATGAAAGATGAACAGCCCCAGCGCCGCCTTATCGCGGCGGCCTTATTTTCCACGGAAAGCACCACCATGCTCCCGAGTCCCTACGAGCAACTCATCGCCCATCAGTACATTACGGGCAGCTTGAGCATTCAGCAGGCAATGGGACTTTTAGAAGACCACAACCGCAGTCACCTTAGCAACTTTCTACGTGCTCCAGGCAATGTCCACGTAGCGTGTTAGGTTTAAACTCACGCGCTGAATTTCGCCCCAGGCCAAGCCGACCGGTGGGACTAGCGGGAGAATCAGCATCAGGGCGGCCACTTCGTCGTAGCGCAGGGTGAGCCGCCAGGGCCGGCGGGCGGGCAGGCCCACGTGCAGCCGCTCCATCGCCGCGCGCACGCTCAGGCGGTGGCGCACCTGTTCCAGCGGCCCCATCGCCAGCACAAGTGGCAGCGACCGGGGTGTGCCCTCGCCGTAGAGTACCTCAGCAATGGCCTGGGCCAGCTGGCCGGCCTCGCCCCAGGGCAATGCTATTTTTTGGGCCAAGTGTGGCAGGCGCATCCGGCTCACGTAGCGAAACTAGCCTGTAAAGCGGCGGCTGAGCAGCCTGCGGACAGCTGAGTTTGCGCTCCACAAGCGAATGATACTATTTTATTCATTATTTAATCCTATTTTTTTAGACTATTATCTAACGTCTCATGTACGCAGACGCTTGAGTCTCGGATTATCAGAAGTAGCTGTCAGCACATTTTTATGCTGGCTAGACTACACCCATTCCCCGTTTTTAGAGCGTTGGATTTCCTCGCCCGTGTGCTGGTTGTAGAGCAGGGCCGCTTTGATGTGCGCGGCGGTCTTGGTCAGGCAGAGCTTGTGGCGCTTCATTCCCACCGCGCGGGGGTCAGCCGCCAACCGGCCCTCGGGCAAATTATTGCGCCCGCACCAGGTACGCACCCTGCTGTCGAGGTAGTGATTTGGCAATGACTTGTTGCACAGAGGTGGAACGGGAAGGTGCCATAAGAAGCGAAGAATCAGCGGTTGTGGATAGTGCTGTAGAGCACCTCTTCGGCCTGGGCCGGCTTGGGGCGGGCACGAGCTGGGCGAAGCGCGCGAATGACGCACATTTCCTGGTCGATAAAGCCGACGGTGGGCAGGTGGCTGGCCGTCATAGCGAGGCGGATAACACGTTAAAAAGAAAAAGCTGGACCTTACTCATAAAAAGGCACTTTCTTGAATTAATTCAATAACTTTCAGACTACTACAGCAGTACAATGTAGCGTTATTCTATTCTTCGTCCATCGTTATTCTTTCCCATGACCATTACTCAACTGACGGTGCACTATTGCGCCCAGGCCGAGCAACCCCTCTGGCAGCACGAGCTGCGCCAGAGCGTGCGCTTGCTGCTAGCCCTTACCGAGCCGGGCCTCGATGCCCACACCCTGCACGCTGCCCTGTCGCTGGTCGAGGACGAGCTGAGCCGCCAGCTTTTGGTCAGCCACCCCGCCAGTGCCGACTCGCCCGAGGCGGTAGCCACGGCGGCGCTGGTGGTGTATCGCTGCCAGGTGGCCTTGCTGAGCCAGCGTATAGAGCACGAAACCCTACGACGCGAGCTGTCCGTGACCGAATATGTCGTGCCCC
>CAXUKA010000157.1:0-13753 GCA_964251335.1 uncultured Hymenobacter sp.
AGCGTAGCCCGTACTGCCGGCCTAGCGGTGTCGGGCCATGTGTATGACAAAGCCAATAAGCCGTTGGCGGGCGTGGTAATTACCCTTCAGGCAGGGGCTGCTTTCCAAGGCGGCGCTTCGGTCACGGCAACTAATGCCGAGGGCGCTTTTTATTTGAATTATGCTGGCGAGGCGCCGGTGCTGGTATTTAAGTATGCTGGCTACCAGACGCAGGCGCTGCTGGTAAAGGCCAAAAGCCCCGTCAGTATCACGCTCTACGAAGTCGGAACGCCGCTTTTGCCGCAGGCCGAGGGCATCGAAATGGTGGTAGAAACGGTGGAAACCCCTGATGTGGCTCCTATGTATCCGGGTGGTCCGTCGGCCTATCAGGCCTATATCAAGCAAAACCTGCACTACCCCGAGGCGGCCCGTACCAAAGGCATATCGGGCATGGTGCTGGTAAGCTTTACTGTGGATGAGCAAGGCCGAATTCTAAACCCGGAAGTGGCGCGGGGCGTCGAAGGCCTCAACGCCGAGGCCCTACGGCTGACAGCTGCCATGCCCTGGTGGACACCCGGCCGTAAAAATGGCCGGCCCGTGCGGTCGTCCTCTTTCCTCCGCATCCGGTTCGAATATCGTGCTGAGTAAGAAGTAGGGCTCAACTCCCAGCCACCCGCAGCAGCGCCCGCCGCACATCCTCGGGCGTGTCGATTCCAAACGCTTCCAGCTCCGTCACGGCTGTTTGAATCACGAAGCCGTTTTCGAGCCAACGCAGCTGCTCCAGGCTCTCAGCTACTTCGAGGGGTGAGGGCGGCAGCTGGGTGAGCTGGCGCAGCACATCGGGGCGGTAGGCGTAGAGGCCCAGGTGGCGGTGGTAGGGGTGGTGCAGCAGCCACTCGGCCTCGGGCTGCTGGCGCTGGTAGGGCAGGGGGTGGCGGCTGAAATACAGCGCCCGCCCACGCCGGTCGGTGACCACTTTGGGTAGGTGGGGGCTGAATAACTCCTCATCCGTAATTACCGGCTTGATGAGCGTGGCGATATCGGGCGGGGCCGGCTGGTCGAACAGCTCGACTAGCGCCGTTATCTGCTCGGGGTGAATGAAGGGCTCGTCGCCCTGAATATTCACGATGCAGCTTACCTCGGCGGGCTGGCCTATTTGCTCAAAGGCCTCCCACACGCGGTCGGTGCCGCTGGGGTGGTCGGGCCGCGTGAGCACGGCCTCGCCACCAAAGCCCAGCACGTGGTCGAGGATGCGCTCGTCGTCGGTGGCTACTACCACGCGGGCCAGGCCGGCTAGGCGCACCTGCGCCACCACGCGCTGAATCATGGTTTGGCCGCCCAGGTCCACGAGGGGCTTGCCGGGGAGGCGGGTAGAGGCGTAGCGCGCCGGAATGATGCCGATAGCCAAGGACATACTTAGAGGGAGGAGTTTTGAGTTAAGCGTTTTGGTCGGGGCTGCTGCTTTCTTTCTTGAAAACCAGCGGCTCGGCCTGCTCTTTCAGGCCCGAAACTACGCCCGCCCGTTCGCTGGCTATTTACTTTGCCCCTTGTTGGCGTTGAGCCAGGGCCTGTTTGGGATAGGTTTTGGTACACTTTTAGTTTTGCCCCCGCGCATGAGTTTGCTTGCTTCTTTGCTGATTATTAACGTTCTGCACGGCCCGGTGGCCGCGCCCGCTGCACATACAGCGCCCGTCGATTCGATAGGCCAGGAATTTCGGAATGGCCAGCGTTTTGTGCGCCACCGCGTTGCCCAGGGCGAAACCTTGTTTGCCCTCTCGCGTCGCTATCACGTTTCGGTTGACCTGATTACGGCTGCCAACCCTCAGCTTAAAAACGGCCTCGCCATCGGCGAGGTAGTGCTAATCCCCCGCACTGGCGGCGGGGCCAAAGCCCCCACGGCCGCCGCGCCTGCCAAAGCCCCCGCTGCCACCCCAGCCACTGCTGCCAACACCAGCGCCCTCGACCGCTACACCGTGGCTAAGGGCGAAACGCTATTCGGCATCGCCCGGCGCTTCAACTTGTCGCCCGCCGAGCTGATTCAGCTCAACCACCTGCCCGCCGGTGGCTCGGTGCGCGTGGGACAGGAAATATTGCTACGCGAAGCGGGCACTGCGCCCACCAGTGCCGCGCCAGCCACCCGCCCTACCGAAACCGCCGCCGCGCCAAAAGTTAACCCCAACGCGCCGGCCCAGATTGCGACTATCACCACCGCTAAGGAGCCCGACAACGACCCCGTCGAGCGTGCCCCCACCCGCGCCAGCGAGGTCGTGACCCGCGTAACCGAGAGCGGCGTGGCCGGCGCCATTGCCAACAGCGGCACTGATAAGTATCTGGCCCTGCACAAAACGGCTCCCGTGGGCACTATCATGCAGGTAAAGAACCAGATGAATGGCCAGTCGGTGTACGTGCGCGTTATCGGCGCGCTGCCCGATACCGGCGAAAATTCCAATATGTTGGTGCGCCTCTCGCCCCGCGCCGTGCAGAAGCTCGGCACCGGCGACGCCAAGTTTCGCGTCGAAACCAGCTACGTGCCGTAGGGACCTATTTCACGCCTTTTACCCGTTTGTCATTGCTAGCAACGCGAAGCAATCGCATCCAAACGAGCCGCTCAGGTTCTGTTCGGGTGCGATTGCTTCGCGTTGCTCGCAATGACACTTGTATTTTATGGATTCCAGAAAACTATCCGAGTTACGCGCCCTGCTCGACGAGCGCGCCGACCGCCACAACCAACCTGCCTTCATCGACAAAGACCCCATCAGCGTCCCGCACCAGTTCACGCGGTTGCAGGATGTCGAAATCAGCGCCCTTTTTGCGGCGCTGCTGGCCTGGGGCCAGCGCCCCACCATCCTCAAAAAAGCCGCTGAGTTGATGCAGCGCATGGATAACGCGCCCTATCAGTTCATCACCCAGCACGAAGACGAGGATTTGAAGCGGCTGCTCAAGTTCTGCCACCGCACTTTCTGTGATACCGATTTACTATATTTCGTGCATTGGCTGCGCTGGTTTTACGAAGGGCACAACTCGCTGGAAGACGCCTTTTTGCAGGGCACAACCATGCGCGAGCGGTTGATAAACTTCCACGACCTGTTTTTTAGCTTACCCGATGCACCGGCTCGCACCCGCAAGCACGTGGCCACGCCCGCCCGAGGCTCGGCCTGTAAGCGCCTCAATATGTATCTGCGCTGGCTGGTGCGCCACGATGCCAGCGGCGTAGATTTTGGTTTGTGGAAACGTATTTCGCCCAGCGAATTAATCTGCCCCATCGATGTGCACGTCGAGCGCCAAGCGCGGCTGCTCGGCTTACTGAAACGTGAGAAAGTGGACTGGCAAGCGGCTGAGGAATTGACCGCTAACCTGCGTCTGCTCGACCCGAATGACCCAGTGAAATACGATTTTGCGTTGTTTGGGGAGGGGGTAGGATAATGGCCAGTGAAAAATCATACAGCGTTTGGATGACAAATCCACGTCGAGGGCGTTGGAAATGGTTAGTGATACCCGCTGCGGTTTTTATAGCACCTATAACAACAGTAGCCTTAGGTGTATTGCTTGATTATATTTTTGGTAGAGTAGCTGCTGTAATTGGCGTGCTTATTGGCATAAGTATTTGGTTATGGCTTAGTTGGTGGTATGGTAGATGGGCTAGAGATATGGCTACCGTAACAGTTGAGTCAGATAAGCTTGTTGCAGTCAAGCAACATGTGTTCGAACGAGAAGAGCTTTTGTTTAGTGAGCTTGTAAAGTATCGAGTGCTGACCTCTTTCAGAGGTAATGCCTCCTTACAACTAATCGCTAAGAATGGGCGCCAGCTAGCTTTAGGAGGTGATGCGTCGCCAGAATTTACTTCCTTGATAAAAGAATTTGATGCGGCTGTATTGCACTATGAACGACTCAGCAGAAGAAGTATAACTCGAATCGATATGGGCTAAATGATAAGCCATCAGGCCGCCGAGGAACTGACAGTTGATTTGCGCCTGCTCGACCCCAGCGACCCGGTGAAGTACGGCTTTGCACTGTTTAGGAAAGGTGTAGCAGCGTAACTGGCAAGGTATTTTTTGCCGTACAAGCTGCCATGCTGAAAAACTCGAAAGGCCCAGAGCTACCCGCGTGGGTATTCCTGGCGTTGCGGCTAGGGTCGCTGGTAGCCGTTGCTGTAGTAGCGGCAGTACTAGCTAGGTGTATGTAGGTGCGGCTCATACCTTCCTGCTGCAAACCACCATAGCTAAGCCCGCACCAATCTTATACTCGCGCCTATGAAAGCAGCCGTACTAGAGCATTATGGCTCCCCGCAGGAGTTCAAAATAAAGGACATCGACACGCCCCGACTGAAAAACGGGCAGGTACTCATTCGCAACCATGCCTCATCGGTAAACCCCATTGATGCGCTGGTGCGGCAGGGGCTGTTGCGCTTCGCCTCGGGGCTGTGGGGCGAGCCAGTGCTGGGCTGCGACTTCTGCGGCGTGGTTATAGAGTTGAGGAGCAGCCGCTTTCAAGTGGGCGATGAGGTATTCGGCTTCGTATCGCCTATGACTGGCCACGCCTACGCCGAGCAGGTAGCCGTTGATGAAAAGGTGGCCGCGCTCAAGCCAGCTAACCTCAACTACGTGGAGGCTGCCGCCCTGCCAATGGTGAGCCTCACCGCCTACCAGGGCCTCGTCGGCAAAGGCCGGCTGCAAGCCGGGCAGCGCGTGCTCATCAACGGTTGCACGGGCGGCGTGGGCGCGGCGGCCGTACAAATCGCCAAAGCGCTGGGGGCGCACGTTACGGGTACTTGCCAGGGCAGCCGGCGGGCCGTAGCTCGCGAGCTAGGTTGCGATGAAGTGCTAGATTACCAAACGCAGCCCATTCCAAAAGACCGTTCGTTTGACCTCATTTTTGACACCGCCGCCAAGCTCACGCTTTCGCAAGTAGAAAAAAGTCTGACCAAAACCGGCCTGCTCGTCACTACCAAACCTAATTATACAAGCATAGCCCGCGCCCTCACCTCGGCCCTCGACCTGCTGAAACCCCGAATGAAAATGGTGCAGGCTAAATCAATACCCGAAGACTTATTGAAAATCAAGGCGCTAATCGAGCAGGGCCAGTTAAAGCCGATTATCGCCCAAACCTTCCCGCTCGAGGAAATAGCCCAGGCTCACGAAATGCTGGCGCGGGGTGGTTTTGTAGGCAAAGTGGCGGTGCAAATAGGTTGAACCTTATAAAGGCAACAAAAAAGCGCTGGCTAATACAACCAGCGCTTTTTGTTGCCTTAAAGCTAAAATGTATAAACTTTGAGCGGGCCACCCCGGCGCTGCATCCGTTCCACTATCAGCCCTATGCCCGCACCAGTGGCGCTGAGGTAGAATAAGTGGCTGGGAGGCACGTACTGAAAATTAGTTGGGTCAGCTACATATGCAGGACCATCGGGGCGGCGCAGCTGCTCGAGCGCAGCATACACGGGCGGGTCGGTGGGCTGCGGGCGCTCGTAGATGTAGGCAGTGCTGCGAGTGAAAGAATTGTAGTATTCGTAGGGTTGCGTATAGCACACCGTAGTAAAAAGGCGCTTGTCCTTGTTTTTGTCTTCGCGGCGGCTGTGGTCGTAGCGTTGCCAGCGCAGGTCGTGGTCGATAAATAAGTTGAAACTCTCTATGTTACCCCAGTGGTCAGTGGGCGAAATGGTGAGGTGATACTGTCCGTTGAGTGGGTCGGCGTGCATGGAAAAATGGCGGTCGATATTCACCTTAAAGCTGAGTTTTTCCTTGTCTTTCAGCATATCAGCGCTGTATGCCGTCTGCGACTGTGCCAGTAGCTTGCCATCAGGGGAAAAGCGCCGGAAGAAAAGGCCCTGTATGTTGTCGCGGTTAAACTGGTCTAAGGCTTCGTCGGTGTACTCGCCATACAAGAGCACATCACCGGTCGCATAGTCAAGGTAGAAAGAGCCCATGCCCCCCGTAGTCATGTCCCAACTATCAAACTCTGCCTTAGCACCACCACCGGTATGGCCACTGGATATCAGCATAGTGCGGGGAATATGGCTCATGTCGCCGTTGTTGTACAGCCGGCCCGAGTAGGCCACCCGCGTTCCGGTCGGGGTCAGGTCCACGGGTGTAGTGAAGCCGCCGGGCGAGGCGGCTAGCCCGCGCTCGTCGGTGATGTACACATGATACAGCAAGGGGCCTTTGCCCGGCTGCTTCTCGGTATCGCCAGCCAAGCTGCGGCGGCAGAAATACAGGTGGTCCTGATAATGCCCTAGGTATGCCCAGTCGGTATACCAGAGTTGGTATGCGAGCGAAGACCTGGGTACAGTAGGCAGTACCAATGGTTGACTAATTATTTGCTTGGTTTTCAAATTGTAATGCCGAATAATAGGCCCCTGGTCCGGCTGGTGTTCCCGAGACTGGTATTTTTGGAGGCGACCCCCTGTTTCCTGCACTATTTCCGCATATCCGTCGGCATCGGCGTAGCGCCCCATCACCAGATAGTCAGGAGCTTTCTTTTTGCCTTCGGGCAGCGGTGGCAACTCAAACATGTGCTGCGTAAGGTGGCCCTGCTCGTCGAGACTCTGCACCAAGGTCTGGCCTTCATGCAGTTCTGCGCCGTTAGCCTTGCGCTGACTCTTGACTATATCCGCTCCGATAAGCTCTTGCATTACTATCTCATTGCCCTTTGTGAAAACCGAGTAAGTGGTCTCATAGCAGATGAGCGGTGTTTTCCAGAGCGTATGGCCATCGGGGGCCAAGCACTGCGCTATAAGCGTCGGTGAGCTGAGGTCGCAGAGCAGGAGCACCGTGTTGTGGTTGGGCAGCAACAGCGTACTACTCAACCAGGCATTTGGGCTAAGAGTAATAGTCTGGACCGGGTGCAGCACGGGGGCCTGGGCCTGCGCCGCGGCGGTACTTGCGGCCAGCAGCAGGCCAGTTAGCCATGAGTAACGGTTGGGCATAAAGTAGAGAAACGAGGAAATGAACTGTCAAATAAAGAGCATGTAATACCACAGCGCAAGCAGTTAAGCCCCTGAAGTTCCTCGTCACCACTTTATAGCTATAAAGTCCGCGAATCTTCTGGCCCCCACAGGTGTTTTACCTTTGCGGCTAGTTAGTAAATATCTCCGCTTCTATTCGATTTGTTAGTACCCCAGAATTTCGAAGCCAAAATTGGCTTTTCTACCCTCCGCGACTTGCTGGAGCAGCTCTGCCTCTCGGCCCTGGGCCGGCAGTACGTAGCCAAAATGCAGTTCGTCACCGACCACGAGCGCCTCAGCAAGCTGCTGGCTCAAACCGATGAATTTACCCAGCTGCTGAACAGCGGTGCGGAGTTTCCCGGCGCGCACTACCACGACGTGACCGTGCACCTCAAGCGCGCCTCGCTGCCGGGTGCCTACCTCGACGTGGCTGCGTTCTACGAAGTAAAAATGAGCCTCCGCACTATCCGCGAGGCACTTACTTTCTTCACCAACGCCGCCGCCAATCTTTACCCCACGTTGCGCCTGCTGGGCATCGGCATCCAGGCCGACCGCAACTTGCTGGCTGCCATGGATAAAGTGGTGGACGACGAAGGTCAGGTGCGCGACGACGCCTCACCGCTGCTGCGCCAGATTCGCCAAGAGCTTATCCAGCGCCAGGGCCAGCTGCGCAAGCAGCTCGCCACCATCTTGCGCCACGCCAAAAGCGAAGGTTGGGTGCCCGGCGACTCGGAGCCCACCATTCGGGGCGGCCGCCTGGTGCTGCCCGTGATAGCGGAGCACAAGCGCCGCCTGCGCGGCCTCATCCACGACGAAAGTGCGTCGGGCCAAACGGTATTTATCGAGCCGGCCGAGGTGTTTGAGCTTAATAACGACATCAAAGACCTCGAAAACGCCTACCAGCGCGAGCTGATTCGCATTCTCACGGCCCTTACCGACCAGCTGCGTCCGCACCTGCCCGATTTGCGCAAGGCCTACAACTACCTGGGCCTGCTCGATTTCATTCGGGCCAAAGCCCGCCTGGCCCGCGAACTTGATGCCCAGCTGCCCGAGCTTAGCAGCCGTCCGCTCATTCGGTGGCGCGGCGTGCGCCACCCGGTGCTGGCGCTCACTTTCCGCGACCAAAATAAGGCCGCCGGCAAAGACGCCGAGCAGCGTCAGGTCGTGCCGCTGGATATCGAGCTAACGCCCGAGCAGCGCATTCTCGTCATTTCCGGCCCCAACGCGGGTGGTAAATCGGTGTCGCTGAAAACGGTGGGTCTGGTGCAGTACATGCTGCAATGCGGCCTGCTCATTCCGTGCGACGACTACTCCGAAGCCGGCATGTTTGAAGACATTTTGCTGGATATCGGCGACGAGCAAAGCCTCGAAAACGACCTTTCGACCTATTCCTCGCACTTGCTGGCCATGAAGCAATTCGTGACCGTGGCCAACAAAAAGAGCTTGGTGCTGATTGACGAATTTGGCACCGGCACCGAGCCCAGCCTAGGCGGCGCTATTGCCGAAGCCGTGCTGGAGCAGTTGAATAAAGAGCGGGCGTTTGGGGTAATCACGACCCACTACACCAACCTCAAGAACTTCGCCGAGAAAACCGAAGGACTCGTGAACGGCGCTATGCGCTACGACCCTGAGCGCCTGCAACCGCTGTATCGCCTTGAAATTGGCAAGCCGGGCTCGTCGTTTGCCATCGAGATTGCTCGCAAAATCGGCCTGCCCCGGCAGCTCGTGGAGCGCGCCTCGCAGTTGGTGGGCAAAGATAAAATCCGCTACGACCGCCTGCTCGAAGGCCTCGAAAAAGACAAAACCGAGCTCGAAACCAAGCTGCGCGACGCCGAAAAGCAGCAGACCCGCCTCAAGCGCGCCGCCACCGAGTACCAGGAGCTAAAGCAGCACTTGGAGGATACCAAGCTCGAAACGCTGCGCGAAGCCAAGCACGCCGCTAAAAAGCTGCTCAAAGACACCAACCAGCAAATCGAAGCCACTATCGGCGAAATTCGCCGCTCGCAGGCCGACAAGGAAACCACCAAGCAGGCCCGCGAGAAGCTCGAAACTTTCGTGCGCAAGGAGTTGCAAATAGAGCCGCCCAAAGCCCGCCCCACCCGCGAGCTGGCCGACGCCAACACCCTCAACGCCGGCGACCGCGTGGCCATATTAGGTCAGGAAGGCCACGGCGAAGTGGTGAGCGTGAAAGGCAAAACCGCCGAAGTCCTTTTCGGTGGCATGAAAACGCTGGTAAAAGTCAATCAACTCGAAAAGTTGAGCCGCGCCGAAGTGCGCGAGCGTGAAGCCGCCGCCCGCAAAACCGCCGCTGCCAACTACAGCGGCCAGAGCCTCGACCTCACTGGCCGCATGGCGGGCTTTAGCCCCACCCTCGACCTGCGCGGCGAGCGCGCCGAAGATGCCCTCACCAAGCTCATGTCGTTTGTAGATGATGCGGTGATGTTCGGCATCCCGGAAATCAAAATCCTGCACGGTCGCGGCAATGGCGTGCTGCGCCAGATAGCCCGCGACTACCTGCGCCGCAACCGCACTGTAGCCAGCGTGGGCGACGAGCACGCCGACCGCGGCGGCGATGGCGTGACCCTGGCCGTGCTGAAGTAAGTAGTTTTTAGCCTGCTGAAAATGAGGCGGGACGCGCATTGCGCGTCTCGCCTTTTCTTTGCCCTTATGCTCCCAAAAAATAGCGTTTCCTTTGCGCCGCTGGTCGTACTGCTGACCTTGCTGCTATCTCCGCTAAGTGGCTGCGCCCCGTCTGCCGATGCGCCATCGGTGCGCGTAGTCGAGTACCACGGTCCCCAAACCACGGTGGGGCTTACAGGCTTTTTGCGGCAGCAGGTGCCCGCGCCTCGGCAGGCGGTGGTGTATTTCTTCGCCGATTGGTGCGGCCCGTGCCGCCGCTTCCGCGAGTCGCTGACCAGCCAGCAGGTAGCCGATGCGATGCAGCAGGCTACGCTGGTGAAAATCAACGTTGATAACTACCAGCAATTGGTGGCCGAGTATGGTATTACGGCCATTCCGGCCTTTCTAAAGCTCGACTCGCAGGGTAGAGTAGTGGCCAGTATCAGCAGCGATAAGTGGGACGAGGATACGCCCGAAAACATTGCGCCTGTCATGCGCGAGTTGGTAGCAGGGCACCGCTTCGATGCCCGTTAGGCATGCAGCATATTGCATTAACCGTGTTAGGTAGTCATTGAGTAGCGTAGCTTTGGCTTGATGCGCCAGCTTGCCAGTAAAATTCCGATAAGTCTGATTTATAGCCGCCTGCTTATTGGTGTGCTGCTGGTTGGCCTGAGCTACTACCACGCTCCGCACTACGGCCCGATAGCCGTGGCGTTACTAATACTCGGTGTGCTCACCGATGTGTTCGATGGTATCATAGCCCGGCAGCTGGGCATTTCCACGCAGCGGCTGCGGCGGCTCGATTCGACCATCGACCAGATTTTCTGGCTATTAGTGGTACTAGCTACTTACCTGGCTTGCCCCGGTTTTTTCAGCGAAAACGGCTGGCAGCTCGGGACACTGCTGGGGCTGGAGGCGCTGACGTATCTCGTCAGCTTTTTGAAATTCAGGAAAGAAGTCGCCACCCATTCTTTCGCCGCCAAAGCGTGGGTGTTGGTATCATTTGCCGCGCTGGTGCAGGTGAGCTTGAACTGCCAGGCGGGCTGGATATTTCAGCTATGCTTTATCGTGGGCGTGCTTTCGCGGCTGGAGATTATTGGTATTCTGCTGGTTCTGAAAACCTGGGCGAATGATGTGCCCACGCTTTACCACGCCATGCGGCTGCGGCGGGGCAAGGAAATCAAGCGGCACAAGCTATTTCACGGGTAATGCAGTAAGGTAGCCAATCAATAATAGCCTAATTTACTTAGACTCCCTTATTCTCTAAAAGATGGTACAATAGATAAGCCGGAATACTCACAATTGCCATTGAAGACAAAATCTTCGCTCATATCTGTTATGAGAAAGTTTCTTTTGTCAATGCTAATAATGGTCTTTGCATACGCAATAACCTTTTCAGCACGCTGATACCCAAGTAAGTAATTTTTCTTACGTTCTAGCGGACACAGATTAAATCTTATGTTGATTTCAAGGTCTTGTATATTAAGCGTATTGAGGCGCAAGAAACGTCTGCGTAAAATCCCTTCATATGTGGAATCTAAAAATTCGGAAGAATTATACTTGAAATAAATAAGACCTGGTGAATTTAAAATTCTAGAGTAGTTAGTTGGATTTTTAAGACCGTTAAATGATGTGCTTATGAATAGTACTAGTAATAGCAATAAGTTTGGCTTAAATTTACTAAAGTGTTTCATGATTCTGGCTTGTTTATGTATTAATTCATGAAATAGTACAGATTTAACGTGCTGTACTTGCGCTATTACGCCACCAGTTCCGCAAATAGCTGCGCCAGCGTAGCCGCCGCATCCACGCACAGCCCCGGATGCACGGCCGATGTCTGCACCACCGTGCTGCGTTGCGCCGTGAGCCAGCGAAACCGCGAAGCCACCGCCAGCTGCCCAATTGGCCCGCCTTCGGCACGGCCCCGGCAAATGCGCTCGAACGAGCGCAGGCGCTCGCGTAAGTCTTCGATGTCCAGCGGAACCTCGGCGAAGGCTTGCAGGCGGGCTTCGTTCAACTCTATTTTGGCTTGCAGAAAGCCCTGGGCGGAGCAGTACAGAATCACGCCCACGTTCAGAAATTCCTCGCGCTCGACGCGGGGCACTACCCGCAGCACGGCATACTCAAATAGCTGCATGACGGGCGTTTTGGGCTTCTTGAACAAAACTTTCGGAGGCGGCCACGCGGGCCGCGAGGAAGCGCACGTACTCATCGCGCCGCTCGGCGGGCGAGAGGGCGGAGGACTCGTCAGTCAGCCACTCGTCGGGCACCAGGGCCACGATGGCGCGCAGCACTTCGGGCGTGAGGCGGGCGCGGTACTCGGCATCTACAGCGGCCAGCTCGCTGGCTTGGGGTAGCAGCACATGGTCTTTCACCTGCGGGAAGGGGCGGGGGCGCGGCTGCGCCCACTCGGGACCGGTGTGGTGAATATAGAGCGCCGCACCGTGGTCGATAAGCCACAATTCCTTGTGCCAGATGAGCATATTGGTATTGCGGGCGGTGCGGTCCACGTTCAGCGTCAGGCAGTCGAGCCACACGATTTGCGAGGCTAGGTGTGGGTCTACTTTGTTCACAAGCGGGTCGAAGGTGCTGGCCCCGGTCAGGAAGTGCAGCGCCAGATTCTGGCCCACGCTGGCTTTCAGCAAATCCTGGATTTCCTCGTCGGGTTCGGTGCGGCCGAAGGCTTCACTGAGCTCGCAGAATACTAGCTCGGGCATTTTTAAGCCTAGAAAACGCGCCAGCTCGCCGACTATCAATTCGGCTACCAAAACCTTAATGCCTTGGCCCGCACCCCGAAATTTCACCACGTACATAAACCCGTCGTCGGCCTCGACGAGGGCGGGCAGCGAGCCGCCTTCGCGGAGTGGAATGATGTAGCGCGTCACATTAACAGTGCGCAGGGCGAGGTCGGGAGTTGGCATAGAACCACAACAAGGAAAGGCCCGCAAAGGACGGGCCGCGCCAGCAAATGACCGTAGCAGGGCGGGTGGTAGCTACCCTTTTGGTAACCGGTATCCTTTAGGTAATTGATAATGTGCTCACCAAAAGCAGCCAATACTTTTGAGGCATCAAACAAAACTTGGTCAAGCGGCGGCAAACAGCCTTGCCTATCCTTGACCCGAACCAGCCGCTGCTAAGAAGTGAAAGCGGCTATTCCCTCCATTGTATGAGCAATTCTTTCCAGGTAGCGGCTGATGCCACTAGCGTGCCAACGCCCGTCATTTCGGTAAGCCCCGTGGTGCTTGCCGCACCAGACCGGGGTCACGATTTGCAGGTGCGCGTTTCTGCGCCCGTCACTGGCAGCCAGCTTCCTGTTATTGTCTTCGCGCATGGTTTTGGCTCGTCGCTGGATGGCTACGCGCCGCTCGCGCAGTATTGGGCGGCCCGCGGCTTCGTGGTTTTGCAGCCGACTTTTCTGGATTCCCGGACGCTGAGCCCCAACCCGAAGGCCAGCCACAGCGAGGCCGTCAAAGACTTTCTCGAAGACCCCCGGAAACTAGTGATATGGCGGTTTCGCGTGGCGGATATGAAGCTTATTCTCGACCAGTTGAATTTTATTGAAGACTCCGTGCCAGGGCTAAAGGGCCGCCTCGACCACAGCCGCATCGCGGCGGTCGGACATTCATTCGGGGCGCAAACAACTGGCATCCTATTGGGCGCGCGGGTGCTTGGCGCCGATGGCAGCCTAGGCGAGGTACTAGCCGACCCGCGTATCAAAGCGGGCATTTTGCTGTGCCCGGCGGGCCGGGGCGAAGACCTGAGCCCATTCGCAGTCGAGCATTTCCCCACGCTAAGCCAGAGCTATGCCGAGCTGACGCGGCCGACGCTCGTAGTGGTGGGTGATGCCGACTATTCGCCGCTGACCACGCGCGGGCCAGACTGGTTTGCGGATGCCTATACCCTAAGCCCGGGAGCCAATTGCCTCGTGACGCTGTTCGGCGCGGAGCACATGCTGGGCGGGATTTCCGGGTATCTGGTGACCGAAACTACGGACGAAAACCCGGCCCGCGTGGCGGCAGTTCAGCAGCTGACGTGGGCGTACCTGCGCAGCACGCTCTACCCCGGCGACCCGGCGTGGCCGGCTGCCTGCGCCACCTTACAGGCTAATCCTGCGCCATTGGGGCAGGTAGAGTGTAAGTAAGGATAGCACACCGCAGAGTGGCAAAGCTGATTGTCAACTAGCTGGCTGCGCTACCCTTCGTGGGCACCGCCGCTGCG
>CAXUKA010000158.1:0-1447 GCA_964251335.1 uncultured Hymenobacter sp.
GAGCACGTCTACCATGTGCTGCATGAGGATGGCACCACCACCGCGTTCGACCGCAGTGTGGCTACCACAGCGGCAGGTTTTGAGGCGCAATACCCCGGCAGCGGTGCCTTGTATAAAACCTTCGTAGAGAAGATGCTGGCCACGCACGCCAATGTGCAGCCGCTCACCTTCCACTCGCACCCCGGCGTGTGGGACGTACTGCGCAACGGCTCGCTGGGCAGCGTGCCGTTCATGCTCAGCTCGCTGGCCACGGTACTCGACAAGGCTGAGCTGCCGCCCGCCTTGCAGGAAAGCATCGGCATCTGGACGCACATTGCCGGGCAGCCCATGACCCAGGCCCCCGCCCCGATGGCCTTCGTGCCCGGCCTGTTTCACGGCGTGGGGTCGTTTTACCCCAAAGGCGGCATGCGCGCCGTGCCTGAGTTGCTGCTAGCCACGGCGCTGGCGGCGGGCGTAGATATTCGCTACGACACTAAGGTAAGCGCCATTATAACCAATGGGCGTTGCGTGAAAGGCGTGGAAACGGTTGACGGAGAGCTATTACCCGCTACGGCAGTCGTGTCCGATGCCAGTGGCATCGGAACTTATGTGGACCTAGTGTGGGCTGGCCCAAAGCCTGATGACACGCTGGAAAAGCAAAAAGCTGAGTTGCAAAAGCTGCCGCTTCAGTCGCCGGGCACCTGCGCCTACCTGGCGGTACGCGGTCGGCAGCCGCCGTATTATATCCGTTTCAAGCTGCGGGGCGCGGGCTGCACGGCCTTTGTGCAGCCCGGCCTGCTGGCCCCCGAACTGGCACAGGATGGCTGGTATCCGGCGCGGCTTATCTCGCCGTTGGCTCACGCCGAGGCCGAAGCGCTGGGCGCGGATGGCCAACGCCAACTCATTGACCAGCAACTCGCCGAACCCTGGTGGCAGGAGGGCATCAGCGAATACAAAGTGCTGCACCGCCGCACCACCTTTGAGTGGGGCCGCGACTACAACCTCTATCGCGATAGCATGAACCCCGTGATGACATCGCGCCTCATGCTCAAGGGCCGCCTCGCGCACCGCAGCCCCACGGTGAAGGGACTGTACCTCACTGGCAGCAGCACGCACCCCGGCCAGTGGGTGAGCTTTTGTGCCATCGCGGGCGTGCTGGCGGCCGATTGTCTGGCGCACGATTATTCGGCCTGATTCCGTTCGCTGGCAAGCTAAAACTTATCCTACATGCTGCTTGACACTACTTTAGAGGCGCACCCAAGCGGCCAATTGCGAGTAGCCCGCCTGGGCCAGGGCGAAGCGATAGTCTTGCTGCACGGCTACCCCGACAACCTGCAAGTATTCAGCGAACTAGTACATTTGCTAGCTACTGATAAGCAAGTCATTGCTTTCGACTGGCCCGGCCTGGGCGATAGCGACGAGTGGCCCGGCGGGGCCACGCCCGTGGTGCTGGCCAAGCGCCTGCTCA